>JAFGFO010000217.1 GCA_016931085.1 Thermoflexales bacterium
ACGCTAATCAACGCGAATTTGGGCCGAAAAGTGCCTAAAAATTAGCGAAAATTCGCGCAGATTAGCGGATAAAGCATAGGGCTGAGTAGTTTGACAATGTTAGATTTCGGGCTGAGCAGCTTGTAGGGCGGCTTTCCATAGCCGCTGTCTTAGCGGCAGGTATGGAAACCTGCCCTACGAAACCCCGTGCGTGCGAGATTTTAGCACAAATGTCTAATCTAACATTGTCGAGGTAGTTACCTTTTGAAAAAGTGAAGCGTTATCAGCGCAGGAAGGCGCCCGTGTGCGAGGTAGGCACCCGTGCGACCTGCTCCGGCGTGCCCTCCGCGACGATGTAGCCCCCCGACTGGCCCCCCTCCGGCCCCAGGTCAACGACCCAGTCGGCGGTCTTGATCACGTCCAGGTTGTGCTCGATCACCACCACCGTGTTGCCAGCCTCCACCAGCCGCTGAAGGACGACCAGCAGCCGCACGGTGTCGTCCACGTGCAAGCCGGTGGTCGGCTCGTCGAGCAGGTAAAGCGTGCGCCCGGTGGCGCGGCGGGCGAGCTCCTTGGCCAGCTTGACGCGTTGGGCCTCTCCGCCCGACAGCGTGGTGGCCGGCTGGCCCAGCTTCAGGTAACCCAGGCCCACGTCGACCATCAGCGACAGGCGAGCGGCCGCCGCCGGCACGTCTTGAAACAGGGGCAGCGCCTCCTCGATCGTCAAGTCAAAGACCTCGGCGATCGTACGGCCGCCGTAACGCACCTCCAGCACCTCGCGCTTGAAACGCCGGCCGTGGCAGGCCGGGCAGCGCACCTGGACGTCGGGCAGCATATGCATGTTCACAGTCAACACGCCGGCGCCCTGGCAGCGCTCGCAGCGGCCGCCGGGCACGTTGAACGAAAAGTGCTTGGCCTCTAGCCCAAGCTGGCGCGCGGCTGGCGTGGCGGCAAAGGCCTGGCGGATGGGCGTGAAGGCATCCGTGTAAGTGGCGGCGTTGGAGCGCGGCGTGCGGCCGATGGCGCCCTGGTCGATGGTCACGATCTTGTCCAGGTGCTCCCAGCCTTCGATCGCGTCGTGCTGGCCCGGCTGGTCGCCAACGCCGTAAAAGCGCGCTCGGGCTGCCCGGTCGAGGATGTCGAGCATCAATGACGACTTGCCCGAGCCAGACACGCCCGTCACGGCGACGAGCAGCCCCAACGGCAGCCGGGCCGTGATGTTTTTCAGATTGTGCTCGCGCGCGCCGCGGATGGTCAGGCTTTTCCCATCGCCCGGCCGCCGCCGCTGCGGAATGGGCACGCACGCCTGGCCTGAAAGGTAACGGCCCGTGATCGAGGCGGGGCTAGCCGCCACGAGCTGGGGGCTGCCCGCCACGACGACCTGCCCCCCGCCCTCCCCGGCGCCCGGCCCCATGTCGATCACGTAATCGGCGGCGCGCACCACGTCCAGGTCATGCTCGATGACGAGCACGGTGTTGCCCAGGTCGCGCAGTTGGCGCAGCACCTGGATGAGCCGCCCGGTGTCACGATGATGCAGCCCGATCGTCGGCTCGTCGAGGACGTACAACACGCCGGTCAAGCCGGAACCCAACAGAGAGGCCAGCCGCAGGCGCTGCGCCTCGCCAGCCGCCAGGCTCGGGGAGGCACGCTCCATGGACAAATAACCCACGCCGACGTCGAGCAAGCGACGGATACGTCCGTGCAGATCGGCCACGATCGTATCGGCCACAAGCCACTCTTCGGCCGATATGGCCTCCTGCAGCCGGTCGAGCCACCTGGCCAACTCCGTCAGCGGCAGATGTGACAGGCTCACGATGGTCTGGCCGGCGATGGAGACCCGCCGGCTTTCCGGCCGCAGCCGGCTGCCCTCGCAGTCCGCGCAAGGCTGTGGGGACAGGAACGCCTCCAGCTTTTCGCGATAGTCGAGATTGTTGGCGTGCTCGTTATAACGCCGCAGCAGGTTGGTGACGACGCCCTCGAAATGGCCCCCGCCCACGGTCCTGGGCAGTTTGGTGGTGGGGAAATGCTGGCGAAACTGGGGGCTGTTCACGCCGTACAGCAAGAGATCGCGCTGAACCGGCCCAAAGGTCTTGAACGGCGCGGACGGATCGAAGTCAAAGCCATAGTGCCGGCCGGCGGCTTGCAGAATATTGGAATTGTAATTGACGTGCCAATCGTCCCAAATGGTCACGGCGCCGTCCAAGACGCTGCGCCCCGGATCGATGATACGCTCCAGGTTGGGCTGAAGCATCACCCCCAGCCCGGTACAGGTCGGGCAGGCCCCGGCCGGCTTGTTGAACGAAAAGCAGGCCATCCCCAGCTCCGGCACGAGCGCCCCGCAGTGGGGGCAGGGATAAAAGCTGCCCGCGTCGAGCGTCTCGTGCGTCTCGCCCTCGTCCGGCTCGTCGTCCCACTCGCCGTTGCCGTTCAGCTCGCAAGATGGGGGGATGTCTGCCCCGCAGCTTGGGCAGGGGCGGTGACCGATCCGCGCATAGAGCACGCGCAGATAGGTGTACACCTCGGTCGCCGTGCCGACGGTCGAGCGTGGGCTGCGGTTGGTGAGGTGCTGGTCGACGCTGATCGAGGGTGAAAGCCCCACGATCGCGTCGATCTTGGATTTGCTCAAATAGTCGGTGACAAAGCCCATCGACTCCAGGTACTGCCGCTGGCCCTCTTTGTGCAGGATGTCGAACGCCAGCGTGGACTTGCCCGAGCCGGACAGTCCGGTCAAGACGACGAGCTTGTTCTTGGGGATCTCGAGCGTGACGTTTTTCAGATTGTGCTGCCGCGCGCCGCGGACGATGATGTGATCTGGCATGGGTGATTCTCCCTTTTAAGGTTTATCCTTATTATACAACCCTGGTGGCCAAGTGGAGGGTGGTGGTAAAGACGTAGCACTGCTACGTCTCTACGTCTTTTGGAGGTGGACGATCGCGCTGTTGCCGAACTTGGCCAGGTTTGTCAGGGTAGACAAGAGATCCACGGCGAGGCAAAAAAGACGTTGAAAGCCTCGGACGCGTCCGAATATCCTGGCATAATAATCATCTGGAAAGACCCACGCCGTCGCCACAGCCAAACTGTAGCCGTACTGCCGGCTCAAGGTGCGGAGCCTACCCAGCTCGAGCCGGCCGGGCTTTACGCCCGAATATTCTTCTCGCCTGGCCAGCCCCAGCCTGGCCAGGCCGCGGAGCAGAAAATTATCGGCCGGCTCGACGAACAGGATGTTGTGATAGCCGTTCGCCAGCAGTCCTTCGATGGCCGCGTGCATGTCTGGAGTGTGGTGCAGCGCGCCCACGACGAGGAGGGGGATATCCTTAATTCTGACAGGGCAGTGGCAGAGATCGGAGGTGAACAGGCCCAGCTTGAGATCACACGGTTCGAGCCGGTAGGGGACCATGCACAGGGTGGTGTACGACAGGTCGGAACAGAACACGCTGTCAAACGTCCTGAAACGCAGCAGGTACTCGATCTCGCGGGCGGTCCCTACCCCGAGGGCGATGATCCGGTCGCATCCGATCTTGTCGAGATAGCCTGACAGGCGCTCGATGCTGCGCCTGCGCTTGCGAGTGTAATAGCTTTTCCAGACATCTTCTCTTTCGGCTGCCATGACGAGCTCAATCTGCCGCTGGCTAAACTGGTAGATGTTCCCTTGCAGCTCCCGGGCCGTGGCGGTGTCCAACGTGTCGAGGTCGACCAGCTCGAGGACGGCGTCCGCGCTGATGTTAAATGCCTTGCCACATTCGCTGCAAGTCGCCCTACCCTCCTCCAACGCCAGGGACGAGCGCGCCGAGCAAGGGCATCTCAAGAGATGGATATAGTCGCCTGGAGCTAGAATAGTTGCCATCGGGTCACGTCACAAATCGCAAATCGCAAATCGCCCTTACGGGCCCTGTTTCACGACGAGCGGCAAATAGATCCAGTGCGTGAAGGTCGACAGGTCGAGGACCCACAGCCTGTAAGGCACTTGGACCGTCGTGATGGCGCTCGAGTTCGACTGGAACGTGAGCACGCCCGCGTGTTCGCCGGCCAACGAGACACCAGCGTCGATGGACACCACCAGGCTGGCCGGCGTGGTGCCGCCGGCGAGCGTGGGGGTAAGGATAGCGGCGCCGGAACGAGAGACCGACCAGGCGATATCGCCGCCATCGCCCCCATTGCGCAGCGCCAGGCTGCGTGTAAAGCTGCTCGTCGCCTCGCCGCTCACGATGAGGGTCACGTCGAGCCTGGCCGGCGACACGCTCAGTTGGGGCGGCCGGCTGGGCGCTTCGGCGTAGGTGGTGAGCAAGAGCGGGTTGGTCCCGCACGTTTCCCCCGCTATACCCATGGTGGCCTCAACAGCTTGCGCCGGGGCCGAGGCCACCCGCGCCTGGGCTGGGACAGGCGGCGTGATGATGCCGGCGTCGCTGACCAGGCTGCGATTGCCGTCGCTGTCGGTCGCCACCAGGTTGATCAAGTGCTGGCCGGGCGCCAATCTGCTGGCCGCGATAGCCAGTCGTTCGCCCGTCCCGAGGCGCTCGCCGCCGGAGCGCCACTCGAGCGCATCGCCGCTCAAGCGCCCGTCTTCCAGGTCAAAGCCATAGCCCGCCAGCATGATCAGTTGGTCGCCTGCGTAGCTCGTGTCGTCGATGGTGAGGATGGTCGCCTTGGGGCTTTTGTTGGGAACAGTGAACGGCGTGACGCTGTCCAGCGCGTCCGTGATCACCGTGTAAAAACCATCGTTGATCGAGACGCGCCAGCGGGGAGCATCGGAGCCGGGCAACTGGGCAAGTTCCAGATCCACGCGGGACGGCGAGCCACTTTCGCTCGAACCAGCGGCCACCTGGTGCCAGACGTTACCGCCATCACGACTGTATTCCAGCCGGTACTGCAAAGGGTCGCCGTCGCCGTCGTGGGCCGTCCAGCGGACGCTGACGGTGGAGGTCGGCGCGAAATAGGCCACCTGGCCGCGCCCCACAAAAGCCGGGGCGGTCTCAGAGCCGTTCAAGCTATATAGCTCCACGCCTTGGCGCACAAGGGCGATCCTTTTGACCGGCGAGCTGCCATCCAGCCTGTGCGGGACCAGCAGGCTGAAGGCGTCGTGGCTTGTTTGTGGGACAAAGCCCTGGTCACTGGCTCGGCTCAGGCCAAAGCTAGTCGTGACTACAGCCTGACCCTGGCCGTCTTCAAAGCGCAGGCCGTACTCGCCCGGCGCCGGCGCCGGGATGTCGCCTTGAGCGACGATGCCCCACACGCTGTCGATCGAGGCGTTCTGCGCCGAGCGGACGCGCCCGCTGACAAAGCTCAACTCGCTGCCGGCGGCGGCCGTCACGCCGGCCTGCGCGCGGTGGGCGCTACCATACCTGGCCTTGAGCGCGTCGAGGAACTTGTTAGAGCTCCAGCCAGAGACCCACGCCGGCTGGCAGTAACTCATCAAATCCTTGGTCTCGGGGCCATAGATCGTCCCGTCGTAGATATCAAAGCCATAAAAGGCTTCGACGCCGTCCAACTGGCCGCTGATGCGCGCCTCGGGATAGGGATAGTTGGGGTCGGCATCGCTCACACCGCACGGCGCGTGGCCTAGCCCCAGATTGTGCGCCAGTTCGTGAGGGACGATGGTCGGCGCCCAATCCGCATAGTCGCCCATGGCCGTAGAGCCTGGTATATAGGCCAGGCCGGAGGCCGAGCCGCTCACGTAGGGGAAGAGGCCAAAATAGTGCATATTAGGGGAGCCGGCCTCTTGCCACAGGCGGGTGAGGTCTTCGAGAACGAGCGTGTTGTTTCGGGTCCCCTCGTAGTTGAGCGTGGCGGGGGACACCGAGACGGCCAGCTCGGGCACCGGCAGCAGAGAGTTGATAGCCCGGAGGGCGCAGTCGCGTTGGTTGTCAGTGGCACCATTGGCATAGACGAATTGGATCGGCAGGGCCGGCGCCGGCTCAAAGTTGGCCATGAGGCAGCAGTCGTTGGGGATGTCGTTGTGCTCACGGCAGGCGATCGGGTGGCTGACGCCCTCGAAGGTGAGTGACAGCACACCTGTCAGCCAGAGCTCGGGCAAGTGGAACAAAAAGCTGTCGTCGCGCGCGGCGCGGCTGGGGGATGGCAGGACGTCGACCGCGTTCCCGTCGTTGACCGGCCCGATTTGGCCGATCGGGCTGCCGGCGCGCCAGCCTATCAGCCTGGCCGTGACATTTTCGACAGCCTGGCTGCCCCGACTGCGCACGTGCGCCCGCACGTAGGTCGGCCTGTTGGCGGCCAGCCGCACGTCGTTGAGGAGGTTTTGCACTCCCTGGGTGACTTCGAGCGCGTTCAGCTCGATCGCCTCGCCGCCCTCGTCCACGACGTTCAAATAGACCCTGACCTGCACGCTCTTGGCGCCATCCGTCACGTTCAGCAGTGCACTGTGCAAGCCAGCCGCCAGCCCGGCCGGATTCACACTCACATTGAGCGTCGCCGGCGTTTGGCCAAGCGTGGCACCCAAGCCCACCCAGGCCCGGTCCGCGCTGGCCGTCCAGGTCAAGGGCTTGGAGCCGCTGCTGCTGATCTGCAGGGCCTGTGCCGCCGGGGAGGTGTGGCCGCGCACGAAACCGTACTGCAACTGGCTGCGGTCGACCTGGATTTCTCCCGAAGCGGCGATGACGAGGCTGGCGGGCAACTCGATCGTCCGGGGTGACGCGCCGCCCATGGAGCCAAGCGCGACCGACACCTGGGCGTTGTAGGTGCCGCCCGGCAGCGCTTGAACCACCGGCGCATTCAGCGAAAATATGAATTGGATGTACACCGGCGTCGGGTCGAAGGAGGCAGGATAGACCGGCGAGTTGAGGGTATTCAGCCAGGCTGCCCCGCTTGCTTCGGGGTAGCTGGATGGAAAATAGTACTCGGGCGCGTCGTAGCGCAGCGCGATCGTCTGCGGACCGGGGATGGGGTCCCCTTCAACCATGTGAAAGATCAAGCTGGCCGGCTGAAGGGGTGAAGCGGGATCGCTGACGACCAGGTCAAAGGCGGGCAGGCTCGCGCTGGCCTGGCCGTCGCTCACGCCGATCACGATCCCCAGCGTGTGGCCCACGTCGCTGCTACCCGGCGTGCCGCTCAATTGGCCTGTCCCGCTGTTAAAGCTGGCCCACGCTGGCTTGTTCTGAACGCTAAAGCTCAACGTGCCCCCCTCGGCGTCGCTGGCGACCGGCGTAAAGCTGTAGAGCTGCCCCACCTGCGCTTCTGGCGGGGGCGTGCCTGAGATTTGGGGCGGGCTGTTGGCCGCACCCAGCAGCGCCATATCGCTCAAGTGGGCAACGGTGGCCACAAGGCGATTGTTGGCCGCGTCGCGTCCGACGACGGCGATCCCGTCGTCGAGCCAACGGCTGCTGCCCCAGTCGTAATAGTACACCGCCAGGCTGCTTTCGTCTATACCGCTCACGTCGCTGTCGGTATACACCAGCGTGAGGGTAATGGGTAGTTGGAAGCTCAGCCCCGCGATAGGCTGGCCGTCCCGATAAGCCTCCAGGCTAAAGGCGATGCCGGCCAGGCCCAGGGTGCTGAAGGGACTTTCTGGCGCTACGATGGGGTTGTAGAGCAGGCCCATCGTCTGCGTGACGGCACCGGCCGGCAGCTCGACGCTCAGGAGGCGGCCTTGCGTGTCGGTGACCACCAGGCTGGCCGGCTGGCTTGGGCTGACGGTGGTGCTGGCGGCGCTGACCCTCACTTCGACCGGGGCTGTGCCGCTCCCGCCGCGCCCATCGCTGACGGTGTAGGTGAACATCTCGACGCCGTGAAAAGCAGGCAGCGGGGTGTAGGTCAGATAGAGACGAGAGATAGAGATAGAGATATCGCCGCCGTGATTGGCGACGCCGACCGTGGCGATGCTCAGACTGTCGCCATCGAAGTCGGCGTCGTTGGCCAACACGTCGATGGTCAAGCTCACCCCAGGCTTGGTAGCGGCCAGGTCGGGCCGGGCGGCCGGCGGAGTATTTGGCCCCATGGGGCAGCCAGGCGGGGCGGAGGACAGATAGCGGCTAAAGTCGACGCCTGTGCTGACCGAGTCGCCGCTGCCGGGGCCGGCGCCGGAGGGACCGCTGGCTGCGCCCCACCAGTTGCCAACGGCGGGCAAGCTTGCCCCCTCCACACAGGCCAGACTGGTATCCGTGTTATTGACCAGACAAGCGCTTATGATGGTGGCCGTCCCATTGATGTCAGCCTGGTACAGGCCGCCGCCGTCGACGCCGGCCGTGTTGCTGAGAACCCTCACGCCGACCAGGTTGGCGATACCATAGTTGACAAACACCCCCCCGCCGAAATTGCCAGCCGTGTTGTACACGATTCGCCCGCCGTTCAAGCTGGCTCGCCCATCCTCGACTTTGACGCCTCCGCCGTCCGTGGTGGCCCGGTTGTAGGCAATGAGGCTGCTGGCGCCGGCCTGGGTAAAAACAGCTCTGTTGTGAAGCACGTACACTCCACCGCCGTATTCAGCCGTGTTGCTCAAGATGCGCCCCCCGACCGAGCCGACGCGGCCATACTCGGTGTGGATCCCGCCGCCCCACTTGGCTCGATTGCCCACGATTCGCGCGTTGTCCAGCCTCAGCGTGCCGGAGTAAAGGCTCACTCCGCCGCCAATCTCGGCGGCGTTGCTGTACACAAGCGTGTTGATCAATGCCAGCTCGGCTGTTTCGTTAAAGATGCCGCCGCCGCTGCCCGCGAGCGCGCTGCCGCCGTACACGGTCACACCGCTGATGACCACTCGGCCAGTTTCCCCTTGGACGTCAAAGACGCGGTCGCCCAGGCGGCTGGCGTCGATCACCGTCAGGCCTGGCCCCTGGCCCACGATGGTCAACGGGTCGGTGACGTCCAGGTCACCAGATTGGGCATATTCCTCGTCTGCACCGATCAGCGTCAACGAGTAGGTGCCAGCGCCCAATACGATCGTGTCAAGCTCGTCCCGGTGGGCATTGGCGTAGGAGATTGCCCCGCGCAGCGTGCAGTAGGTGGGGCTGCACGCAATATTGGGCGGGTCATCCAGCTCTGTGACGGTATACAAAGCTGCCGGCAGCAGAGCGGGCGCTCTTGACGCAAGTGCGGGCAAGCTGTCGCCAGGTTGGGCGGGGAGCGTCTCCTCTCGAATTGGCAGCAGCAGGCCGCCGGCCGCCGCCGGGTCTCCGCTCAGCAGCGTCATCAGCGCCAGGATCGCCCCCAGGCCCAGGCTGAACGCCAGGAAAACCCATCGTCCTCGTCGCGCTGTGTGTGTGAACATATCGACTCCTCTGTGTTGGCCACTGCCAGGAACCGAGTTTTTGCAAAGCACCCCCAAGTGAAGGGGGTGAGGAAAAAAACTCGGTTTCCAATACTCGCCTCCGTTGGGCAGGCCTACACCCCCATTTTACTTTCAATGCGCGTCTTGCGCAAATCGCCCACTTGACTAGCCGCCCAATTGACGGTATCATACTTCCTGTGACAAGCTTCAAGTGCGCGATCGTCCTGGCCCTCCTGGCCTCGCTGCTGGCGGCGTGCGATGCGCCGGCCGAGGATAACGCCACACGCGTGGTGCTGGTGGCCGACGGCAAGCGCACGGAGCTGGCGACCACTGCGACGACGGTGCGGGAGGTGTTGGCGCAGGCCAACGTGAGCCTGGGTGAGATGGACCGCGTGCGGCCGGCCGAGACCTATGCCGTGAGCGCCGGCACCGTCATCACCGTCACCCGCATTTCGCAGCGCTTTGAAAGCGAGGAACAAACCGTCCCCTACGACCAACAATTCGTGCGCGACGCGACGATCGCGGTAGGCTTGCAGCGCCTGCTGCAAGCCGGGCGCAACGGCCAACTCGAAATCACCTACCGGCTAAGATTCGAAGACGGCGCTCAAGTCGAGCGGATCGAGGTCAAGCGCGAGCTGGTCGAGCCACCGCAGCCGGAAATCATCCTGGTGGGCGTGGCCCAGGCGCAAAGCGTCGTGCCGTTTACCGGGACCCTGGTCTACCTGGCCAACAACAACGCCTACGTGATGCGCCAGGCGACGAGCAATCGCCGTGCTTTGACCTCCGAAGGCGACCTGGACGGCTGGGTCATGGCGCTCTCACCAGACGGCAAGACGCTGCTGTACACGCGCGCCGTCAGCAAGACTGCCAGCGGCGACGAAGCGCCGCTCAACACGCTGTGGACCATCGACACAGTGCGCACCGACGCCAAGCCTCAGCAAGCCAAGCCCAGCGGCATCTTGTGGGCCGGCTGGTCGCCCGACGGCCGGAACATAGCCTACTCGACCGGCCAGCCCACCAGCGGGCCGCCGGGTTGGCGCGCCGGCAACGATGTGTGGCTGGCACCCTTTTACGCCGCCAGCGGCGCGATCGGCGCTCAACAGCAGGTGCTCGACATCTCCTCGGGCGGGGCGTATGGCTGGTGGGGGAGCACCTTTGCCTGGTCACCCAAGGGAGACCGGATCGCCATCGGCTCGACGGAGGGGGTGGACTGCGTCGAGATCGAGACGCGCAAACGCTCTCAACTGGCCTCGTTCGTCGCCATCAACACCTACAACAACTGGGCCTGGACACCCACCGTGGCCTGGACGCCTGACGGGCGCTTTGTGCTGACCGTGCTGCCCGGCTTGCCGCCCGCGGGGCAGGCGGCAAGCGACACCCCAGTATTCGACGTGTGGGCCTTGGCTACCGATGAGACGTTTCAAGCCAAGCTGGCCAGCGAAGCCGGCATGTGGGCCGCGCCGCGCCCATCGCCCACGCGCGACATCGCCGCCACCCAACTGATCTACGGCCGGGCCGAGACACCCTACACCAGCAGCAGCAGCCAGTATATCTTGTACGTGATGGACCGCGACGGATCGAACCGGACGCGCCTGTTCCCCAACGTGGGCGTGCCCGGCATGGAGGGCAGTCCTAGCCTCAAGGGGCTGACCGACCTGGCCTGGTCACCCAACGCTTCTCAACTCGTGGTGGTCTACCAGGGGAATCTGTACATCGTGGACGTGCCAGGCGGCAAGGCGCAGCAGTTGACAGTCGAAGGCAACGTCAAGCTGGTGCAGTGGGCAAAATAGGTTTCAAGTTGCAGGTTGCAAGTTTCAGGTGGCGACACGCTGGGTTGACCGCACTATGCGGGGTGGGGTTGGCGCTTGTGATCATGGCCGGGATAGCCAAGCTGAGCGCGCAACGCCAGGCTGCGCGCGGGGTCGTGCAGGGCTTTCCCGAGCCGGTGGCCTACGCCGGCGTGCCGCGCCTGGGCATCAACGTGGCCCTGGAGCGATACGATGCGGACGAGCTGGTCGCCGTAGCGAACAGCACCCTCGCTCCCATGCTCGGCGGCGAGTTGGGCTGGATACGGCAAACGTTCCGCTGGGGAGAGATCGAGCCCGAGCCAGGTCGTTTCGAGTGGGAGCGGTGGGACGCCGTGTTCGACACGCTCGACCAGTTGCGCCACGCCCAGTCCTCAGCCTACGGCGGCCCCCTCGCCCTGGCCGTGCTAGACAGCCCTCCAGCATGGCTCTCGATTGACGAGTCTCAACGCCTGCACTCACCTGCGCTCCCCAAAGGCTCGGAGCACATAGATGTAAGTGCATCACAGCAGACGCAAGCGTTAACAATTAACAATTTCCAATTAACCATTAATAATTATTCCCGCTTCGCCGGCGAATTCGCGGCCCGCTACGGCGATCGGGTCGATTATTATCAAATCTGGGACGAACCCAACCTGGGCGACAAGTGGGGAGGCCAGGTCGAGCCGGTAGCCTACGCCGAGATGCTGCGCCAGGCCGGCGACGCGATCCGCGCCAACGATCCGGGCGCCGTCATCGTGCTGGCCGGGCTGGCGCCCACGACGGAGCAATCGTCCACCAACATGGCCGACTGGCTCTTTTTACGGCGGCTGTACGAGATCGGCGCCAAGGATTACTTTGACATCGCCGCCGGCAAGCCGTATGGGTTTTATACCGGTCCCGACGACCGGCGAGTTGACCCGGCCGTGCTCAATTTCTCGCACATTCTCCTGATGCGCGAAGAAATGGAGAAGCACGGCGACGAGAGCAAGCCCTTGTGGGCCACGCAGTGGGGCTGGTATGCTGTGCCAGAAGACTGGCCAAACGCGCCTGAGGGCTGGGGGGGCGCGTCCAGCGCGTGGGGGCAAGTCAGCCAGGAGCAGCAGGCCGAGTACACGGCGGCGGCCATTCGGCGGGCCGCCAGCGAATGGCCGTGGATGGGCGTGCTGCTGGTCGAAAACTTGCAGCCCGGGACAGATCGCCTTGACGAGCCGCGCTGGGGCTTTGCGGCCGCCTGGCAAGACGGCACGCCTCGCCCGCTCTATCACGCTCTCGTCGCGTCGGCTGCCGAGCTGTCTCCGCCCGGTGTAGGCTATTATCCGGCGGCGGTGCGCGCCGGGGGGAGCTACACAAGCAATCCCACCGCTACCTTTGAGGGCCAGTGGCGCTTTGGCGAGCTGGGCGCCGACTGGCAAGACGAGTCCGGCGCCAGGGTGTCGTTAGACTTTCGCGGCACGGGGCTGGCGCTGCGCGTGCGCCGGGCGGCCGACCGCGCTCACCTGTACGTGACGGTCGACGGCCAGCCGGCCAACGCCCTGCCGCGCGACGACGTGGGGGCTTTTCTCCAACTCATCCCACCCGACTTTAGCACGGCAGACATCGCTACGGTAGCGGTGGCGCGCGGGCTGCAACCTGCCCTGCATCACGCCGAGATCACCACCGAGCGCGGCTGGAACCAGTGGGCGCTGGTGGGATGGAGCGTGGAAAATCAACTATCAATGATCAATGATCAATTGTCAAATTGGGCGTTGGTCGTGCTGGGGCTGGTGTGCCTGGCAGGGGTGGTGTGGAACGGGCGGAGGGTTGAATGGGGACGGCTCGGACGAGCAGCCAGCGCCGGCTACGGTCGCCTGGGTGAGGCCACGCAGGTCGCCTTGACGCTGCTGGCGGCTGGCGTGATGTACCTGGCGGCGGCGATGACGTGGGGGCAAGAGACGTCGGCCGCTTTCCGGCGACTGGGCGATGGAGCGGGGATTGCGGCTGTGCTGGGGGCAAGCGCGCTGTTTTACTTTTCGCCGTGGCTGATCTTGACCGTCCTGAGCGGCCTGGCGCTGTTTGGGCTGATCCTGCTGCGGCTCGAGCTGGGGTTGGCGTTGGCGGTGCTGTGTGCGCCGTTCTTTTTCTTGCCGCGCGCGCTGTTCGAGCGCGCCTTTTCGATGGCCGAGGTCGTCACGCTGATGTGCTTTGCCTCGTGGATCAGGAGTAAGGTTTCAGGTTCCAGGTTCCAGGTTCCAGGTTCCAGGTTCCAGGTTTCGCGTTTCACGTTTCACGTTTTACGTTTCAGGAATCTAAAATCGCTGGACTGGGCCGTCCTTGCCTTTGTAGTGCTATCCATCGCCTCTCTGTTCATCGCCGATTACCCGCATGTGGCCGTGCGCGAGCTGCGCGTGATTGTATTGGAGCCAGCGCTGCTGTATCTCATGCTGCGCACAACCCTGCCAAGACGCCCGCCCGGCGACATGTGGCGGGTGGTCGATGCGCTGGCACTGGGTGGGGCTTTGGTGGCCATCATCGGCTTGCTGCAATACGGCCTGAACGTCAACCTCATCACGGCTGAGGAAGGCGCGCGCCGCCTGCGGGCGGTGTACGGTTCCCCCAACAACGCCGCCTTGTTCCTGGGGCGCGTGCTGCCGGTGCTGGTGGCCGTCGCGCTCGTAGGCCGTGGCAAGCGAAAAGGCTGGTACGCCCTGGCCACTGGGCCAGTCGCGCTGGCCATCTTGCTCACTTTTTCCAAAGGCGCACTGCTGCTGGGTGTGCCGGCCTCAATGGCCGTTCTTTTGCTCCTCTGGCAGGGGCGGCGCGCCTGGGGTTGGTTGGCCGGCCTGGCTGTGGTGGGTGCGGCCGGCTTTGCGGCGCTCTTGCGACTGCCGCAAATCGGCGCCCGGCTGGGACTGAGCAGCGATACGTCTTTCTTCCGCCTCAGCCTGTGGAAGAGCGCGGTCGCTATGATCTGGGATCATCCGCTGTGGGGTGTGGGGCTGGACAATTTCCTCTACGCCTACCGGGGGCGCTACATGCGGCCGGAGGCGTGGGCCGAACCCAGTCTGTCTCACGCGCATAACGTCTTGCTCGATTACGCTACCCGCCTGGGCTTGGTTGGCCTGGCCACAGCAGCCTGGATGCAAGTCGAGTTTTGGGCGCGCGCGCTCCCACTGCGTCGCTCGAGCGATCCGATGAGCCGGGCGTTGGCGATTGGCCTGATGGCGTCGATGGTCGATTTCCTGGCCCACGGCCTGGTCGATGCCAGTTTTTTCGTGGTCGACCTGGCCTACGTGTTCTTTGTGACGCTGGCGCTGGTTCAAGTCCTGGGGGCAGTTGCATCAACAGCGAAAGAGTGATACAATAAAGTTGCTTTATACGAGCTGCGAGGCAGAAACGAGATCATTATGACCAAACCACTGGCCCTGATCATCGAAGACGACGGAGATCTAGCCTATATCTACGCCCGCGCAGTTCGGGCTGCTGGCTTTGAAGTAGAGATGATACTGGGAGGGAGAGCTGCCTCTCAACGACTGGCTGCCGTCAAGCCTGACCTCGTCATTTTAGACCTGTATTTGCCCACCATAACGGGCGTGGAGATTCTAGACCAGATCCGCACCGACGAACGATTAAAGGACACGCCCGTCATCATTGCCACGGCCGACAATGTCCTGGCCGATAACCTCTGCCGGGAGGTCAACGGCATACTCATCAAGCCCATCAGCCACGCCGAGTTGCGCAAAGAGGCAGCCCGCTTTCTGAATCCCGATGCAAGTCACAGTTAACCGAGCCGTGCTCGAGTTGGTCCAGGGCGACATCACCGCCCAGGATGTGGACGCCATCGTCAATGCGGCCAACAACAGCTTGCTGGGCGGCGGCGGGGTGGACGGCGCGATCCACCGCGCGGCCGGCCCGCAACTGTTGGCCGAGTGCAGCCGGCTGGGCGGCTGCGCCACGGGCGACGCCAAGCTCACGCGCGGTTGTCGCCTCAAGGCGCGCCACGTCATCCACACCGTCGGCCCCATCTATTCCGGCGCGCCGCGCGACGCCGAGCTGCTGGCCAGCGCTTACCGCCGCAGCCTGGAAGTGGCCAGCGAGAATGGCCTGCGCAGCGTGGCGTTTCCCTCGATCAGCACCGGCGCCTACGGCTACCCCATCCAAAAAGCCGCCCCTGTGGCGTTGCAGACAGTGATGGACTATCTCAACGCCCATACAGGGCTGGCGCTGGTGCGCTTTGTGCTGTACGACACCCGCACCTTCGCGGCGTACCGAGCCGCGTTGGAACACCTGGCCAACTGACACAGGTAAAAACGCGGTTTCTGTGCTTACTGTTCAGGCTGTGCCGTCGTGACTTGAACCTCCAGGCACCCCTCGTTATCGCCCAGGCGGTCGTCGTCGATGCGCAGGTAAAGCAAGCCGCCGCGCTCGGCGCGGCCCCAGGTGGAGCCGCCCACGTAAAAAGGCTGGCCGTAGTCGCCGATGCGGCCGATCAGCGCACCTCCCCCCACGTTAGGCAGGGGATAAAAGCCTGGCGCGCTGAAGCGGCGATGACCCTCTGGCCCGTTGGGGCCGGCAAAAGGCGAATACAGCCAAGAACCCTTGGCCCGAACGGTGTAGATGTCTCCCTCGCTCACCTGGACACCGGTGCTCTGCCAACCCCGGTAAGCGTAAATGCGCTGCGTTCCAAGTGCGCCGTGGTACTGCGGCCCCCAGGCATTTGACGCCAGCAAGCCAGTCATGACCGCCAAGGCTGCCAGCGTCAGCACAATGAGTAGACCCACCCGCCATGGATTCATGTCTGCCTTCCTATGGAGCACTTGAGCCTTCCACGCCGCGCAGGTCGAGAATCGGGCTGCCGCCTGAGCCGATCACCCACTTGCTGTTCGACTTGAGCTCCTGGGTCATGAGATAATCCAGGTACTTGGCGGCGATTTCGGGCTGCCTGGACAACTCGCCCAACAGCAGGTGAATCGAGTTTTGCTGGGCGGCGGCGATTTGCTCGATGTGGTAGGCCTGCGCCTCGGACTCTTTCTGCGCCGCGTAGTAATTGGCGTCGGCCAGGGTGCGCTTTTGCGCTGCTTCGGCCTCGGCCTGCTCCTGTTTCTGCTGGGCTACCATGCGATCCTTGATGGCCTGCACCACTTCTTCAGGCGGTTCGGCGCTTTGGATCTGAACCGTCACGAATTGCACGCCGTACTGAGCCTCCTTGGTGCGTAACTGGGCCAGGATCTCTTGGTTAAAGTCGGCCCGGCTGTGCATCATGTCCGCCATCGTCCGGGTGTTGACCACGTCACGCAGCCGGCCCTGCACGAACTCGAACAGGATTCGCTCCGGGTCGTCCACATCCAGCGCAAAGCGCACCGGCTCGATGACACGGTAGGTATATTGCAAACTGACGACCATGGACAAATCATCGGCCGTGTTGGCCGCGATCTGGTCCACGTAGCCCAGGCGCTCGTTGACTTTGACGACGATGACCGTGTCCCAGAAGGGGATTTGGGCGTGCCAGCCCGGCTCATCTGTGCCGATGTACATCCCGCCGCGCAGGTGCAGCCCTCGCTCGTAAGGATGGATCTTGTAGATCGCCAGCCGGCCGGCGACCAACAGCGTCACCGCCAGAACGAACGCGCCCAGAAAGATGACTGCCAGCTTGAACATGACGTCGATGCCGCGCCCAGACTGGACTGGCTTGCCTTGAACCTGAGAATCTCGAGTTGTTTCTTCCATTTTTTCCTTCCTTTTTGTGAATTCTGCCTAGTAAGACGCACGAGGAGGGCGCGTGGTGACAGGGAGGGAAAAGGTGCCACCCGTAGGGGCGGGTTTCAAACCCGCCCCTAGCGCAGCAGAGGGGAGAGCCAGAAGCCGCCGCGCCCATTGTTGAGCAGCACGCTTTGACCGTCAGGGCTGAGGGCAAAGTAGGCGTCCCAATGTTCGCGGCTCAGGTCAAGCACCTGGCCCGTATCGGCATCGGCGGCAATAATGCGCCGCCCTCCCATTGGGAAAGTCTGCACCAGGACCAGCTTGCCGTCCGGCGTCCACTGCGGCGGGTCGCTTGCCTCGCGTGGGGCGATATCGACCTCGTGTAGTAATTCCGCCTGGCGCGAAAGGATGAACAGGCACACCGGGCCGAGATTGTTGCGGTCGAGCGAGATGGCCGCCAGGCGTTCGCCGGCCGCATCCCATACGATCGAGCGCACCCCGGCGGCCGGGATGGTGTGCAGCGCCCCACCGTCGAGCTCCATCAGGCACAAATCTGTGTCACAGGCGTAGGCCACGCGGGCGGCGTCGGGTGACACGGCCAACGCCCCCAAGGCGGGCCCTAAGCCGGGCAAATCGGCCACGCGGATGGACTCGCCTGATTGATAATCCATCACCCACAGCGCCCCTTCCTGGGCATACCAAGCTCCCTGCCGCGTCAAGCTGGGCAAACTGGTATTGGGAATGGCGCGTTGGAGAGCAGGACGCTCCAGGGCGTCGCGACTCACCACCACCAACTGTATCCCCTCACTGCGCGTACTGTAAAAGCTTGGCAATTCACCCGGCGCCGTGTAGAGGATATACGAGCCGTCTGGCAGCGACCAACCGTATTCGTACACGCTGCCGCTGCGGTTGACCGGCTGTGGGTCGCTTCCATCGAGAGTGACCAGCCAGAGCTGGTAGGCCAGGTCAGGCTTTTGCTCGACCAACAAGAATGCGTCGCCGCGCGGCGACCAGACCATCCGCTGCAGGCGATTGCTACTCCACAACCAGTGGGCCGGGTTGGCGCCATCCAACTGATCAGCCTTGGGCGAAAGGGACAAGCGCGCCGCTTCACCCAGGCAAGCCGGGGCATCGTCCGTGGCGAACGGCTGGCCTGGTAAAGCCAGGTGCTCGGTGCGCAGGCGCGCCAGACCGTCGTTTTGCCACCCCCACAAGCGGAGGCCGAAGGTGTCGGCATACGGGTCAGACAGCGGCATGGCGTAAACGCGGCTGGAGCCATCCGCGTACGTAAAGCGGGTGCGCACCAGGACTGTGCGGTGATCGTTCAGCAGGCTGACACGCTCGAAGGCATAGCGCGCCAGCGCCTGGGTGGGGTCAAGCGGGTCCAGCCCCACCTGGCCGATGAGATCGTCCAGGTAAGGAGCGATCTCTTCGGTGGGGTCGCCGCTCATCACGAACAGATTTCTAAAGGGCAAATTGGGATTGTAACTGTAGCCCCCTGCCACGCGCCAGAAGAGGCCGGCCGGATTGGGCAAGGCCGAAAGCGGCGGGACGAAACTCAGCAGCAAGAAGGCCGCCAGCGCCAGCCCTAAAATCGCCCACAGCCGGCGGCGCCGGCCCAAGGCTAGCAGTAAACCAACCAGGCTGGCCGCCCCTCCCAGCCAAGGCGCGGCCAACACCCAGGCGTTCACCTGCACATTGGGAAATGACACGCTGGGTGGGGGCGTGGACGGCAACACGGGCAGCGGCGGGGCACTGCCCGTCTGCATGGGGGTAGTGGCCATCACGTGCACCAGCAGCACCGCCGCGATGGTGACAGCCGCCACGCCGCCCACGGCCATCACATCGCCCAGGCGAGCCAGGCCGGCCCACACCCCACTGACACGTGGAGCCGCAGCCGCTCGCTGGGACAGCCTGGGCGCAAGCTCAGGCAGCGCCGACAGCAGCCTGTCCTGGCATTGGAAGGCTTCGAACTGGGCGCGGCAGGCGGCGCAGGCAGCCAGGTGGGCCTGCACAGTCTGCTGCTCGGCCGACATCAACTCTCGGTAGGTGGCCAACTCGGCAATTGGGTGTTCAGATTGTGACTTCATTTCTCTGCCTCGCTTGCGGCCCCCCCTTTGTACACTTGCTTGAAACGCAGCCTGGCTCGCACTAGGCGCTGCTTGACGGCCTCCCGGCTGATCCCCAAGATGGTGGCGATTTCTTGCGTGGACAGTTCCTGGCAGGTGTACAGCACCAGCGGCGCTCGCAGATCAGGCCCCAGATCGAGCAAGGCGCTGCGCACCGCCTGGGTCTCGGAGGCGTCGACTTCGGGATCCTCGACAGACAAAGCCGGGTCGTCGTCGAACAGCGGCAGCCAGGCCAGCAAGCGGCGGCGGCGCAGATGGTCGCGAGCGGCGTTGGTGGCAATGCGGTACAGCCAGGCGCGCGCGTTCTGCACCTGCTCCAGCGAGCGCCGCGCGCGATAGGCGCGGGTAAATGTCTCCTGGCACAACTCTTCGGCGCGCGCGCTGTCGCCAACCAGGCGGTAGAGATAGTTCAATAGCGGGCGCTGGTAGGTGGCAAACAGCGTCTCGAAACGCACACCATTTCCTAATGGTGCCTCGTCGTGGGTCGAAGCGTTCATGTCGCGAATGCTTAAGGCGTGAGCGTTTTCCACAGGCTACCCCTGCAAGTATGACGGACGAAAGCACCCCGTGGTGACACGCCATTTCTTAATGGTGCGTCATCAAGAAATGACACACCGGCTGGGCTGCATTATACACCAAATGAGGCAAAACGATGAGGGCTTTGCACCAGCCGTGGACCAGGGCCATTTCCCTCTTGACATTCTGATGCAAATGCGATATAATCATAAACAAGTTTACAATATAAACTAGTTTACTAACAGGATGAAAATATGAATACACAAATCGACACCGCCGTAAAGCGGGCCCGTGGATATTGGTTTGTGGATGGTTTTACCGAAATGATCGCGGGGGCGCTGTTTATCGTGCTGGGAGGGGTTCTTGTGCAGCGCGGCCTTGCGCTGCAGGCTTCGATCCTCACCCAGTTGACTTCCATCGCAGGCGAGGTTTCCATCGTCAAGCTTGTCGGCTTGCTCGTGGCCATCCTGGTCTTGGTGTGGTTAAAGAATCGCTTTACCTACCCACGTACAGGCTTTGTCAAGGAAAAGTGGATGACAACAGCGCAAGTGCCAGGCCTTTTAGGGAAGGCCATCCTTTTCGTGCTCCCGCCGGTAGTGGGATTGGTGGCGGTCTTGGTCTACCTGTTCTCAGTGCGCGGCCTTCTGGCTGCCATGCCTGCCTGGTTTCCGGTCATGCTCGGGGTATTATTGGCAGTCCCTTGCATCCTCGCCGGCGCATGGATGGGGCTGGGCCGTTTCCGGCTGATGGGGGTTTTGATCTTGCTGGCAGGGATCGCCATTGGTGCCTGGCAGCTCGTTGCCGGATTGCCAAGCGTCCCGCCCGAAGCGTTTGCCAATCCTTGGGACGCACACTCTCTCCTAGCAGAAATGATCAACCGGACCTTTGTCGGCGTTGGCCTGGTGACCCTGCTCTCCGGCGTGGTTTTTGCCATTTCGGGAGTGGTGACGTTCCTGCGCTATCGGAAGGAAAACCCGCGTCCCTACGAGGAGGAAGCATGACGGAGCCACTTCATAGCATCGCTGATTTGGATCGAGTCATTCACGAGCCGTCGCGCCTGCTGCTGATGGCTTTACTGTCGTCGGTTGAATCGGCTGATTTCCTTTTCCTGCTCAAGCAAAGCCGTCTGACCAAGGGAAATTTGTCTGTGCATTTATCGCGGCTCGAAGAAGCCGGCTACCTGGAGGTAGAAAAAAGCTTTCGGGGGAAAATTCCGCATACGGAATATCGTCTGACGCCGCAAGGCAAATTGGCCTTTGATCAGTACCGCAAGAGCCTGGGGCCGATTTTTGATACGGGGCTATAAGAATAGCTGGCAATCCCTTCGAGATTGCGCAAATTGGAGCTTGGTACGCATAAAATGGATCGGGATCAGGTACTGCAAATAGCCCCGATACGAGAGGCGGGAGTAGGGTCTGATCCCTACATGAAAGAGGTACACAATGAATCTAGCCATCGAAACGAACGGCTTGTCAAAATTCTACGGTCCGGTGCGCGCCGTCGACTCGGTTCACCTGCGTGTGGGGCAAGGGGAAATCTATGGTTTTCTCGGCCTGAACGGCGCGGGCAAGACCACGACCATCCGCGCTCTGCTGGGCATGATCCGGCCCAGCGCTGGGTCAGTCCAAGTGCTGGGGCAGGCCGTCGGGCCGAACGGACACGGCCCCTGGCGGCAAGTCGGCCACATGGTCGAGCGACCCGTCGCCTATCCAGAATTGACCGTCCGAGAAAACCTGGAAGTCGCCCGCCGCCTGCAGGGGGTTTCGGACAAGAGCGTCACGTCCCGCGTCATCGAGCGCCTGGGGATTGCCCCTTACGCGGACCGCAAAGCCGGTGCGCTTTCGACGGGCAATCTCCAACGCCTCGGGCTGGCGCGCGCGTTGCTGCACGCGCCAGAGCTGCTCATCCTCGACGAGCCGGCCAACGGGCTCGACCCGGCCGGCGTGGTCGAGATCCGCCAACTGCTGGCGAGCCTCGCTCACGAAAAAGGCGTGACGGTGTTCATGTCGAGCCACATCCTGACCGAGGTGGATCGTCTCGCCACGCGCATCGGCATCATCCACGAGGGGCGGCTGCTTGAGGAGCTTGAGGCGGAGAAACTGGAAGAATTACGCTCGCAGCGCCTGGAAATCAAGGCGCGCCAGTTGCAGGTCGCCCAAAGCGCGCTGGCTCAAGCCGGCTTTGCCGTGAAAGTAGAGGGGGACACGCTGTTCTTGAGCGAAGCGCGCGCGGTGGACGCGCCGGACCAAGTGGCGACCATCCTGGTCAAGGCCGGCGCGCCTCCTACCCACCTGGCTGTGGCGCAAGAGAATCTCGAAGAGCATTTCTTGCGCTTGACAGGAGAAAAAGAATGAACGCATTTTTTGCCGCTTTATGGGCCGAGGCGCTCAAAGCGCGCCGCTCCAAGGTATCTTGGCTGACGGCGCTCGCATTTTCGATCTTTCCCATCGTAGGCGGGTTATTCATGATGATTATGAAAGATCCCGATCAAGCGCGGGCGATGGGATTGGTTGGCGCAAAAGCGCAGTTGCTTACCGGGCAGGCGGATTGGCCGACGTATTTCGACTTTCTTTCGATGGGAACTGCGGTCGGGGGGGCCATGCTGTTTGCGTTTATACTGGCCTGGGTCTTTGGGCGCGAGTTTTCCGATCACACCGTCAAAGAACTGCTGGCCTTGCCCACCCGGCGCGAGACGATCGTCAGCGCCAAGTTTGTGTTGACGGCGGTCTGGATACTGGGACTCACTCTCTGGATCTTTATCGTTGGGCTTGGCATCGGAGCGGCCATCGACATCCCAGGCTGGTCTGTCGAGTTGGCCTGGACATCATTTTGGTCTCTTGTGGTCACCGCTCTCCTGACCCTCATGCTCATGCCTGTTGTGGCCTGGGTTGCCAGCGCGGGGCGCGGCTACATGCCACCGCTGGCCTGGGCCTTTCTCACACTGGGCCTCGCCCAAATCGCCGGCCTGCTGGGTTGGGGGAGTTGGTTCCCGTGGGCCGTGCCCGGACTGTTTAGTATGATGTTCAGTGTGGTGTATGGGTCACGCGCCGAGCCGGTTGGCATGCACAGCTTTATGATGGTGGGGCTTGTTTTCATCGCCGGCCTGGCGGCCACGTATGCCTGGTGGCGGAGCGCGGACCAGGCGCGCTAGGTACAACTGCTTCGAAGAGGTTTCAGGTTCCAAGGGGCAACCCCCTATGGTTGCCCTTGGGGGCAGGCACGGGGGCCTGCCCCTACGTAGGCGACCAACTGATTTTGGTCACACCCAAATCATTCAACGGGTGCCGTTGCTGGCTTTGACAAAGCTGAGCGTTCGTTTGCCTTTCCTGGCCAGGTCGAACAATTGGCTGCCTGTAATCCCACTCAAAATAGCCCCATCTTCCATGTGGTGGTCGCTGACGGATAACACGCCGTCTCGTTTCAACACACGGTGCAGTTCCGCCAGGATCGCCTCCGGCGCGTTCAGCATGTGAAAGATGTCGTACAGCAGGACGAGGTCTACGCTCCCATCAGGCAGGCCAGTCTGGCAGTCAGAGTGGATCGTTTTGACGTTGGTCAAGCCCTTTCTCTGGGCAAGCTCCTGAACCCTACGTACAGCGAGCGGGTGGACATCGAGAGCGTACACAGTCCCCGCCTCACCCACCAATTCCGCCGCCCCCCCGACGTACCCTCCCGGGCCACAGCCATAGTCGAGCAGTGTAAAGCCAGCCTCTACGCCGGCCTCTTCCAGGATTGGCCTGCGGGGTTGGACGAGGTCGCGCAGGCTGAAAAATAAAGACATGCCGTTGAATGCGAGATTGGACATTGCTGTATCCATAGTAACCTCCTTGTATGGTATCAGAAAATCGGCACGGGTGGAATCCAAAGACAAACCCAGAACCATAGCACCAGGCTAAGCAAGACAAGGCCCAAAAGAATTCGAGCGATTTCGTGGCCAACATGTGTTTCTGGCATTTCTCTTTTTTGCATAGCGTTCACCACGAGCATAGTATGCCACAAACTTGTGATGAAATGATGAAGGAGTTGGGGAGATGTGGTAAACTTGTTCCAGGCAACGCAAAAAGATAAGCACGCGGCCTGCTTAGGGAATAAGGTTGGGTTTCGAAGACTCAACCCAACCTACAAACTTTGCAACAGCTAGCAGGCTGTCGGAGAGAGCGTTTTGTAGGGCGGCTTTCTATAGCCGCCGCGCCTGTGGCAGGTGTGGAAACCTGCCCTACGGG
>JAFGFO010000218.1 GCA_016931085.1 Thermoflexales bacterium
CAGCCAAGTTTAGTCACACCCGTTTGATTAGGCTGCTTCTTTCAGCGCATCGGCGATGGCTGTGGCCCAGGCAGCGATGGCCTCCCAGTCACGAAAGTCGCCGCTAGGCGATTGGACGTTCTTGAGCATCCATCTCTCGATCAAGTTCAGCTTGTTCACGTTCACATCGCCGTGAAAGATGGCGATGTCACGGGGCCGGATGTGGTCGGCGATGGGTTGCAGAGACTTGGGAAAGCGCCAGCCTTCCGTTAGCTGCGCCGCATCCCCCTCACCCGTAGGCCCGCTGGAAAACAGCCACACTGGCCGCTCTGCCAATGCTTTCTCGTTGGCCTTCAAAAACGTCGCTGCCTCCTTGCGCCACAGGCCGATGTAGACCGCGCTGCCCAATACGACTGCGCCGTAAGGGGTCAGATCTTTGACGCGGCCTGCGGGCAGCACATCGGCGTGCAGGCCGGCTTGACGAAGCGCTTGACCTATCTTCCCGGCAATCTCTGCCGTCGCGCCGTACTTGGTGGCGTAGGCCACCAGAACTTGAATGTCCATTTCACCCTCCTGACAACCGCTGCTCGAAGCGTCTACCCCGCGTGTTCAGCGCACCGTGATAGGCTGAAAGACCGCCTGGGCATTCCCATCCAGGTCCTCGACGATAAAGCCCACGACGTACTGCCCCGCCGCAGCGTCGAGCACTTCCCAGGTGAACATGCGGTCGCCAAAGGTCAGCGTTTCCCCCGTCTGGCGGACCGCCTGCACGACCTGTCCCTGGTCATCCAAATCCATCCATTTTTCCAGGAGCGTAAAGGTGTCGCCGGACTGCGGCACGATCTCGTGCGGCGCACCGGCGGCATCTTCACCCGTAAATCCAAAGACCTGCTGCAACACACCGTTGACAAAGTACAGCCGGGCATTGCGCTGGTCGCCAGAATCGGCAAAGGCATAGATCCCTTCCACCGTGTAAACGGCCTGCTCGCTCGAGGCGCCGTAGGTTTCGGGCGTAAACAGGGCCGGATAGCGGGTCGTTCCATCGTCAATGGCGTAGACGATCGGCTCCCAATCAAACGCCATGGTGAACGCATCGACGCCCCAATCCGGGTAATAGACCCCGCCGGCTTCGCGGGTTTCGGGGCTGGCAAGGTAATCACTGTCGGCCACGTAAAGTGAATTGGCGCTTTGATCCAGGTAGCCCACCAGGAGCTTGACATAGCCG
Organism: Thermoflexales bacterium; assembly: GCA_016931085.1. The sequence goes on from JAFGFO010000218.1 coordinate 1,205, forward strand.
AGATTTTCACCCTCGATATCCACGCTCAAGCGAACTTCTTGCCCAGGCGCGACCTCCGTCGCCGACGCGTTGACGGCCGAGACCTGGATGCCGCCCGCGGCAGGAGAGCGCAGCGCAGCGCCGGACGCCGGGATGACGGCCATCCGCTGGTCAGCGTCGAACGTCTCGCCGGTATAGTGGAAGGCCAGAAAATCGTCCCACAGCGATTCGGAGGCGAAGCGCTCGGCTATGCCAGTGTACGATTCCGGCCCGGCCACCGATGCATAGAGCTGTGAGTTGGGAAAGTAAATGGACACGCCGGTCGCCCCGGCCACGCGCGCGCCGTGTTTTTCCGCAATGACCACTTGCTGGAGGGCGGCCTGAAGACGAGCGGCCGCGTCGGTCACTGCGCGTGCGCCGCTCGATTGCGCTGCCAGTTCGGCAAAGTTGCCCAGGTCAATGTAAGAAGGCGGCACATCCCGGCCAAAGACACTGGTGAAAGATTGGGCATAGCTGCGCGCCTGGGCCACATTGCGCTGGTTGGCCCCTTGCAAAGCGACGGCCAGCTCGTTCAGACTGTCCATCAGCTCCGGCAGGGCTTGCAGGTCAACGGCGGTCAGGGTGATATTTTGTCCCATTTGACGCGCCACCTCCGCAGCGGAAGGCAGGCTGGTCATGCCAAACAAAGACCCCAACAACGACCCGCGCCCCACCAGATCGGCCCGCGCCGACTCGTCCACAATGCGCTGATCATCTACGATGTAACTGTCTACGATCAACTGCCCAAGCTGCGCCCCGCTGAGCCCGGGATTGTCCCGCAGCTCGCCCAAGAAGGCGGCATAGGCCCACCCCAAAGCCGGTTCCGTCTCTTGTGAAAACACCGCATACCTGGCGTGCGGGGCCAGCGCGCTCATCACTTCGATGTGGCCCATCAGGCAGGCATCCATCCCGATCATTTCAAACTGACCAATCCCGCTCTGGGCGCGGATCTCGGCCAGAGCCTGGTCCAGCTCGTTCAAGTAGAGGTTGTCTCCCAGGACCGTCTGGAGCGGTAGCCGCCCGCTGCGCCCGGTCGCAGTGGCGTCGCTCCACCCTCCCGGCCAGCCCATGCCGTGATCGCTGAGGATGAGCACGTATTTGTCGGCCGGATAATTGTCAATGGCCCAGGCAGCGAAATCAATCAGGGTGTCCGCGCTGGCCATGTTGGCTTCGCCCACATCCATCACCAGATCCGAGCTGACAGTGCTCAGATCATCATCCTGGCGCACAAAGTAGCGCCGGGCGCCGGTCCAGTCGCCGTCGCCGGCAAAGCCGGCCTGGTAGCGGTCGAG
>JAFGFO010000219.1 GCA_016931085.1 Thermoflexales bacterium
ATAGGCAAAGTCGATCGGCGTGCTGCCGGCCGGTAGATCCAGCAGGTCGCCCTTGGGTGTGGAGACATACACCCGCTCCTGGAACAGGTTGGTCCTGACCGTTTCGGCCAGGTTGCTCTCGGCGTCGTCCCGCTGCCAGTCAATCCGGGAACGCAGGTAGGCGATTTCCTGCTCGTAGGTCGTGGTGTGCCGGCCGCCTTCTTTGTATTTCCAGTGTGAGGCCACGCCATACTCGGCTTCCCGGTGCATTTCGCGCGTGCGGATTTGCACCTCCAGCACCGTGCCATCGTCGTCCAACACGGCCGTGTGCAGGCTGCGGTAATTGTTATTTTTGGGCGTGGCGATATAGTCGTCAAACTCGTCGCGGATAGGCCGCCACATGTTGTGGATGATGCCCAGCACTTGATAACACTGAGCCACGTCTTGGACGATCACTCGCGCGGCGCGCACGTCAAAAATCTCCTCGAATGGCACTTTTTTGCGCTGCATCTTGCGATAGATGCTGTAGATGTGCTTGGCCCGCCCGCTCACTTCGGCCACGATGCCCTCGACCTCCAGGCGCTCCTGGATACGCTTGAGGATGCGTGCGATGTGCTGATCGCGATTGGCCTTGCGTTCGGCAATTTTTCGGACGATCTCGGCGTGCCTGTCCGGTTCCAGGTGATGGAAGGCCATGTCCTCCAGTTCCCATTTCATCCGCCAGATGCCCAGTAGATTGGCCAGGGGGGCAAAGATCTCCATGGTCTCACGCGCGATCTGCAACTGGCGCTCGGCGGGCATGTACTTGAGCGTGCGCATGTTGTGCAGCCGGTCGGCTAACTTGATCAGGGCTGAGCGTACCTCACCCCTGGTTAACGCCACGAACAGCTTGCGCAGACGCTCAACGTTGGTGTCGATCGTCAATTCTGTCTGAGATAGGTCATCGAAACGGCTCAGCCTGGTCACGCCGTCTACCAGTTGAGCCACGTCTGGCCCAAACTCTTGTTCCAGTTGGGCTAGGCTGATTTCTTTGGGAGTGCCTTGTGTGTCTTCGACGACGTCGTGGAGAAAGGCCGCCGCGATGGTGGCCGGATCCATGTTGAGCTCGGACAAGATGCCGGCCACGGTCAGACAGTGATTGAAAAAAGGCTCGCCAGACTCGCGCTGCTGGCAGTTGTGGGCAAACTGGGCCAGCGTGTAGGCGCGCTCGACCAGTGCGCGCCCCTCCTGCCCCCCATCCCGTGTGACTTGTTCGAGTATCGTTTCGTAATCCGGCGTGCTGACTTGAACCATAGGCCTAACTTCTCTATGTTTACATTGTAGCGCGTTTGGGGTGTTTGGTCAATAGGGCCCCGCTCGTCTTCGAACGACCTTGACTTGCAAGGCATTTGGGTGCATAATTAGCTTGTCATTTCTGAATGGCCCGTTGGCATTGATCGTGCTCTGGTTCGGACGAACCACCCGGAGCGGACGTGATGGCACTCCCGCTTCAGGCGGCGAGAGGAGGCAATTATTGAACGAAGCCTTGTGTGTCGTGTGAGGTCGCCGTCGTATGTGTATGCATGTAACATTCAAGCGAGTTGAATACTTGCCCAAAATCACTTTGAAAGGAGCAATGCCATGAATGCGGTTTTAACCCTCATTGTCGGCGCGGCTGCCATTGCCCTGGGCTACGGCTGGTACGCCAGGACGATCAATGACAAGATCATTCAGCCCGACGACAAAAAAGCAACGCCGGCAAAGATGTATATGGATGGTGTTGACTTTACCCCAGCCAATCGCAACGTCTTGTTCGGCTACCAATTCAAATCCATCGCTGCCCTGGGCCCGATCACGGGGCCGATCGTGGCGGTGCAGTGGGGCTGGCTGCCAGCCCTGTTGTGGGTTATCTTCGGCACGTTCTTCATCGGCTGGGTGCAGGATTACTCCAGCATCGTATTGGGCGTGCGTGAGGAAGGGCAGAGTTTTGGCGCGTTGAGCTATCGTTTCATTTCTCCTCGGTCGCGCACCATCCTCCTGCTGTTCATCTACTTTTACTTGCTGCTCATCATGGGCGCCTTTGGCAAGATTGTCGGCTATGATTTGTTGACTAACCCGGCTGCCCCGCTGGGTGTGCTGCTGGTCATCGGTGTCGGCTTGTTGGCAGGCCAGATGACGTACAAGTGGAAGATGGACATTATCTTGACCAGCTTTGTCGCGGTCGTGCTGGCCTTTGTGGGCATCTGGCTGGGCACGCTGCCGGCCGTCCAGTCGATTTTCCTGGCCATCAACGGAGGTGCAAAATCGCCGGTGCTCTTTAGCTCAGTCACTCAGGCCCAGTTCGTGTGGAGCCTGGTTGCACTGATTATCTGCTACTTTGGCGCGGTGCTGCCGATCTGGCGTTGGGCGCAGCCGATCAATTATGTGGCCTTCTGGATTGTCTTTATCGGCATCGCGCTGGGTACCATCGGTTTGCTGATTTGGCATCCGGCCTTCCCGGTCGATTTCCCGGCCTTTACCAACTGGAATGGTAATTTGTGCCAGGCGGCCAATTGCGCCGGCGTTGAATCGCAGCCCTTGGCGCTCGGCCCGCTGTGGCCCATCCTGTTCGTCACCATCGCCTGCGGCGCCGTCTCGGGCTGGCACAGCCTGGTCTCGTCTTCTGGCACGGCCCGCCAA
>JAFGFO010000220.1 GCA_016931085.1 Thermoflexales bacterium
CAAGCCGGGCCAATGCCGGTTGAGGATTGGCTTGACCTGTTCATCAAAGAAATACCGGGCGAGTTGTAAGCCAGGAATGAATCGCCCTTGCTGCTGAGTATCATTAACGCCTGGATTCACTTCTTTCCACGCCTCCTCACCCGTTTCTTCCTCATCTCACGCCCCCTGGCTTTCCCTGCTTGACCTGCTCTCTGAAGCTCCTTGACCATACGATAATGCCGCTTCAGTCGCTCATTGTAAGCATCGTCCTTCAACATCCACTCGAACACTTGCTGAAACACTCTCGAATATTGAGATTGCGGGCCAAGCCGATCAATGCTCACACCTACACATTCCTTTGCAAACGCCTTGTTTCTCACCCATCCCTCGTAAAAGGCCAGGCTCTCCCATCCATAGTTCAGTGTTGCCAGCACTTGAGAAGGATCCTCGTCCACTACGACTTGAATCAACACCCGGCGACAATCACAGCCCGGATCATCACAATAAAGCTCAATAAACGCATACTGACCCACCGGCAAATCACCCGGTTCCAAGACAGTCAGAACCCGTGTCTCTTTAGCCGCAATGTCAGTAAAATCAGCATAAAACGGTTTCATACCAAAAGACATAGTACCACCTCAACTTGCTTCTGATCAGAGAATCCATCCACCACCATTCCGATAGCGCGTCATAATCCCAATGCCAACTGCTGCGGTTCACTGGGGGGAAGGGGAAACGCATAATCGAGCGGCAGCCCCGCCTGGCGGCAGAGGTCACGAGCGCGCTCGTAAAGCGCCCGGCCTATTTCAGGTGGAGGTGAGGACTGGCGGTAAAGACGCACATAGGCAAGCTTGAGAGCCGGAAACTCGACTTGAAGGAAAGGCATAAAGCGCTCACGCGCACTGCGGCGCAGTCCCAGCACACCCGGAATGGCAAACTGCGCGCCGTGGTCGCGAGCGGCGCGAATCACAGCATCCAGGCTCTCCGCGCTGTCGGTCAGATGGGGCAAAATCGGCATCAACAGCATCCCCACCACAACACCGGCCGCCGCCAGGGTCTCCATCGCTTGCAGCCGCTGCGCCGGCGGCGAGGCACGCGGCTCTAGCTTGCGGGCCAGCTCCGTATCCAAGGTCGTGATGCTGAAAAGCACACTGACGTGCGTATGCCGTGCCAGCTCGCCCAAAACATCGGCATCACGGGCAACCAGGGCGCCCTTGGTGCCCACGGTCACCGGGTTGTGGTTGTCTGCCAAGACCTGCAGCACGTCTCGGGTGATACGGTACCTGGCCTCGGCCGGCTGGTAGGGATCGCACACGCCGCCGATGTGCACCATCTCGCGCCGCCAGCGAGGGTGAGCCAGCTCGCGGCGCAACACCTGGGCAGCATTCAGCTTGAAACGAATATGCTGCTCGAAATCCGTCCCCGCGTTCAGCCCCAGGTATTCGTGGCTGTAGCGTGCATAGCAATACACGCAGCTATGAACGCAGCCCCGGTAGGGGTTGATGTCCCACCGGAAAGGCAGGTAGTTCGAGTCGATGCGGTGCAACAAGGTCTTGCACTCGATCTGTTCATAGTGAACCGTGCCAGTCATACGCGCCTGTGCTCCAAGATAGGAAAATCGCAAGATCCAAACTACACCCAATATATCTTGATACCCCGGCGTTGTCAACCTGGCGCGGTCCGAGATGACGTTTTTCACGATCTGGAGTAGAATTGCACCATGGCTGACAAACCAACCATTCACTTTATTCCAGCCTCAACCAACGAGGATAGGATTCGCTTCTTTGGCACGCTGATGCCGGCGCTGTTGCTGCTGAAACAGTCGCCGCTGCAGTTCGTCCGCTTCCAAATCCTGACGCGCCTCACGCCACGCGCAGACGTAGCAGACTTTATCCAGTCTGAAACGGACGACGTCGGCCAAGCTGGTGATGTGTGGCTCTTTATCCACCGCTGGCACACGGATACCTTTGACGCGATCACCTTTGGCCGCGCCAAGACCTTCCTGGCCAGGCTGACGCGACTGGTGCGCCGGGCAGGCTACACGACCGAAGCACTCGACCCGCTCTCGCCGCGCATCAACCTGCCCAAGCTGGCTGCCCAGGCCGGCCTGGGGGATCTCAGCCCGTACGAGCTGCTGGTGCACCCGGCGTTTGGGCCACGCTTGATCATCAGCGGCTTGCGTACCGACGCGCCATTAAGAAATGGCGTACCACTCAACCTATCACCGCGATGGGAAGGCAAAGGCTGCACCGACTGCCTGGCTTGTCTCAAAGCTTGCCCGCAGGAGCCTGTCAAGAATGGCGTGGTGAGCTTGAGGCTGTGCCAGACATGTGCACAGTGCCTGGCTATCTGTCCGGTGGGCAAGAAGACCTGATCCACCGACCATCCCATTCACCAAAGGACAAAAGCTATGAGCCATTGCGTATTCTGCGACATTTTATCGGGCACAGTGCCATCAAGCATCGTCTACAAAGACGAGCACTGCACGGCGTTTATGGACATCCAGCCCGTGAACCCCGGACACCTCCTCGTCATTCCAAACCACCACGCAACGTACCTGGCCGATTTAGACGAGGATACGGGTGCCCACATGTTCCGGGTCGCGCAGCAACTCGCGCAGACGCTACGAAAAAGCGGAGTCAAGTGTGAGGGGGTTGATCTTTTTCTGGCCGACGGCGAAGCGGCCGGGCAAGAGATCTGGCACGTCCATCTCCACATCATCCCGCGCTACAAGGGAGATGGCTTCGGTTTCAGCTTCGGCCCAGAATACCACAACCGGCCAAGTCGATCAGAACTGGATGCGATTGCCCACGCAATCAGAGATGTGCTCTCTTTCCCGCCAGACGATAGGACTCCTCACGCAGCACATAGGTGAACCAACCCCCTCTTTTCAAGTTAATTCACCCCCATACCCCCCCTTGTATCGCTAAAAGCCTTTGTTCACCCCAGGGGGTTGGTTCGGTAAAATGCTCGTGTCGCCTCACCAACCACAACTCGAGCCTTGAATTACCTGAAGCTTGAATCTGCTCAGCTCCAGCTAACCTCAATACTGTCGCTGGGCGGCTTCAACAGGCACTTGAGGCCGCATGCCAGCAACTATTCCAACGGCTCGCCGCCTACGTGGCGTTGTAGACCTCGCCCGCCTTTGCGTTCCACCAGTCCAGTACAGTCTCAATCGTCCGGCCGGCTCCCCTCGGATCCGGTCAATACAATACCCGACACGTCTTGGTGAACAAACCCCCTCGGTTCACCGAACAACCCCCTTGGTTTATCGAGCCGCCCCCCCTCGGATCGGTGAACCGACCCCCTTGGTTCACCTGCTCCCGCTGTTTACCGAACCAACCCCCTTGGATCGGTGAACCAATCCCCTCGGTTCAGCGATCCAACCCTCGTATGATCACATGCACAAGCTGATACTTGCTTGCACTCGATCTCACCATGATCCCAGCCGATCTACATAGTCCTTTGATTCTTTCAAGCCCCAACCCGTGCCCAGCCAATTCACGCACTTGAGCTAGCACGTCGAATGGAAGAGCAGCCGACGAGAGCATCTGCAACTCTTCCAACTCTCGTATGCGCTTGGCCTCGGCTTCCTCGGCGCGCCTTTTCGCGACTTGCTCCCGTTCCCGCTCTGCCGCCGCCAACAGTTGCCCCACCGTGCGCCGGGGGTGATTCTTACGCTCGGGCCTGCCTATCAAGGTTTGCAGCTTGCGATTGAGTTCGACCGACAGGTGCGGCTCACCCTGCGCCAAGCGCAACAAGAAAACCTCACATTCTTCTCGTGGCAATTGAGCAATGGCCCGACGCACATCCACCTCCACCTTGGCCGGCTGGTCGCTCGACTTGGCCGCCATTTGAATCAGATGCTCATCTACCTCGAACAAAACCACAAAGGCCTGCAACGCCGGCGAGAGCTTGTGCAAACCGGGCGGCACGGGCGGTTCGAGATCCGCATCGCCGGCAAACTCGCCTTCCAACTCGACCGCCTTGAGCCAGGCCAGATAAAGCACTCGATAATCCTGACTCAAAATCTCCTCACGCAACCCGATCAGCCTATCCAAAATTCCTTCGCCCTCAATCCAATCACCGCCTTCTTCCTCGCTCAATTCAATATCCAGGACAACATAGTCGCCCACATCAGAAAATGTAACCCGATCCTCGATGCAATAAGGCTCCACTTGCTCGAGGTCAATCAGCGACTTGGGAAAGCGAAACATCAATTGGCGGCTGCCCCAGTTTGCCAGGTAAAGCATAGCGTCATAATAATCCGCCAGCAAATCTTCCGGCCTGCGACGAAGGCCACCGCCAAAGCTATAAGTGAACGCTGCCCGGCGGGGATGCGGCGACACGCGACTGGAGAGGCTGGCGACTGCCTTTTGTTCGTCCAGCGTCAGCGGCCGGTCAATAGCCTGAAACTCGTAGTATTGGTATTCGCTCATCTGTTTGCCCCTCCTCTCTTCTGCTGCCACAGCGCTTCGATCCGCTCCAGCACCTGTTCCACGTGATCTCGAGGTTCACACCGGCTGGCCCGCCAGCGCAAATACTCCCAGTCCACAGCCGGTAAATGCGCCAACATCGCCTGCACATCCTCCCAATCGTGTTTACCCACTTCTGGTCCGCGCCCCAACAGTCCCTTGAGCAGGATGTTATCCTCGGCCGGGATGACGGACACGTTAACGCCGGCAATGTCGTGACGCGTCAAGCGCGCGACCATCTGCTCATCCAGGTCCATTGTGCCCAGCCCGGCCAGGATGTCAAAGCCGGGCAGTTGGATCACATGGATGAAGTCATCCTCACGCCTCCTTAGCTTGGCCTGGGGAAACAGCGCCGCCACGTGTGCACCTTCGGCGGCCGGCACCAAGATGTCCACATCGGTCAAGGGACGGGGCGAACCGTAAGCGGCCGCGGCTGCCCCGGCGAACACAGCCCAGGGGATGCCGGCACTATCCAAGCGCTGCGCAACTTGATCAAGTGACAATTCGATCTTTGACTCGGTCATCTTGTTCCTCCGCTACATCAACACGACTATCGAGCTACATCCCCCGAAACATGGCCGCCCACCGGCAGCAAGCTTCCGGATCACACCCCACGGCTGTTTCGTCCGATAACACCACACCAGCATAGCCTTGCTGCAAAGCCGCATACAGCCCGCACACTTCTGCCCG
>JAFGFO010000221.1 GCA_016931085.1 Thermoflexales bacterium
GAGCGGCGAGCGGTCTAATGGGAGAAGAATTTGGTTGAACATTGGGCTTTCCTCATTTACTTAACTCAAGTTGCGTATCATCTCAGTAAAAAGGGGGGAAATGGGGGTTTGGGGGCGGGTATGCCCGCCCCCAAACCCCCCACCCCCAGATTTTTGAGAAGATACAAATTTGGCTACATCAAGCATAAACGAAAAGGGATTGACTGTCATCGGCGCTGTGTGGATTTTACCTCCACATCTTGATGATCTGGTGAAGAATTAGCGTTTTCCGGGACTCTCTTTCTCAAAGACCTGCGTTCCCTTCTTGCTTTTAGCGCAGCCCGGCGAGCAAGCTTTCGACCTGCGCCGGAGCAAGTTTCTCCAGCGGGCGCTTCACCAGGGGCGGGCCTTCCTGGAGCACCGGATCCAGCGCCTCGAAGGTGGGGCCAGGGGTAGCGCGGCGGCAGCCGCCCGCCAGTGCGCCCATAGAGAAGGCTTGCGTCCCGTTGAGCATGATGCGCTGCGGCGCGTCGGGTATGGCGTGCAGCCGGAAGGGATAGTCAGCCTTTCCAGCCCCATGCCGGCCTCGCCACCGATACGTAGCGTAATAGCATTTGTGATCATACGGACTCCTTTCGTAGCTTCTCAAAAATCTAGGGGGGCGGTTTGAGGGCAGCCCGCCTCCAAACCACCCTTCCTCCTGCCCCTAGCTGGCGTTCTGTAGGGCGAATTCCCAGTTGAGCAGCTTGTCGAGCACAGCATTCACATAGTCGGCACGCCGATTCTGATAATCCAGGTAGTAAGCATGTTCCCATACATCAATGACCAGCAGCGGCTTCATGCCCGTCAACCAGGGAACTTCGGCATTGGCAGTCTTCACCACCTTGAGATCATCGCCATCGAGGACCAGCCAGGCCCAACCACTTCCGAACTGTGAAATGGCCGCGTCGGCAAGCTCTTTCTTACAGGCCTCCACGCTGTCGAAGGCAGCCGCGATGCGCTGTTTGAGGGCGGCGGGCGGTTTGCTGCCGCCCTTTGGTGTCAGGCTTTGCCAGTAGAATGTGTGGTTCCAAATTTGCGCCGCGTTGTTGAAGAGCGCCATTTTTTTTGGCTTTCCCGCAGCTTTGGCAATGATCTGCTCCAATGACAGGACGGCGTAGTTTGTGTCTACAATCAGCTTGTTCAGGTTGTCCACATAACCCTGGTGATGTTTTCCGTAGTGAAAACTCAGCGTTTTGGCGCTTATCACCGGTTCCAATGCGTTTTCGGCATATGGAAGAGCGGGTAAGCTGTGAATCGCGGCCTTGCTTGTGTCGGTCTTGCTCATATCAGTCTCCTTGTGATTAGCTAACTTGCTTGAGATTAACGGAACAAAGAACTTCTACTCCGTCGTTTTGCCGTCGAACTGCTCGTCGTCCGCTTCCGCTGCGGCGCGGGTATGATGAACAACGCCGTCCCGATGATTCGGCGGCGCGTAGAGCGTGTAGAGCTTCAGTGGCGCACTGCCGGTATTGACGATATTGTGATTGGCCCCCTCCGGGACGAGTACGGCGAAGCCCGCGCTGATGGTTGTGCGCACCCCATCGAGAATGGCCTCGCCCGTCCCTTCCTCCACGCGGAAGAACTGGTCGAGCTCATGGATTTCCATCCCGATTTCCTCGCCGGGCTGCAACGCCATGACCACGAGCTGACAGTGCTGCGCCGTGTAGAGCACCTGGCGAAAATCCGCATTCTTGACGGTAATTTCTTCGATATTTTGCACATAGCCTTTCATGGTAATTCCTCCTGTGTGAAATGGTTTTGGCCGGATGAAAGCACCGGCGACTCATGCAATCATTGTGAAAAAATCAGCATGCTGCGTGTGGGGTCGCTCCCCGGCTGACGCCTTTCTACGCGAGTGTTTTGTGTTTCTCGGCTACCCGTGTAGCCAGGCGCTCCAGTGCTGCAAAATCGGCCGCCTGGGGATAGCCTTGGCACATCACCGGTTCCAGTAGCTCCACCTTCAGATTGGGAATCAGCCCGGCGATCTGCTCGACGACTTTGCTATGCCACCCATACGAGCCAACAATTGAAGCATAGCGTACCTTGGGACGCAGGGCATTAGCCAGATGCGCCGCATAAAACACCGCCGGGTGTGGGCCAACGTGGATCGTTGGTGTGCCGATGATAATTGTGGCTGCGTCAACCAGCGCAATGGCGAGCTTGCCGATGTCCGTCACGGTTAGGTCGAACTGATACACCGTGATGCCCTTTTCGACCAGCGCGGCTACCAGGTATTCGACCATCTTGGCCGTGCTGCCATGGGTGGAAATGTAAGGTATAACGACCACATTCTTGGGTGTTTCTGAGGTCCAGTCGCGGTAAGCATCCAGGATGAGGGCCGGGCGGTTGTAGATCGGCCCGTGGCTGGGCGCAATGAGCTCCACTTGATAGTTCGCCAGCTTGTCCAGGTTGCGCTGGATGATCTTGCGAAAGGGCATCATGATCTCGGCATAGTAGCGCTTAGCGGCTTCGTAAACCCGGGATTCATCAGTTACATATAAGTCGCTGGTGGCCAGGTGTGAGCCGAAAAAGTCACAGGTGAAGAGGATGCGCTCTTCGGCCAGGTAAGTAACCATCGTCTCTGGCCAGTGTACCCACGGCATGTAGATGAAAGTGAGGGTTTTGTCGCCCAGGGAGAGCGACTCCCCATCTGCGACCGCGATGAACCGTTCTTCCGGGATGCACAGATGATCGCGCAACATCGCGATACCTTTAGGTGTTGCCATCACCTGGGCTTGAGGGTAGCGGGCGAGGACAAGCGGGATGGCACCGGAGTGATCCTGTTCGGCGTGATGGGCAATGACATAATCGACCTGGGATACGGTTTGGAGTTGGCCGAGCAATGTATCAGCTTTGGTCGGATCAACGCTGTCCATAAGTACTGTCTTGTTACTGCCTTGGATCAAATACGCATTGTAACTGGTGCCGTCAGGGAGTGGGATCAGGGCATCGAACAGTCGTCTATCCCAGTCTACGGCGCCCATCCAGTAAATACCTTCTCGAATTTGACGTGCTTTCATTAGAACTTGCCTCCCAAGAACTTGCCTCCTAATGTTTTTTGAAATCAATAAACCCGCGCTCCACATTGACCGAGGTCAGCGGCACGCGCAGTCGGTCGGTCGCCAACCCATGGAACAGCCTCAGGACTCGTAGCAGATTTGTTGCCCGCGATTATTTTCCTATGATTGTGTGAGGCAATCAGTGGCGACTCTGGACCCAGTTCACCACAATATTGACACCGCCTCATTCGCCGCCTTGGTCATTGTTGAGCCAACCTTTCTGGTGCCAGGAATCCAAATATCTGGGTTCCGGCCAAAATCTCCCGGGAACAAAGTCGGAAC
>JAFGFO010000222.1 GCA_016931085.1 Thermoflexales bacterium
CATCGATAGTGGATTGGTACATTACGAAGCCATCGGCCGCGGCAAGCCGATCATCTTCATCCACGGCTGGTTAGGCTCGTGGCGATACTGGATGCCGACGATGGAGGTGGTGTCCGACAGGTACCGTACCTACGCGCTGGACCTGTGGGGCTTTGGCGACAGCGACAAGTCGCCCAGCCGCTACACGGTCGATTCGTACGTGAGCCTGATCAGCGGCTTTATGGATGCCATGGGTATCATTCGAGCACCCATCATCGGCCACGCCCTGGGCGGCGTCGTCGCCCTGCTGCTGTCGGACCGGCAGCCCGACGTGGTCGCCCGCTTGATGACGGTCAGCTTGCCCATCGCCGGCACAGCCATCAGCCGTAAGCTGCTCGGCGGAAGTGACAGCCTCGTCGACCGGCTGATCGGCCGCAAGCAGGCCCAGGCCAGCTACCCCGACGTCGCCCTGGAGGCCGACAAGGCCGACATCAACGCTGTCAGCACCATCGCGCGCGCCCTGGAAACGATGGACCTGCGCGATACCCTCGAGTCACAAGATATGCCGACCTTGGTCGTGCACGGCGAAAAGGACTCGATCATCGCCCCACCGGAAAGCGATTGGATGGACGAGTCCGACCATTACTCCAACGTCAGGTCGCTGACCTTCAAAGACTCGCTGCACTTTCCGATGATCGAAGAGGCCAGCAAGTTCCAACGCCTGCTGAGGGACTTTTTGGAAATGGCCAACTTTGACGCGCTGGAGCTCAAAGACGAGTGGCGCCGGCGCAGCCGCTAGAGGCCGAAACTGGACTAGCCAAGCCGTGGGCAACTCGCCCACGGCTTTTTGGGTAGATGTATACTAGGATGGATGACCCTCGTCAGACTTTTGAACGTACAGTCCCTTGCTGTCAAGTTGCCATTTGGCCAGTTTTGATCCTGCTTGGCCTGCTTATCACCGTCAGTGCACCGTATCTGTCTGCCGCATTGAACCCGTCCAATGGGCGCCCGGTAGCGCCATTGGACGATGCTTATATCACTTTTCAGTATGCTCGCCAGATCGCGCGGGGCTATCCTTACCAATACAACGATGGAGACCCTCCAACAACTGGCATGACCAGCCCTCTGTTTGGCTTCTTCCTGGCCGGGCTTTACCGCCTGGGCTTCACAGCCGAGCGCCTGGTCGCCTTTGCTGTGGGTATAGGCGTGGTTTGGCTTGGGCTGATCGTCTGGTTGGCCTACCGCCTGACCTTCCATATGACAAGCGAGCAAGGGGCAAGCCGGGTCTGGCCGTTGCTGGCGGCTGTGCTCGTTAGCCTGAGCGGCCCGGTGCAGTGGGGCTGCTTCAACGGTATGGAAACAGGCCTCTTCACCGTGCTCACCTTGGCGGCGCTCGACGCCTTCATAGCCAAACGAACAGCTTTGTGTGCCCTTTGGGCCGGCTTGGCGGGACTCGCGCGCCCCGAAGGTCTCGTGTTGACAGGCTTAATCTGGGCAGCGCTTTTCATCGATGGGCTCGTACGCTCGCGTGCCATCCAATGGAGACAACAGGCTTTGCTCTCAATAGCCGTGCTGTTCGGACTGGCACCCTCCCTCGTCAACTGGGCGTTGACAGGCACGACTTTGGCCACGGGGTTGTTGGCCAAGTCCTGGTGCTTCAATGTTCCCGCCTATCCAAACGAGATCATCCGCTCAATTCTATCGTCCTATCGGGACATCATCATGTTTTTTTTCTTGGGTTGGGAGCCTGCCGCAGCATTGTCTGCACCAACAGCTATGCTGGTGTTTGCCATGCTAGGCTGGAGTAGCTTGAGCCTGCGTCGTCAATGGGTCATAGCGGCATTGACCTCGTGCTGGTTCTTGGCGGGAACGTTGTCCGTAGCTACGTTGATCACGGCCACTTGGCACATGGGACGTTACCAGGTACCGTTTATGCCCTTAGTAATTGTCCTGGCGGTTTGTGGTTTGGCTTTCCTCCAAACTCAGCCGAGGGGGTGGTGGCGATACGTGCTGGCGAGTCTGGCGATGCTCTATCTCTTGATCTCTTCTGCTTGCTCGATCCCACATTTTGTTTATGCTTATCGGGACGCAGCCCAAACGATGGTACAGCAACACCTGACCCTAGCCAATTGGATGCAAGAGAATCTCCCTATCCATGCTAGAGTGGGAATCACTGATGCGGGCCTGTTGCGCTATGTCGGTGGGCGGCCGACCTACGATATGATTGGGCTGACTACGACCGAAGCTGCAATTGCTTGGCGACACGGTGGGGGGAGCGTTTTTGAATTGATGGAAATTTCACCGTCTCGTCCTGACTACTTTATCACTTATCCAGATGTTCATTTTACCCCCTACCTGCTGGCGACTGACCTGTTTGCCAGGGAACTGTTCCAGATAAACGTCCCAGCCGCTTCACCCCTCATCAGCCCTAGTCCAATCCAGGCTGTATGGAAGGCTGACTGGCACTTGGCCAACAGTGGGAAGCGCTTCTATCAACCCGATATCCTATCTAGCACAGCCAGTTTGAGCTTGGTGGACAGTATAGATATCGCTGATCTGGAGGACGAAGCGGCCCACCATGTCACGTGGTGGCAGGCTGCCCGGCGCCCAGGCTTTCCGAGCGAAGTGCGGCAAATGTCTTACCGCGCTGTGCCAGAGCGGAAAGTTCTGGATGGCGGGCGCTTGTTGACGGGCGGCATAGCTTTTGATCTGTCGACTGAAGCGGGGCAGCCGCTGTGGCTGGTGGCCCGCCTGCATGCCCAGCAGGCCGGCGCGGTGAGCGTGGAGGTCGACGAGCGCGAAGTAGGGCAATGGGCCTATCCGCCCGTGCCGGGCCAGTGGCTAGAAACCTTATTCCAAGTGCCGGCCGAGGCGATCACGGGCACTCGGACGCGTGTCACGCTGCACGTAGACGCGCACAACCCGGATTTTCAACACTATGCGCCCTACTCTATTTGGGCTTTGCAAGGTGAGCCAGAGCGCGTCTCAACCGAGATTGGCCATCGAATCGACGACGTGCGCTTTGCCGGTGATTTGTGCTTGCTTGGGTTCGACCTTCCCGATCGAGCCTGGCACCCAGGCGACATTCTACCCATCACGCTATACTGGCAAGCTGCCATGGCAGCCACTCGCGATGCCAAAGTCTTTGTCCACCTGTACGATGTCGGCGGAACCTTGGGGCCGCAGTCCGATGGCTGGGCGTTTTACGGCACACGCCCTCCCTACACGTGGCTGCCTGGCGAAATCGTAGCGGATCCCCACTTGATTGCTCTCCCGGCCGACCTGTCTACAGGCACTTACTCGCTGGAGGTAGGCTTGTATTCTCCCGACGGATCGGGACGGCTGCCCGTTTACCGTGGCAATATCCATCAAGATGAGGAACGAGTGCTATTGGCGATCATCGAGGTGAGTGATCTTTTACCGTAAGGGGCTGTGCACCCCCATGCGCCGCCTCCGCCGCGCGGCCGCCAGGCCGGCGGCCAGGGCAAGGAGGCCGGCGGCCCAGCCCAGGTAAGGACGGGCGACCGCGCGCAGGCCGCGCAGACGGGCGGCGGTGGGTACGGCGCTCTTGAGCACAAAGGCCGAAAAGTCGCTCACGCCCACGGCTCGCAGTGATTGGGGATCGCCGCCGCACAGACGGCCCTCGTCCCCGTAGCTGTTGTCGCGCGCCAGCGCTGCCCCCCAGCCATCGTTCCAGTGAAACAGTTCGAGCGTGTCACACGTGTTGGGCGGGGGGATTTCGCCACTGTCGAAGAACACGGTCACCGTCGCGCTGCGACCGGTGGCGGTGATGGGGACGATCTCGAAACAGCGCCGGACGGCCTCGCCGGCCACGGCGGTGCAGTCCCGCCCCCCCTCCACGCTCACCCGCGTGCGGCCCAGGTCGAGACCGCCGGCGTCGATGCTCAGCCCGCCATAGCCGCCGGTGTCCAGGAAGGCCACCTCGGCGCCCCCCGTCACCACCCGTGTCTGCTCCAGCCGCCCGCCGTTTTCCAGATCCCCGCTCACCTCCAGGCTCCCGCTCTCGACGATGGCCAACACGCCCCCACTTTCAACCTGCAACTGGTAGCAGGCGGCGGCGGCGCTGACCGTGACGCGCGTGCCGGCGAGTATCGTCACCCGGTCATCCGGCCCCGGCACCCCGCCTCCCCCCCACGTGCTGGCCGCGCTCCACTCGCCGCTGAGCTGCGAGACGTACAGCACGCAGTGCTCGCCGGCGGCGGCGTTGGCCTGCCCAGGCGTGATGCAGCGCCGGCTCAGGTCGAGGTTGTTCTGCCCGCTGTCGATCCCGTCGGGGAAGCGCGAGAGGCCGGCGCCGGCGCTGTCGTCGTCTTGCAGCCCCACACCCGAGCCCTCGGTGTACGGCGCGCCAGTGTCGCCTTCGTAGCTCACCGCGTCCACGACCGCCCCACCCGCCACCAGCGCCACCGCGTCGGGAGCGCCGTTCTGGATGAGATTCGAGTCCGGCGAGACGTCCAGGTCACAGTTGGCCACGCTGGCCGCGTCGGCGCACACGACGTAATAGCCGCCCGGCGCCAGGTCCACGTCGGGCAAATCGATCGTCCGGTACACGCTGGTGTCCAGCCCGTTCACGAACTCGAGCGCATAGATGTCCAGGTTGAGGGTCTGGACAGACGTGTTCTTGATCTCCGCAAACTCGGCCGTGTCGGTGCCGGGCTGGTCATAATCGATCTCGTTGATGACCAGGCCGGGCTGTACATCCTGCTCGACGCTAAAGCTGGCTGTGTCCGAGACCAGGCTCGTGCCGCTGTACTGGGCCGTGTTGATCACCGTCTCGCCATAGTCTCCCACGTGAGAAACGACCCAGCTAAAAGTGATGGCCGCGCCTGCGGTGAGCGTGCCGCTCCAGGCGATCACGTCACCGGCACGGGATGCGCCGGCCGGGCGGCTGAGCCATGCGGCGAAATCCACCTCGGCCGGCAGCGTGTCGGTAAAGTGCGCGTTGGCTTCATCCACCGCCCCGCCGTTGCGCAGGTTGACCGTGTAGGTGACCGCGTCGTGATAGGGGATGTTGGCGGCCTGGCTCACCTGCTTGGCGAGCGACACGCCCCCCGTTTCCGGCGTGATGCCAAAGGCAAAGTTGTCAAAAGTGCCGCTGCTCGTGGTGTCCGTGCTGGTGTAGTGGCCCCAGATCGGCCCCGAGTAGCTCATGGTGGCGTCGTCAAAATAGACCGTCGAGCTGCCGGATGCGCTGTGGGCGTCGATGTCGAGCGGCGCCGCTAGCCCCTCGCCCTCTTCCCAATACAACGTCCACTCGCCGCCGGCACTCACCTCGGCACGCACGTTGACGCCGGCGGCTGGGGCGGCGTCCCAATCTAGCCCGGTGGTGATCACCGCTGTGCCGGGATTGGTGCCGGCAATCCCGTTCGCGAAGCGGGTCAGCACCAACTCGTCGCCGGTGCCGGTCCACAGCACGGCATAGCCGTCGACCGTATCGCTGGCAAAGTCGGCCTCGTTGGCGGCCAGCACCCAGCCCAGGCTGTAATACGTCGCGGCCCAGCCCGAGGGGTTGCGATTCAGGTCAAAGTGGAACGCCCAGCCGGCATCCGTCGCGCCGAGGTCGAAGCTGGCTTGCTCGGCCGTCAGGTCGAGCGAGGCGTTGGTGGGTTCGTAGCCGCTCACGCCACTGGTGGTGGCCAGCAGCACGGTGTTGCTGATGGCCAGTTGGTCCTCCTCGCCGGGCGGCTCGTGCTCTAGCCAGGTCGAGTGTCCCGACGAGCTGGTCCCCAACGTGTTGGAATTGGCGCGGTCAAAATTGTCGACGGTGGAGTAGGTGATGTCCCCCTCTGCTCCGGCCAGCCGCATGGCTGGCACAAGCAGCAGCGACACAGCCAACGCGGCCCCGGCCGCCAGCCCCCCGACCGCGACTCCCAGATGCCTGGTCTCCATAGCTCCCTCCCTTGTGCACATGAAACGAGACGCTCTTCGCTTTTCAGTATAGCCTCAAACATTTAAAAGTCAAGTGCAGGGTTTGCAGCCGAGGGCAAAAAATCGCGCTTGTGTGGTATACTATGTAGCATAGACTATGCGCCGCGTAGATGCGCATACGGTTAAGGTGCAAGATGATCACATCAAGTATGGCAGCGCTGATTGTTCTTTTCCTGGTGATCAACGCCATTCTGCTGGTGGTCGTGCTGATCCAACTGCAGCAAATACGCCGCAAGGTGCGCCGCTCAAGCAGCTCCCGCAGCCGGCGCTACAGCCGCAACCGGAGGCGGTGGTGGTAACGGCTTGAGAAACTGAGCTTTTTCCGAAAGACGGTTTCTGGGGCAGTGGTAGCGGCGGCAGAGCCCCCTAGCGCCGCCGCAGCCGGCCGCTGCTGACCAGCGTCAGCGCCCCCGACACGAGTGCCAGGCTGGCTAGGGCGATCTCGATCGCGCGCATCCGGCCGGCGGCGTACTGTGCCACCACGTTCGGCTCAGGCGAGGCGGCCGGCGGCAGCTCCCTGGACTGCGCAGCCACGGCTTGTGGCGTGGAAGCGGTATCCCGAGCGACTAAAGTCGGCAGCTCGGTCAAGCTGGAAGGCGGCAGCTCAGCCGTTGGCAAAGCCGTGTTGGCCACAAGGGTGGGTGCCGCCGCTTCGTCCGGCACGCCGGTGCGTGCATCGTCCGGTCCGCCACCCATGCCGGCCGCCTCGCCCCCGGCGCCCAAGCCAAGCCCCATGGGCATTTCCTCAGGGATAGCCGCGGCTGGCGAGGGAGCGGACAGGCTGGGCGCTTCGGTCGCCGGGAGACTCGCGCCGGCCATCTCGCTGAGTACCGCGTCCGTCACCTGGAGTGGGGTGCTTGCGCCGGCCGTTTCGCGTTGCACGACAGCCGTCACCTGGGGCGGGCTGCTTGCGCTGGCCTTTTCGCTTGGCACCGCGCTCGCCCCAGACAGCTCGCTTGCGACGTGCTCGTAGGCGATGACCGCCACCGTCGCCGGCGCGGCCGGTCGAGGCTGGCTGGCGGGAAGCACGGCCAGGTCGGCGGTCACGACCAGGACGAGCGCGGCAGTGGCCGTCACCGTCGCCGTGCGAAAGATCGGAAAGGTCCAACTGGGGCGCGGCTGGCGTGCCAGCCGGCGCGGCAGGGCAAACGAGCGCGGCACGCGCACCGCCGGCAAGGCCTTGATCGCCTGTACCGTGGCTCGCAGCGCCGCCAGCTCCGCCCGGCATCTCGCACAATCTCGCAAGTGACGGTCGACCAGCGCGTGCTCGGCCCCGCTCAGCCGCCCGTCCATGTACGTCGACAGCAGCCGCCCGACCCGTTCGTGTTCAGTATGTCCTAACCCTATCCATCTTGCCAATTGTTTCATGATCTTTCCGCTCTGTTATGCCCCTTCACCCTCTAGACGGTATTCGCGCGGCAAAAGTTCCCTCTGCGTGAGCAAGTAATCGCGCAGCTTGGAGCGCGCCCGGCTGAGACGCGATTTAACCGTGCCGATGCTGGCCGCGGTGACCTGGGCGATTTCCTCGTACGTCATGCCCTGGACGTCCGAGAGCACCAGCGTCACGCGCTGCTCGTCGGGCAGGCCGGCGATGCCGAGCTGTATCGCCTGGTTGAGCTCGTGGCGCAGCGTGTGCCCTTCCGGGCCTTCGCGGTGCGACGAGGGCAGCGCGGCGTCGGGCGTGGGGTCTTCAACGTAGAGGGCTTCCAACGAACTGACCGGGCGGCGCTTGCGGCGGCGCAGCTCGTCGTAGCAGGCGTTGGTGACGATCCGCAGCAGCCAGGCACGGAACGAGCCGCCCCGGTAGCCGTGCAAGGCGCGGTAGGCCGAGATAAAGGCTTCCTGGGTGGCGTCGGCGGCCGAGTCGGGATCGCCCATGACGCGATAGGCATAGTTGTAGACCTGGGACTGGTAGTGCAGCACCAGCGTGTTGAAAGAATCCACGTCGCCTTTGACGGCGGCCTTGATCAGCGCTTGTTCGTCCATATCGCTAGCATGATTGTATCAGATGTGGCCTTTGTTGGCAACATCGTCATCACGTGATATAATCCTTGTAACTCAGCAGCGTCTTTACACAGAGTTTCACGGAGAATTCACAGAGAAGCACGGAGAATTTAAAGACATATTTTCTCTATGCATCTCTGTGTTCCCTCTGTGTGTCTCTGTGTAATGAGTAGTAATCCTTGAAGGTAAAGTGATGAACGAAGCACACGTGGACAGTTCAATTCAGGTGAGGGCGCGCCCCGCTCGCCGGCCGGAGTGGATCAAGGTGCGCGCGCCGGGCGGGGAAAGCTATCGCCAGCTCAAAAGCCTGATGCGCGCCAAGTCGCTGCACACGGTGTGCGAGGAGGCGCATTGCCCTAACATCGGCGAGTGCTGGGGCTGCGGCACGGCCACTTTCTTGATCCTGGGTGACATCTGCACGCGCTCCTGCCGCTTTTGCAACGTCAAAAGCGGCAGGCCACTGCCGCTCGATTGGGACGAGCCGGCGCGCGTGGCGGCCGCCGTCAAGGCCATGAACTTGCGCCACGTCGTCGTCACCTCCGTCAACCGCGACGAGCTGC
>JAFGFO010000223.1 GCA_016931085.1 Thermoflexales bacterium
GCAGGCTAACGCGCCTCGGCGCGTTTTGGGTATCAGCCTGCGAATTCATTCGCAGGCACAGGCGCATTGGCGCGCAAAGACGTGACGGCCACCCCGGCAAACGGCAAACGGGGTCATTGGCGCTAAAAAGCAAGTTGTAGTACAATGAGCGCTTATGAAACAAGCAGACAGACGCAAAACCGTCATCCAGATGCTCAGCATCGCTCTGCTGCTGTGTATTATCGTCGGCGTGTTTTACTTGATCAGCGGGGGGCGCCCGCTGAGCTGGCCGGGGCAACTGTTGTCGCCTCTGTCGCCTCTGTCACCCTTGACCACGCCCACGTCGCTCGCGATGGCGCCAAAACACGTGCCCATCCCGACGCCGACCGCTTCTCCACAGCCGGCCGTGCCGCCCCCGCCCATTGACTTGACCGTGATCCAAAGCAACGACACGTGGGGCTATTTGCTGCCGTGTGGCTGAAGCCCCCAGGTGGGTGGTGTGGCCCGGCGGGCCACCAGGATCACGCAGGAACGGGACAAAGGGGGAATCGTGTTGGTGCTTGACGCTGGCGACAGCCTGGTCGGCGACCAGGAGCCGGCCCGCAAGACCAAGGGGCAAAGCAGCGTCGCGCTGATGAACAAGCTGGGTTACGACGCGGTAGCGCTCGGTCCACGCGACCTCACCCTGGGAGTGGCGGCCCTCCAGGAGCGCATCAAGGAGGCCAAATTCGCCGTGCTGTCGGCGAATGCCGTGCCGTTGAGAAATGGTTCGGCCAGCGGGGAGAAGCTGGCCGAACCTTATGTGCTGCGCGAGTCGGGCGGCCATAGCCTGGCCCTCGCCGGCTTGAGCGGAGGCCAGGGCACGCCGGAAATCGCCGTCCGCGACCCGCTCGAAACCGCCCAGGCACTGCTAAACGAACTGGACGGGCAGGCCGATGTGATCATCTTGTTGTCTCACGCTGGAGACCAGATCGACCGGCAGATTGCTGCTGTGGTGCCCGGCATCGATTTGATCGTCAGCGGCGGCGGCCCAATGCTGGCCGAACCCTGGCGCAGTCCCCAGACAGGCACGCTCGTCGTGCGCGCCGACCAGGCCAGCGCCGGCCACGCCGGGCGAATGTTGGGTATCATCCAACTCAGCATCGATTCGAGCGGGAAGGTCGTCAAGCACGCCTGGCAGCGCGTATCGTTAGGCCCAGAGATCGCCGACGACCCGGCTATGACGACCTGGGTACAACAGCAGCTCAAGTAAGGAGAAAAGCGATGACGCTAAAATGGGGATTGCTCGGCACGGCCCGCATCAATCATGCCCTCATCCCGCCTCTGCGCGCTTCGACTCGCAACGAGTTGGCCGCCGTGGCCAGCCGGGGTCAAGAGCGCGCCGAGGCGTATGCCAGGGAGTGGGGCATCCCGCGCGCCTTCGGCAGTTACGAGAGCCTGCTGGCCGATCCGGCTATTGATGTCGTTTACATTCCATTGCCCAACAGCCTGCACGCCGAATGGACCATCAAGGCTGTCCAGGCCGGCAAACACGTGCTGTGTGAAAAGCCGCTGGCCCTAAGCCCGGAGCAGGTAGACGCGATCAGCGCGGCCGCCGCCCAGGCTGGTCGCGTGGTGGCCGAGGCCTTTATGTATCGCCATCACCCGCAAACGCTCCAGGTGAAAGCGCTGCTGGACAGCGGGGCCATAGGCGCGCTGCGTCTGGTGCGCGCTTCGTTCTCGTTCAATCTCACCAACTCAAATGACGTGCGGCTGGAGCCTGATATGGGCGGCGGCTGCCTGTGGGACGTGGGCTGCTACCCGGTCAGCTTTGCGCGATACCTCGCCGGGGCCGAGCCGGTCGAGGTCTTTGGCTGGCAGATCACCGGCCCCAGCGGCATTGACGAGCTTTTTGCCGGGCAACTGCGTTTCGCAGGCTCGCCTGCCTGGTATGCCCAGTTCGATTGCAGTTTTCGCGTGCCGCTTCGCACGCAGCTCGAAATCGTGGGGAGCGAGGGGGTGATCGGACTGCCTGCCCCCTTCACGCCAGGCACGGCCGGAACCAGGCTCGCTAGCGGCTCAGGACTGTGGGGGGTGGTCGCCGCCCTGCCCCAGCCGATCAAATCATTCCTGCGCAAGCTGCTTGCCCGCATGCCGGGGGCAGTACAGTCAGCCTTGCAAAACAGCCAGGAAGAGTTTTTCCTGCTGCGCGACAGCCAAAGTCGCGCCATCAAGCTGCCCCGGCAGGATTTGTACGCCGGCGAAGTCGAGGACATGGCCGATGCTATCCTGTTGAGCCAGGCCCCGCGCGTGAGCCTGACCGACAGCCGCGGGAATGTGGCCACGCTGGGCGCGCTGTTGCGCTCGGCGCGCGAAGGGCAGCCCGTGCCGCTAATCTAGATGGAGAAAACACACCTTGCCTGACATCAAGATCACACCGCTGGCGCAGCTTGCGCCAGGCCGTATCTTTTTCAGTGGCCGGCTGTACGTCGTCGAAACGATCGGCAGCGCCTCGAAAGCACGCCCGTGGGGGTCGCCGCCCGGCTCGACCAAGGGCTGCGTCACGCTCTCGCCCAAGAGCTCTCTGGCGCGCTTTTACCCGGTGGTAGAACGTGGGATGGTGATACCCAAATTCACGCGTAGCGACTTCCTGGTGGACAAGCGGCCCACAGCCTACGTTTTCGAGACCGAGAAAGAAGCTCGCCTGGCGGCCAGCCTGGACAGCGACCTGGTCAAGGACAGCGGGCTGAACGTGGAGCGGCTGCCCCGCATGGCCACCTGGCTGCTCAGCGACGGCTCCAACCCCTATCGCGCCTATCACTATTACCAGACCGAGCACACGGACCAACGCTTTGCCGAGTACTGCGTCGAGAACGGTTTTGTTCATCGTACCTGGCCGGACGACAAGACGCAGCACTGGACGCTGCTGCTAAGCCCCGACCAGGCGCAGGGGCAGACCCCTGTGTCTGCCCCTCTATAGCCCTTTAAAAACTCGGTTTCTGGTCATGCAACCCAATGCCGCCCAAGCACGTA
>JAFGFO010000024.1 GCA_016931085.1 Thermoflexales bacterium
CAGTTCCTTCGGAACTGCGACCGGCAGACGGCCTTGCCAGTACAACTTGACTCATTTGTCAATATTTTGACCCATATAGATATCTAGACCAAAAGCCGACGGGATTCTTCACATGAACAAAAAAGTTGTTACCGTGCTCATTTTGACCTTGAC
Source organism: Thermoflexales bacterium (assembly GCA_016931085.1). The sequence continues at coordinate 154 of JAFGFO010000024.1, forward strand.
AGTGGCGTTTGCCGTGACCAGCTCGGTCGCTGAGCTTCGAGCTATGCCGCCTCCCCCAGAGCCAGACCATCAAAAGCTTGATCCGCTATCATTCCGGGGGCCGATGACACTCGCCCCGGATAATCCAAACACTCAATCAGCCGGCATACCTGAAATGGCGGCCTGGAGCAAGCTCGTTTTCCAGTCCTTACGCGATGACAATTGGGAAATCTACTTGGCCAACGGCGATGGCTCTAACCAGACCCGCTTGACCTATGACGGCGCTACAGACGCCTACCCACGCCTCAATCGCGGCTGCACCCGCATTGCCTTTGCCTCCAGGCGCACCGGCAATTATGAGATTTTCTCCATGAAGCCAGATGGGACAGATGTGGTACAACTGACATCCGCCGAAGCCAACGACTATAATCCCTTCTGGTCGCCTGATGGGGTCAAGATCGCGTTCAGCTCGTACCGCGACGGGCAATCCGAGATTTACGTCATGAACGCCGATGGTAGCAACCCCACTCGACTGACTTGGAATGAGGCATACGATGGCGAGCCAGCCTGGTCACCCGATGGAGCCAAGATCGCTTTCACCTCCAATCGAAGCGGGGCATATCACATCTGGGGGATGAATAGTGATGGCAGCCAGCCAACACAGCTTTCAGACCGCCCCTACAACGGCGAGCATCCGGCCTGGTCACCCGACGGCAAGTGGATCGCCTACGATGCGGATACCTACAATAACGGTTGGCAGGATATATGGCTGATGAACGCCGATGGCTCGGACGAGCAGTATATGTATGCTTCCCGCCGACTTTATACAGATTCCTGGGTGCGGAGCTGGTCGCCGGATGGGCACTATGTGGCTATAACCACCATCTCCTTTATCTACCACGAAGGCTATTTATACTGGACCTCAGCTTTCTTGGACGCCTGGCAAGTAGGGGCCTGGGATACCACTGTACGCTTGAGTAGCCAGGGAACAGATTGGTACCCAGATTGGCAAACGTGTGATATCGACGCACCGGCATCGAGCGTGCATACCTTGCCCTCTCAATCGCCTGGCCCCATCCCTGTCAGGTGGTCCAGCACGGAGATGGGATCTGGCCTTCAAGATTACGATGTCCAGGTGAAAGAGGGTTCAGGAGCGTGGACTGGTTGGCTGACGAGCACGCTAGAGATCCAATCGCTTTATCCTGGCATAGGGGGGCGCACTTATTATTTTCGCAGCCGGGCCAGGGACAAGGCTGGCAATGTAGAGCCGTGGCCGGCGGACTATGATGCCTTCACCACCGTAGAGGCCCAAGCCCCAAGCAGTGTTATAGAGCCGCTGCCTGCCTATTCGCACAACGAGCCGGCCATCCGTTGGGGCGGCAAGGATCTTGGAGGTTCTGGAATCAAGACTTTTGACGTGCAGTATCAGGACGTGGCCAATGGTGCTTGGAATGATTGGCAAGTAGGCGTAGCGGTCACTAACGCCACTTTCACCGGCACACTTGGCCGTACTTATGCCTTTCGCTCCCGCGCCACAGACAATGCCCAAAACGTGGAGCCTTGGCCGGCCGGGGGCGGCGACGCGTCCACTACGCTTTACAAGTGGGGGATAAGTGGCGTGATGCGCGACAACGCCGGCGCGCCGGTGAGTGGGGGCACCATCACCACTACGCCAGGCGCTTTGGCAGCTTTCCCCAGCGATCCCCAAGGCGCTTATCAAGCCTACGTCGCCTATGACACGAGCATCTACCAAGTCGCTTGGGGGAAGAATGGTTACGGGCTTCCGCCTGTCACAAGCTTTGACGCCGCCCAAGACGCCCACCTGGATGTGGTTCTTCCCCCCATTGACGACGTCGTCAAGGATGGCGGATTTGAGGACGGGCGACTGGGGTCTGACTGGATAAGCCGAGACGAGGTCGCACCTATCGTCACCAGCACTACCAGGTACATGGGTAACCTTGCCGTTCTGTTCGGCCGTCCGTTCGCATTTGAATCGCCTGTGAACGTGACGTGCCTGCCCGGTTGGCCTCAACTGCAGCAATTGGTGCTAGATAGGCGTGGGACTCCTCATCTCTTGTGGCAGGAATGGACAGTCGGCGACTATACACTGTATTACACCCAGCGAGAAGACGACGGCAACTGGCTCAGTCCTCAAAGCCTAACCAGCAGCCCCGATCCCGGCCAAAGCAACGCGTGGATGGGTGTAGATGCCCTTGGCATCGTTCATGTCCTGTGGCAAGACTATACTGAGGGACAGAGTCAGGTCTTTTATGCGCAGCGAAACAGCGCCGGAAGCTGGTCATCTCCTTACAATGTCTCGAACATGCCTGATGGAGCCGCGCTACGTAGCGCGGCAATAGATGACAACAATGTCCTCCATGTCATTTTTGTAGAGCACGCGGATATTCAAACCGCGGCAATACTTCACTATGTTCGGCGTCAAAGCGGCGGAACGTGGTCTACGTCTCAAGCTATTTCGGGAGGGACTGGCTACGCAGGAAGCTCCCAAGTGCAAGCAGATGCCAGCGGAACGGCTCATGTGATATGGGTGGCTGCCGACTACAAGCTCTACTATGTTCAATGCCAAGGCAATGCGTGCTCCAGCCCGTACATGTTTGCCAGCAATCCCATATTCACGGTGCTACAAATGACGGTCACTCCAAACGGTCGGGTTCACATGACGTGGGATGACTGGGATCACGTCCGTTACATCGAGCGTGACAGTAACGGGCATTGGTCTCCCGTCAAAACGCTTTCAGCCGGGATTGGGGGATACTGGCCCCAGATCGGCATGAGCGAAGATGGCCAGATTCACGTCGTATGGTTTCGTAGGTATGGTGCAACGTGCCACGCTTGGAAACAAGCCCAAGGCTCTTGGTCCAGCCCGCAATGCGTCGCCCAACCTTCCTATGGCTTCCAGGATGGAATGGCCACTGCAGTTGACAGGCAAGGCAACGTTCACCTGGTATGGTCCTATCGCACCTCGTATTTTAATCCGGAATGGAGCTGGGACGTCTATTACGTTCAATGGAGACAACATACAGGGGCCTGGACTGCTCCGCGCCTACTGGACATAGTTGACACGCCCAACGGCATAGCGGCGCAACTGGCTGTGGACGACAAGGGACATGTCAACATGATACGGACAGGTATAGGTCCATGGGGAGATCCCGATATATTCTATCTCCGTTCACTCTCTGCCGAGCAAAGCAGCGATGTGACCATCGCCCAGGCCGTCACCATACCGATGACCATGTCCACACCTGTCCTCTCTTTCCTGTATCAATTCGGCAGCACATCTTTGGCTGGCGGAAACTGGTTTAGAGCCTCTGTGAACGACGGCATCACGGCCACGACGCTCGTCTCTATCAACGCGGTTACCGACGATTGGACGCATCGCTGGTTCGATTTGAGCTCCTGGCGCGGGCAAGTCCTCACTGTGGCCTTTGATGTTCGCCATGTCGGCGGATTCCCGACTGCCTGGGCTTATCTTGATGAGGTCACGCTTGGGTCAGCGAATCCTGACTTGTGGGTGAGCAAGAGCAGCCCGCCAGCCGCCAAGCCTGGTGAGCAAGTCGTCTACACTATCTCGTATGGCAACCAGGGGGGCGCGCCGGCCAGCGGCATGCGGTTTACGGACACTCTACCGGCCGAGCTGGACGTAGTCGGCGCCAATCCATCGCCTGTCGTCTCTGGTTCACTACTTCTGGACTGGGGGTGGGACGTCAGAGATTTGCCGGCTCAGAGCGGGCCTTTTGTCATCGTGATCACGGCCAACGTGTCGGCTACCATACCGATGTTCAGCAATTTAACGAACACGGTTCGCATCCAGTCCACGTCGGGTGAATTGGAAACAGCGAATAATGTGGCGAGTGCCCTGACTTTTATCGGGTATCGCGTTTACCTGCCGCTGGTGGCCAGGCACTAAGTCCCATGCTTTCACTCAAATGTCAAAGTGGGAGATTATGCCGCATAAGAAAGGAATCAACGATGCTTCGCGTGATGTTGGGGCGTGGTCAAGGGGATCACGAAACGTGAAACCTGAAACTTGAAACTATCTCTTGTTGCGCTTGAGGCCCTGCAGCGCCGCCCTGACCTTTTCCCAATGGGCGCGCACGCGCCCGGCCCAGCTTGGCTCGACCGCCCGCCGGCTGTAGCGCGCTTCTACGAACGCTTGGGTGAGCGAGGCCAGGTCCTGCTGTGCCTCGGGCAGGAGTGGCTCTAAATCCGCGTCGTATTCGTAGGGGGTTTGAGAGATCCGGCGCGGGACGCCTTGCTGGCCGGCGCGCCGCACGATGCTCAGGTAATAGTACATCACGCGCTCGCGGGGCGACAACGCTCTCAGGCGGAAAAAGCGCCGGGGTACCCCCACCCACTGCTGCACCCTCTGCCAGGGCAGCTTGGGCCACTGGCGGGGAAGCCGCCGCTGGACAGCGCCTCCCCACTTGCGTAAGCTCTGCCACAGGTCCAGCCACAAGCGGCGCAGCGCCTGAAGGGGGCCAAAGGCCGCCAACGCCCGCAGCAGGCCAGGATGGTCCTGGAAATAGCTTTTCAGCACGTAGAAACATATCCCCACCAGCACGACCCAAAACGCCAGCGATTTGATGATCTCGAACCAGGGCAAAGAGGCGGCCGAGGGCATTCCCCCGCTAAACGGGGACTCCTCGATGGGAGTTAACTCGGGTTGGTCAGGGCCCACTAGCCCCTCCAACAGCCAGGCCAGCCAACTGAGCGGCCAGTAACACAGCAGGGCAATCACCATGCTGATAAGCGCCAGGATGTTGTATATCGCATCCAGGGCCATGCCGGCCGTTTCCAGCAGGCCGTAGGTGTAACTGTTGGGCAGCACGAAAGCGATTACGGCTGCCAGGCCCATCAAGACCAGGCCGTAACGCACCCACCGACGGTGCAGCACGCTGGCGATTTTTGCTCCCTGGTCTTGCCAGTGCTGGCGTTGCACGACGAGGCGCACTTGCCCCAGCAGGAGTAACCCCATCACAAAGTACACCAACACGTTGAGCACCATGCCGGGCACGGGGGGGTGGCGCAGGTCCAACAAGAAAGCCACACCCAGGCGGGTCAAGCCGCTAAAGATCAAGAGCACGATGCCGCCCACAAAAAAGCGCGCGGCCAGGTTGTCCAGGGGAGACACGTAACCCGGATAGTGCTCGGGGGGCTCTCCGAGTCGATGTATGTCGACCGCGGTCTGGGTGGCCGCGTACCACGAGCAGCACACCAGGCTAAACGCGACCAGGGTCTCCGCGTCAAACAAGTTCCACGGTGTGGAGGACCAGGTGCGGATGTCGGCCCAGATCGCGCTCCAACTGTCTCCGGCGTAGCTGCCGGCCTTGAGCAGGATGAAAAACGTGAACAGCTCGACCAGGCGGAACTTGAACATGTCTTCACCGTACACCCACCTGGCTCGAATCAGGCGGTAGGAGTAATGGGCTTCCAAGGCGGCCAGGATACAACCCGTGAGGAGAAGCGTCGCGTTCCAGTCGGCAATGTAGAGATGTATCAGCTCTACGATAGAGAGCGCGATGCAGCTCACCATGATCCCTAGCGCCAGGGGCTGCAACAAGAGTTCCACCCACAGCCTGGATTTCACGACCACACCCCTGTATCGGCTTCGCGCCACACGTAATGAACCGGCACCGCAAAGGCCTGGCCCCGTTTCTCGATGCCGGTCAGCCGGGGATCGTGGGGCGGATCCACCAGGATCAGCGCCACGGCAAAGCCGGCCCGCTTGAGATAAACCAGGCTGTCGAACAACTCTTCGCCGGCCTTCCCGGTGATGACGGCCAGTGTCGCCCCCCAGGACAGCCGCAGGCTCTCGCGCCGCAGCATGTCGGCAAAGGGCGTGGCTGTGGTGACTTGAACCCGTGCCAGTATTTCCAGCAGGCTCATCAGGTGAGCGCGCTCCGAGCGCGGCGCGAGAAAAAAGTGAGCTCGCTCGTCCGACACCGAATCGTGGGCCTCGATGGCCAGGCCAACCGGCAGCTTTTCGTGAACGACGATGTGGTTGGCGATTGAGGCCGCCACGACGATGGCCAGCTCGGTGGCCGTGTAACGCCGGCGGCCTTCGTAATTGGCCTCGTCCAGGTCGAGGCAGATGAGCGTTTCGCGCGCGATGGCCGCTTGGTAGCGCTTGACCAGCAGCCGCCCGGCGCCGGCACTGGCCGTCCAGTGGATGTGACGCGGCGAGTCGCCGGCTTGATAGTCACGCACGCCCATGAGACGGGTCGGATCTTGAAAGAGGGGCGAGCGAGCCGGCAACGCCGCCAGCGGGGAGTGCGTGGGCAGTCCCAATCGCGAGATAGGGACGATGCGCGGGTAGACGATGATGCGTTCGGCCTCAACGTGGATGGGCGGCTGGCGAATGGCGCCCAGCAAATCGCCCGTTCGCAAGGTCAGCGGCCCAAGTGGGTAGTATCCTCGCTGGCGGCAGGTGAGGGTGTAGCTCAAGCGCTGCTGCTGGCGGGGCCCCAGGCTGATCACCTCGGTGCGAAAAGGCGACGAGATCAACTGCGTCGGCAGCAATTCATCCACTTGCAGCCAGGGCAGGGGCAGCCAGCTCTTTTCACGCACGAGCAGCTCTACCGTCACCCGGTCACCGCAAAAAGCCCTCTCCACAAAGTTCCGCTTGACCTGCAAGCCTTTGACGGCGTGCGTGAGCCACAGGCGCGACAGCACATAGACGGCAAAGAAGAGATAGGCGATGGTGAAATAAAAATCGACGCGCAGGAAGGCCGCGATCAGGAACAGGACCACCAGGAAGGAAATAAAGTTGCGCATTTCACCAGCAAATTAGCTTTGCCATGAATGTCGAACCTGACGCTTCGCGCTGAAACCTGAAACCTGAAACCCATTAATAGTTTATGCGAGCTTGCCGATCTCTAGCTCGGTGCGCTCCATGATCTCGGCCAGGACAGCCTGGGCCGTGCGCCCGCGCAGTTGGCTCTCGGGCCGGATGATGAGCCGGTGCGCCAACGCCAGGCCTGCCAGCGCCTTGACGTCGTCTGGGATGATGTACTCGCGCCCGCGCAGCGCCGCCAACGCCTGGGCGGTCTTGTAAAGCGCCAGTGAGCCGCGCGGGCTGGCGCCCAAGGCCACGTCCGGATGGGTGCGCGTGGCCCGCACGATGTTCAGGATGTAGCGCTCCAGCGACTCGTCCACGTGAACGTCGGTGACCGCCTCGTGCAAGGCAAGCAGCTCGTTCCCATCCACCACTTGCTGCACGGTCTCGATCGGGTGCTGTTTCTTGAGCTGGCGCAGGATGCGCCCCTCGTCTTCCAGCTCCGGGTAGCCCAGCGACAGGCGGATCAGGAAGCGATCCAGTTGAGCCTCGGGCAGCGGGAAAGTGCCCTCGTATTCGATCGGGTTCTGGGTCGCCAACACCAGGAACGGCGCCGGCAGCCCGCGCGTGACGCCGTCCACCGTGACCTGCTGCTCCTGCATCGCTTCCAGCAGCGCGGCCTGGGTGCGGGGGGTGGCGCGATTGATCTCGTCGGTCAGGAGGATGTTGACAAAAACCGGCCCCGGCCGGAAATCAAAGCTGCTGTTTTGCTGGTTGAACACGCTCACGCCGGTGATGTCGTTGGGCAGCAAATCGGGCGTGCACTGCAGGCGCTTGAAACTGATGCCCATGCTGGCCGCCGCCGCGCGCGCCAGCATGGTTTTGCCGGTGCCGGGCACGTCCTCGATCAGCACGTGCCCCTGGCACAGCATGGCCACCAGCAGCCACTCGATCTGCGTCTGCTTGCCGACGATGACGGTTTCAATGTTGCCGATGACGCGCTCGGCAAATTGCGTGACAGTTGTCATGGCCTGACTCCAGTGCGAGCCCCAAAAGGGTAGGGGCGGTTCGCGAACCGCCCCTACGGGTGCGTGTTAGCCCTGTTTCACCACCTCGAGCAGCTTCTCGACCTGGTAACCGGACTTGAGCTCGGCCTGCTGCAAGCGCTCGATCAGCTCGTAGCAGGCGACGATGTCTTCGACCACCTGGGCGGCCGTGGCTTCCACGGCCGCCGTGGCTTCTACGGCCGTCATCGCCAGCAGCCACCAGCACAGCCGGTCAAAGGCTTCCTTGTTGAACCACAAGACGCCGCGGTGGCGATTCACCTGCAAGAATTGTTGCACGTCCCCATCCTTCAACCAGTCTTCTACGATGTGGTAGGCTGGGTTCTTGGCTTCTCGTATAGCAGACCAGCGCGGTTGGGTGATGAGAACTTTGCCGATCGCCGCAGCCCGCCAGGCTGATTCTCCATCCAGTCCCAGGTCCTCCAGCGTACCTGCCACGATCTTGCCCAGCAGCCATTCGTCGACCAGGCTGCGGCTGTGCTGCTCGAAATCCTGCTCGGCGATGACCTGGCCCAGGCGATGGGTGAACGACCAACTCAGCAGGCTGCTCCAGGCCAGCCGGTCCAGTCCGGCATACAGATGTTGGTAGGCGGCCGTGTACCTGGCGGCCGCCGCTGGGAAGCGGCTGTCCAGCGCCGGCAGTCGCAGCACGGCGCTGAGACGCTGCCCGACTTGTCGTGCGATGAGCGTCTCGTCTCCGCTGCCGCCGGCGAATTGCTTGGTCTCGCGCAGCAGCGCGGCTAGCTTTTGCTCGACATCGTTCAAGACAGTCGCCCGGTCGAGGATCTCCACCGGCGCGTCGGCTGCCGGCTCTGGGCCGGCGTCCTCTGTCAATTCGAAATCCGCGCCGAGCGTCTGATCTCCAAGTTCCCGCAACGCCAGCAAGCGGCGGAACATACGCGCGTTGACCAGCTCTTTGAATTGGTCGTGAACGGGCCGCAAAAAGATTTCTTTGATAGCTTCCTGGATGCTGGGCACCCCGCGCCCAGCCAGGTAATCCGTCAGGTGGGCGTATTGGTGCCACTCGTTATCCTGCAGCTCGCGAAAGTCCACAAAGACGTGGTACTTGTACGCTCCCAGCTCGACGTACAGCCCCTGTTCGAACAAGGCTTTGCTGCGCCGGATGTACTCCAGGCCGAGGGAGTGATCCCGAAAGATGCAAAAGTAATTGTCGTCGGCGTGCAGGCCCAGGCCATCGCCCAGGTTCTTTTGCACGAGTGTCCGTTCGTCACCCGAGCCGGTCTTGACCGAATAGGCCGCCGAGTTTCGGATCCAGCCCTTGGCCTCGGCAAAGCGGTTGTGATAAATGACCAGCCCTCGCTCGTCCCCATTCCGGTTCGAGTAAGCGAACACGTCTTCGTTGACGTGGCCTTCGGGGGCGTAAAAGTCGTACAGCAAAAAGTTGTCGACGTGGGCAAACACGCGCCGGTGATGCAGCAGCGGGAAGATCTCTCGCTCGTGCCGCTCGATCAGGCGTTGGTCCGGCTGCTCGTCCCAATAGGCGCGCCGGTATTCCATGCCATACTTTTCGGTAAAGCCTTCGATTTGGCCGTGGCCGAACATGGGCAGCCCCGGCATGGTGGACAGCATGAGGCAGACGCCAAAGTACTTGTCGTCTTTGCCGAATTGATCGACAGCGGTGCGCTCGTCGGGATTGTTCATAAAGTTCACGTAGCGCTTGAGCACCTCTGGGTCGAATTCCAGCGTGTTCTTGATGACCAGCCGGTATTCGGCGTTTTTCTCGTCACGCAGCATGTTCATAAACGCGCTGTTGTAGACGCGGTGCATGCCCAGCGTGCGGACAAAGTAGCCCTCCATCAGCCAGAAAGCCTCGGCCAGCAGCAGCGTGTCCGGCACCTCGGCGGCCACCCGGTCGACCACCTCGCGCCAGAACTCGACCGGCATGGCGGCGTCGAGCTGCTCGCGCGTGATGCCGTGCTCGGCCCGCGAGGGGATGGCGCCGCCGGTGCCCGGCTGCGGGAACCA
>JAFGFO010000224.1 GCA_016931085.1 Thermoflexales bacterium
GATTATAACACGACTTTTAATATTGTCAAGTGCCAGTTTTTTTACAGGTGAGTGGCAGAAGGAATTCACTTCCAGGCCCAGTCTTGTGGTAAGCGCGGCGGAAGATATGCATTTAGCGTTAGTGCGAATTTTGTGGTATGCTATAGAGTAGCGCATCCCCCACCGCCTGCCGAATGGCGGGCATTGCTAAATATCAGAGGTGCCTATGCTGCCCAAACTCGATGTGTCACCTCGCCCAATCGTTGCGCCGAGCCTGGTGATGAGCAACCGCCTGCTCGGATGCAGCCAGTTCGAGTTGTCTCAGCACTTGTTGGGTGAGGCAGCCAATAATCCGACCCTGCAGCTTGTAGCTGCCCGGAGCTGCCCTCGCTGTGGATTCCCCTTGAACGACGAACAGGTCTGCGCGCTATGTGCGCGCCGCCTGGCATTGCCCGCCTGGGCGTACAGCGAGCAAGCGCAAGCTCCAAGTGACTGGGAGGAAAGCCTGGCTGCCCTCGACGATTTTCGGCAGCCACTGCTGTCAGAGGCGCGGCTGGTGCTCGAGCGGGCCGATCACGCCTTGGCCGAGTTCCTGGTCGCCGCGTTGGACGAGCACGGCTTGCTGAGTGGCCAGCCGGTGTTGCCGCAGCGTGCGGAACGCGTACTGCGCGTGATCCAGTCATTGGATCCGGCCGGGATTGCCGCGCGCGATACGGCCGAGTGCCTGCGCCTGCAGTTACAGCGACTGGCCCTTCCCATACCGCCGGCGGTTCATCGCTTAGTCGAGCGCTGGCCCGAGCTGCCCGAGCATCCCGATGCGTTGGCCAACACGCTACACATTACATCCCAGGAATTGAAGCAAGCCCTGGCCTTTATGCGCTCCCACCTGCAGCCCTACCCTATCATGGAAGAGGCGGGAACACAGCCTTACCGGCGAGTCGACGTGGCCTTGCTTGCGGCACGCGACTCGGGCGAGATCGAGGTCATCGTGGCGCCTGGGCCTCACGTGCGCGCCAGTGACGATCCTGCCACCCTAGGCGAAGCTGACTTTTCGACCCAAGACTGGCGGAGCTTTGCCCAACACGGGATCCTGATCGAGCGCGCTTTGGGCCGGCGCCGGCAAATCCTGGAACAAGTATTCACAGAAATTGCGCGTCTGCAAGCAGATTTCTTGCTGCACGGCCCGCCACACCACTACGCGATCAGGCGCGCTCAAGTGGCACAGCTTCTAGGCGTGCACGCTTCGACCGTAGGCCGGGCCGTAAACGCCAAAAGTGTGCTCATCCCATCTAACCAGATCATCCCGGCCGCGTTATTCTTCGAACGCGGGCTGGTCGTCAAACACGCCATTTCGGACATCATTGCGCAAGAAACAACGCCATTGACTGACGAAGAACTACGAGAACGCCTGAACCAGCAAGGCATTAGCCTGGCGCGGCGGACGGTTGCCAAGTATCGCGCGGCGGCCGGCGCATTGCCGGCCCACATGCGGCGGTGGGGCAGTGTTTCCAAAGGGCTGTTTTGAGCTGAGATGCATCACACCGTCCTGATCATCGACGATGATACATCCCTCTGCCAGTTTTTGGTCCACGTTCTGTGCGGTGAGGGCTATGGAACGCTCTGCGCATCGACAGCAGCCGAAGGGTTGAAGCTCCTTCAGCGCCAGGGCGCCGACGCGGTGCTGCTCGACATGCACTTGCCCGATGTTCACGGGCTGACGGTACTGAGTGAAATCAAGCAGGCGCGTCCCTACACGCCTGTGATCATCATCACCGGCCTGAGCGACGTGACGAACGCCGTCGAGTCAATGAAACGCGGTGCGTATGATTATATCACCAAGCCCTTTGAAACCAGCCGGCTGCTGGCCACCATCGGGCATGCCTTGGAAACCGTCTCACTGCGAGCTGAGATCGAGCGCTTGCGCCAGGCCGGCGCGCCCGATCAGGATCTCCAGATCATTGGCCAAACACCTGGCATGCGCCAAACATCCGAGATGGTCGCCCGTATCGCCCCCACCCAGGTGAGCATCCTCATTCAAGGCCCCAGCGGGTCTGGCAAAGAAATCGTCGCTCGCCAGATTCACCATCTCAGCCCGCGCGCCGAGCGCCCCTTTATTCCCATCAATTGCGCTGCTATTCCCGACTCGTTGCTGGAAAGCGAGTTGTTTGGCTACGAGGCAGGGGCCTTCACCGGCGCGATCAGGCCCAAAAAGGGCCTTATCGAGTCGGCGCACACGGGCACGTTGTTCCTGGACGAAATCAGCGGCATGAAACCTGAACTGCAAGCCAAGCTGCTGCGCGTGCTGGAGGATCACCTCGTGCGCCGCCTGGGCAGCACCACCGATGTGCCGGTGGACCTTCGCCTCCTGAGTGCTTCGAACCAGGATTTGCCCAGTGCAGTGAGCGCCGGGACGTTTCGCCAGGACCTGTATTACCGGCTAAGCGTGATCACCGTCACACTGCCGCCATTGTGCGAGCGCGCCGACGACATCCCCTTGTTCCTGGCCCATTTTATCGAAAAGATGAACAAAGAAATGGGCTGCCACATCGAGACCGTCACCGATGAAGCCTTGAGCTTGCTCAAGAGCTATGCATGGCCGGGCAATGTGCGCGAGTTGCGCAATGTCATCGAGCGCGCCTTGGTGCTGTGTGATGGATCGCAAATTGGCGCCGAACACCTCCCAGCCGAGATCAGCCGGCGGGCTGGCGAGATCCTGCCCGCTCCCAGCGATTCTCTGTTAGGAGCAAGCGGCCTGAAAGAGCGCGTCGCTCAGCTCGAAATCGCGATGATCACGCGGGCCTTGGAAGAGTCCGGCGGCAACCAAACCCAGGCCGCGCATCTGCTCAAGCTGACGCGCGACGAATTGCGGACCAGGCTCAAGCGCTACGATTTGGAGACGTAGCACTGCTACGTCTAGACGCAGCAGGCTACGGCTCTACCTGTGCGCTGTGCAGCCTTCCAGCTTAGAGCAAAAGGCCTGGCAGATTTCCAGCGTCGTGCCGGCGTAGACGATGTAGAATTCGTTGCCGTCGCGCGTGAGCGTATAGTTGGCCGTGCAGGGCTGAAGGCCGCCAGGCGCGGCCGAGCCATCCAGATCCAGGTTGGACCCGACACACTTGAAGAGGTTCAAGGGATTGAGCAAGGCATTGCGATCGGCAATCGCCACAGCGCCAGCCGAGAGCGGGTTGGCCTGGTCGCTGTACAGGCGGGAGCGCACCGCGCCGACGTCCTGGTAACACGTGACGATGCCATCCACCGCCGCCACAACCGCCGTCAATTCTGGCTGGGCAGCCAGCAGCGTCGCGCCCTCTCCCAGCGTGCTCAGGTAGTCGGTCAGCGTCTGGCCTTCGACGACTTTGTAGCCGCTGAGCTGCGGCAACATCTCCGCCGCTGGCGGGTTGGCCGGTGTCCCGCCCAGGCTGGCCAGCAAGCTGCAAGCGCTCAACAGACCAACGATCAGCGCCACACTCGTGAGATAAAGCGTCCTTTTCATGTTTCTCCTTCGTTGTATGTATGATCCTCGTAGAGACGTAGCCGTGCTACGTTTCTACTTGCGCAAAACGCGAAAGTGTATTATGCTGGCAGTATAACATCATACGCACAAAATGCAAAACAGTGAGGGATTTTATGCACAATCAAGCCGTGAGCTATGCCGTCCAACACCGAGATCGTTTTCTCCAAGAACTGGTCGAGTTTCTAGGCATTCCCAGCGTCAGCGCCCAAGCTGAACACGCCGCTGACATGCAGCGAGCGGCCACGTGGCTGGCCGAACACTTGCGGGGCCTGGGCCTGACCAATGTCCAGACAAGTCCCACGCCCGGCCATCCCGTCGTCACCGGCGAGTGGATGGCCGCCGGCGCCGAGCGCCCCACCCTGCTGATTTACGGCCATTACGACGTACAGCCACCCGAGCCTCTCGAGTTGTGGATCTCTGACCCCTTCCAGGCCAGCGTTCGAGAGACTATGTTGTACGGGCGGGGCGTTTCAGACGACAAGGGTCAATTGTTCATTCACCTCAAGGCGATCGAAGCCTATCTTGCGACGAGCGGCCGGCTGCCCATCAATCTCAAGCTGCTCTTAGAGGGTGAAGAAGAAATAGGTGGCATCAACCTGGAAGCATTTATCAAAGCACATCGCCGGCAACTGGCGTGTGACGTGGCCCTGATCTCTGATTCGGCCATGTTCAGCATCGACCGGCCGGCCATCACCTACGGCTTGCGCGGCATCAGCTATATGCAAATCGAGGTCGAAGGCCCCGACCATGACCTGCATTCAGGCGCTTACGGTGGCGCGGTATACAATCCCATCCAGGCCCTGGCCGAAATGATCGTCAAAATGAAAGACGCCGAGGGGCGCGTCACAATTCCAGGCTTTTACGATCGAGTCCGGCCACTGCCGGACGAGGAACGCAAGCGGATCGAGCGCGTTCCCTTCGACAAGGCCAACTTTTGCCGCGAGGCCGGCGTGCTCGACACGTGGGGAGAGGCTGGTTATACCCTTGCGGAGCAACTGGTGTCCAGGCCCACACTGGAATGCAATGGCATCTGGGGCGGCTACATCGGCCAAGGTTCCAAGACCGTGCTGCCCAGCAAAGCTTACGCCAAGATCAGCATGCGGCTGGTACCCGATCAAAGCTCCGAAGAGGTGGCCAGGCTCTTTAGCGATTACGTGCTCAGCATCGCCCCGTCCCAGGTCAAGGTGAGCGTGCGCGACTTGCACGGCGGGCTGCCGGCCCTCATCGATCCCAATCTGCCCGAAATGGAAGCGGCTAGCAGGGCGCTCGAGCGCAGCTTTGGAACGCGCCCGGTCTTTACCCGTTCTGGTGGCAGCATCCCTGCCGTGGCTGACATGAAAAAGCACCTGGGCGTGCCAACCATCTTGCTCGGCTTTGGGCTGCCAGACGACAACGCGCACAGCCCCAACGAAAAGCTCCACCTGCCCACTTTCTACAAGGGCATCGAGGCCTCGATTTTCTTTATGGACGAGTTGGCGCGCGTTAAATAAGGAGGGGCGAAAAATCTTTCGTGGGGGCGAAAAATCTTTCGTAGGGGCGAAAAATCTTTCGTAGGGGCGAAAAATCTTTCGTAGGGGCGAAAAATCTTTCGTAGGGGCGA
>JAFGFO010000225.1 GCA_016931085.1 Thermoflexales bacterium
ATCGTGGCCGTGACGGTGTTGCCAACCGTATCAACCGTGGATGAGTACGGCTCCCAGGTGGGCACGCCCGCGTAGCGATACAGTTGCAGCGCGTTCTCGTCCCCAATGCCTACCAGCGTCCACTCTGCATCCAGGTAGCACAGGCTCAGCGTGGCGCTAAAGCCACTGCTACGATCGCCTTCGATCGTGTAGTGACGTGGCAGGGGGCGAGCGGCCAGCTGGCCGGTGGGATACGCGTAGACCAGGGTCACCGTGACGGCCGTCAGTCCGCCCCGGTCGGCGTCGCCGGCAAACGACAACTGCGCGCACGTATCGCCAAAGGTGTACACACCGGCGGCTAGGATATCGGTGCGCGAGGCGGTCACCGAGTACACGGCCGTGACGGTGCCCGCGACACTGGCCCGTGCGCCGGGGTCGGTTTCTGACGTGGCCGTGACAAAGACGGTCTCCACCAGCCCGCCGGAGCCGGGTGGGAGGCTGAGCTCGACGCGCACGTCTGTGCCCTCCCCCGCGCTCAAGCTGAACGGTCCAGGGTCGAGCAAGCTGCCCCAGCCGGCGCGGCTGTGCAGATCGAGCGAAAAGACGTCCAGGCCGTTGCCGGTGTTGGTCAGGCGGTGAGTGTAGACGATCGAGCTGCCAGGCAGCGCGCTCGCCGCGTAGTTGGGCGCCAACGCGACACTGGCCGCATAGACGGCGTTGGTCGTGTCGGTCACCGCCGCCTCCGGCCCTGACCCGTCCAGCGCGGAGGCGGTCACGACGGTGACGTCGGTCAGGCCGCCGGAACCGGCCGGCGCGTCCACGCGCACGCGCACGCTGATCGAGTCCCCGCTGGCCAGCGTAAACGGCCCGCCATCAAGCAGGTTGGCCCAACCCAGGCTGCTGGATAGATTCAGCCTGAGCGTGTCGGTAGAGGTGCCGGTGTTGGTCAGCCGGTGTGTATAGGTGATGGCGCTGCCCACCGCCACGACTTGGGCATAGTCCGGTGCCAGGTCCACACCGGGGCTAAAGGCGGAGGTTACGTCGTGCACCGTCACCGGCCCGGCGCCGCCCTGCGAGGTGGCGGTGACGACCGAGGTGTCGAACTGCACGCCGCCGCTGGCGGGCATGCTGACGCTCACGCGCACGGTTGTGGACAGGCCCGGGCCGAGTGTGAATGGCCCGGTATCGAGCAGCTCGCCCCAAGCGGCGCTGCTGGCAAAGGCCAGCTCGAAGCTGTCGGTATGGTTGCCGGTGTTGGTCAGTCCGTGCGTGTAGGTGTACGCCTCGCCGGGAGTCGCGCTGGTGTTAACGTGATCCGGGCCAAAGGCCACGCCGGGCGCAAAGCCAACCGTGCTCGTATCGATGGAGAGATCCCCCCTCGCCGGATCGGCGTACGAGGTGGCCGTGATGATGGTCATCTCGGTCAAGCTGCCGCTGATGACGCCGGCCGGAACCTGCACGCGCACGCGCAATTCCGTCGAGCCGCCGGTGCCCAGGCTGAACGGCCCGGAGTCCAGCAGGCTGGCCCAGCCCAGGCTGCTGGTCAGGGTCAAGCCAATCGTGTCGGGACCATTGCCGGTGTTGCTCAGGGTGTGCGTGTAGATATGTGCCTGGCCAGGCAGAATGCTTGCCGCCCGATCTGGTATGAGCTGGACGCCGGGCACGTGCGTGGCGGTGGTCACGTCGGTGGCCGTGGCCGAGCCGCCAGACTGGGCCGTGGCGGTGATGAGGGTGGTGTCCACCAGCCCGCCGGAGCCGGCCGGGACCGATACGCGCACGAGCAGGCTGATTCCCTCGCCCGCCCCCAGGCTATAGGGTTCGAGATCGAGCAAGCTGGCCCAGCCCCGGCTGCTGTTCAAGTTCAGGCTGAACTGCTCAGCCCCGTTGCCGGTGTTGGTCAGCCAGTGCGTGTAGGTGAGCACAGCCCCCGGCGCCACGCCCTGGCTATAGTCGGGCGTCAGGCTGAGGCCAGGTATGTAGATGCTGGTGGTCGTGTCAGTGGCGAACGACCGGACGGTGGGCGACAGTTGCGACGTGGCTTGGAGCGAGCTGATCTCAGTCAGCCCGCCAGAGTCAAGTGGGACGTCCACCCGCACGCGCACGGTGATGCCAGTGCCGGCCTGCAAATCGATCGGGCCGGGATCGAGCAGCGTCGCCCAGCCCCGGCTGCTGCTCAGGGTCAGGCCAAAGGTGTCGGCGCCATTGCCAGTATTAGTCAGCCAATGCGTGCAAGTCAGCGCTTCGCCGGGATTGATCGATCCGGCATGGTCCGGCACGAGCGCCACGCCGTAGGTGCGAACGACGATGAGCGTGCCGGTGGCGGCGGCCGAGATGCTTCCGGCCCGCGAGCTGGCTTCGAGCTCCAGCGTGTTCGTCAGCCCGCCAGCATCCAGCGGGACGTCCACGCGCACGCGCAGCGCGGCCGCTTCGCCGGCGGCCAGCGTGAGCGGGCCGAGGTCGAGCAGCACCGCCCAGCCCAGGCCATCGGACAGCAGCAGGTCAAAGGTGTCGGTGTACTCGCCGGTGTTGGTCAGGCGGTGGATGTAGGTGAGCGACGCGCCAGCATCGACCGTGTCAGTATAGTCCGGGGCCAGTGCCAGGCCAGGGGCGAAGGTGCTGGTCGTGTCACGCACCACCGCCGGCCCGGCGCCGCCGGCCGAGGTAACCGTGACGACGGTGGTATCGCTCAGCCCACCGCTGGCGGGCGGCGTCTGCACCCGCACACGCACCGCCTGGGTGGCATTTTGGGTCAGCGTGAACGGCCCGGTGTCGAGCACTTCTCCCCAACCACGAGACGTGGACCAGGCCAGGTGGAAGGTGTCGGTCGCGTTGCCGGTGTTAGTCAGTTGGTGAGTGACGGTGACGACGGTCTCCACCGGCACCGTTTGCGTATAGCCTTCAAGGGGCACAAACGCGACCCCAGGCACAAAGGCCGAGGTCGTGTCACGCACTGTCACGGGGGCCGCCCCGCCCGCCGAGGTGGCGGTGACGACGGTTGTGTCGACCAGCCCTGCTCCACCCGAAGGCACGTCCACCTGAACGACAACCGGGGTCGAAGCGTTCGGGGCCAGTATAAACGGCCCGCTCCCGCCAAAGAACGTGCTCCAGCCGGCGCTGCTGTCCAGGACCAGGTTGAAGGTATCTTGAGCGTTGCCCGTGTTGGTCAGCGCGTGCATGTGATAGTAAGTCTGCCCCGGCTCGGCGCCGGTGCGGATGTTGTCTGGGGCAAAGGCGCCAGACGGCGCAAAGCCAACTGTCGTCGTGTCGACGACGGCAGCGACCAGGTTGGGATCGGCACCGGACGTGGCGGTGACTGCGACGACGTCGACCGTGTCGCTCAAGGTGCCGGCCGGGACGCTGAGGGTGACGGTGACTGGCGCAGATTGCCCGCCGTCCAGCGCCACGCTTGGCGTGGGCACCACGCTCACGCCCCAGCCCAGGCTGGAGGAGGCCGCCAGGCTAAAGCTGTCGGTCGTGCCGCCCGTGTTGGTGATCGTGTGAGTATAGACCACGTCGAGGCCCGGCAGGCCGGCGCCGGCCCTATCCGGCGCGAATTCCAGCCCATAGGCATACTCGAACGCGCCGGCGTCGTAGCGGCCGGCCACGGGGCGAGGCACGTTGTCCAGGTCGGGCGACAGGCCCGTGTCGCAGGCGTTGATGGCGGGCGAGCTTCCCAGCAGGTGATAGTCCTCGCCAGCGCCGGGAGATACAAAATCTGGGTCCACGTTTATGCCGGCGTTGCCGTTCTGGTCGACGTTGCAGGTGGTGATGACGTAGGTGCCCAGGAAGCCGCCGGCACCGTTGCCCCAGGCGATGCTGTTGTGCACGGCGCTGGCCGTGCCGGACTGCGAATAGCCAGCACCGCCCACGTTGTTGGCAATCGTCGTATGTGTCATGCTAAAGGTGCCGCCTTGGGCACGGATGCCAGCGCCCAGCGCAACGCTAACCACGTTGCTATAGATCAGGCTGTTGCGAACCTGCGCCGAGGCGCTCGATCCGGTCTGAAAGACCGCACCGCCACGCGCGGCGCTATTGCGGTACAGGTAAGTATGATCCACAAACAGCTCGCTGTCGCTGAGGTACATCCCCCCACCGCTGCCAGAATCGTCTCCATCGCTGTCGGCAGTGTTGCTGTAAATCGCGCTGCACTGCACAGTCGCCGGATCGCAGGTGGCATAGTCAGCGTCGATGGCTAGTGTTGAGGTGTAAGCCGCGATCGCGCCACCGTGGTACGGGGCCTGGTTGTTGCGGAAGAGGCAGTTGGTCGAGGTCAGGACGCTGCCGCTCAGGTAGAGCGCGCCGCCGCTGCCGCCAGCCAACGCCAAGTTACCAGCGGCATCAGGCCGGCCAAACTCGGCACCGTTGCAGCGCACGGTCGAGCCGTCAGCGGCATAGACTGCCCCGCCATTGTCGGCATAGTTGAGCTCAAACCTCGGAACATCGCTGCCGTACACGTCCAAGGAGAGCTGCGAACTATCGCCCAGGTAAAAGGCGCCGCCATTCCCCAATGCCGAGTTGGCATTGGCCCGCAATCTGCCGCGCACGTCAAAGCCACCGCCGTTGCCGGCATAGGCTGCACCGCCGTTCCCAGCAGCAGTATTGACGGTGACAAAGAGCCTGGGGGTGGTGGCGTACAGCTCGACCGTGTCGTCGTTGTCCACATACAGTGCACCGCCGTTCCCGCCGGCGTCGTTGTCAACCAAGTTGGCAGGGGTGCTGCCGGCTACAAAGTCAACGTCACCCGAGCCAGTCACGGCCACTGCGCCGCCGTTGCCGCCGGCCGAGTTGCCGCGCACGTTCCACCAACCGCTAAAGTCTAGCGTACCGGCGCTCAGGTAGATCGCCCCGCCATCGGTGTTGGCGGTGTTGTTCTGCAACGTGGCATCGGTGATGTTAATGTCCGGCGTGCCGATTGCCGCTGCTGCTATCCCACCCCCTTCGCCGTTGAACGCATGGTTGAAACTGACTTCCGAGCCGTCAAGAACATTGAGTGTGCTGTCGCCATACAGCCGCACCCCGCCGCCGAGTGTGCCGGCTGTGTTAGACAGCACTTGGCTATTCTCCAACGTCAGCGTGGCATTGCTGAGGTAGATGCCCCCGCCGCGCCCATCGATGGTTGAAGGCGCCAGGTGGCGCTCGACAGTGCTGTTGGTCAGCGTCATAACACTGCCACCTGTCACAAAGGCGCCGCCGCCGTAGCTCATGGTAGCCGTAGCCGGAAAGGTGTTGCTGGCCACGACGGTGTTGGACAGCATCGCGTGCGTTCTGTTATCCAGGTACAGCCCAACACCATAGGAACTGCTGGAAGCCAGCCGGTTGGCTTGGTTTGCCCCCGTGCCGCCCACCGATGCGTTGGTCAGGGTGATCGTGCTGATTTCAGCATGGATGCCCGCACCCCTGACCGAGGCGAGATTATTATAGATGTTCCCCGCAAAATCCACTGTGCTGGTGACGGCATAGATACCTCCCCCGCGTGCGGCCTCGTTGCCCCCCCAGCCAGCGGCAGAGTAGCCCACGTAGGTTCCAGTGGCGCGGAGGGTGCTGTCATTGGCCAGGTACACGCCGCCACCGTAGTTGGTAGCGACGTTACTATGTAGAACGGCTCCGAGCTCCAGGCTGGCGGCGTCGGCATAGATGCCAGCGCCGTCATAAGCGTCATTGCGGGAGATGTTTGACGAGCCGGTCAGCGTGACCACCCCGCCCGCGTACACATAGATCCCGCCGCCCCTGCCCTGTGCGCCGGTGGCGATGTTGTCGGTGACATGAGAACCGTCAAAATGCAGCACCCCGCCCGGCACGGCTACCCCGCCGCCGTTGGGCGCAGAGTTGTTGGTAATGCTAGAGGACCAATCGTCCCCCAGCAGGGTGCCCCACACGCGCGCGCCGCCGCCATAGGCGGTGGCGGTGTTGTTGGTCACGTCCGAGTCGCGGGTTATGGTCAACACGTTGCCCACATCGACATAGAGCCCACCACCGTAGCTGGCCTGGTTGCCAAACACGTCCGTATTGTCCAGCGTAACCCGCGCGCTGCCAGGCAGCACGTTCACGCCGCCGCCGGTACCGCTGTCTCCCCCGGTGATGTCCAGGTCGCGCAGGGTGACCGTGCTGTTGGTGATGTCAAACACGCTGTCAGCAGAGCTGTCACTGCCGTCGACGGTGCTCGTGCCGGTGACGTAGGTCGTGCAGTCAACGTCATAACCGCCGGCGATAGTGAGGTTTTTGGTACTGATGTCCACCGTCTCTAAGAAGGTGTCCGAAGCTGCCTGGATCGTATCACCGGAGCTGGCGGCATCGACCGCATCCTGGATGCGGCCGTACGCACAGCCGGCCCCGTTGAGGCCCACGCGTGGAGCGGCCTCGTCCGCCCCCATGTCGTAGGGTGTAGTGGGTCTGACGTGGGTTAGCGGGCGGGGCGCGTTGTCAAAGTCGACGCTCAGTCCCCCCGTGCAGCGGTCAATGGCGGGGCTGAGGCTCTGCAGGTGAAAGTCGGCGCCGGCCGGGTCGGCAAACAGCGGGTCGAGGTTCAAAATGTCCACCCCCCCAACATAGCCGCCCTGCACGTCAGAGCAGGTGACGGTCTGGCCGGCCGGCAGGCCGCTCGCGTGCCCCCACACGATCGAGCGCGCCAGCGACAGGCTGGAGGTGCCGTACGCGGCGACCAGGGTGCCGGTGCCGTCGGCCGGGTTGTAGGCCAAGCTATCTTCCGAACCAAACAAGTTTGCGTTGTACAAGCGGATGCCGTCGGCGGCGCCGCCGCTGTTGCCGGCCAGCAAGACGTTGTAGAGGTACACGCTGCTGTCCCTGGCATACACCCCGCCGCCATAGGTGGCCGTGTTGTTCTCGACAAAGGTTTGGCGCAGGTCGACCTCGCTATTGTAGGCTTCAACGCCGCCGCCCCACTCGTTGGTGGCGGTGTTGTTGCTCAAGCGGCTGCAGCGCGGGCCGGTGCAGGGGAAGCCGCCCAGGTCCATGTCCAGCAGCGAGCTATTGGTGGCATACACTCCCCCCCCGCCGTCGGCGGCCTGGTTATAGTGGATGGTGGCCTTGTCGCCCCACAGGGTGCTGTCGTCCAGGTAGGCGCCGCCGCCGTAGCCTGTCCCGCCGGTGCCGGCCCGGTTGGCATACAGCTCGGCCTGGTCGTCCAGGTTGAGCGTGCTGCCCTGGGCGTACACCCCGCCGCCATCGCCGGTGGCCGTGTTGAGCATGATTTCAGAATACTCGCCCTGGATGGTCAGGGTACTGCTGACCAGGTAGGCGCCGCCGCCCTGGATGGCGCTGTTTGAGTAGAGGTCGGATGATTCAGCCAGCGTCACGCTGCCCTGCTCCAAATAGATCCCGCCGCCCAAGCCGGCGCCGCTCAGGGCCTGGTTGTCGTATATGTCGGTCGAGTCGGGCAAGTTCAACGTGGGGGCATAGCCGTCCTGGAGTACTCCAGACACGCCGGCGCCGGTGCGGGCGGTGTTATCGCGGATGTTGCTGCCGCCGCTGAAGGTGGCGCGGCCGCCGTACAGGCGCAGGCCGCCGCCAGTGTTGACGGCGGTGTTGCTGTAAACCTCGACGTCCGTGCCGATCACCTCAGCGTTTGGGCCAACCCACAAGCCGCCGCCCCAATAGGCGGTGTTGTTATAAATGTCGACGTGGTTCAGATTGAGCGTGCCCGAGCTGCCGCCCGCGGCAAACCGGATGCCGCCACCATCTAATGCGGGCGTGCTGCCGTTGGTGACGTTCAGGTTCTCCAGGGTAACGGCCAGGCCGGGATTGACGACGATCACCCGGTCAATGCCTCCGCCGTCGATCGTGGTGCGCGCCGCAGAGAGGCTAGCGCAGCCGTTGTAGCCGCCTCGCAGCGTCAGGCTGATGGGGATGGTGAGGTTCTCAGTGAACGTGCGCCCGCCTTCGATCAGCAAGGTATCGCCGGGGTAGGCGGCGGCGATCGCCTCGGCGATGGTGGTGTAGGTGCAGCCCTGGCCCACCGTCAGCTCCGCCGCCGGCGCCCTGAGATTTGAAAATTGATCATTGACAATTGATAATTGATCCTCCCCCTCGTCCGAGCTGCCGGGCAGCGCCAAGGCCTGCGCGCGGTTGGCGGCCTCGCGGGCCAGGCGATCTAGCTGCGCGGACTCTTCTTCGGCGGGTGGTGGTGGGGTGTCAGCCCGGGCGATGCGTTCGGCCGGGGCGAGGTAAACGGCCAGTCCCAGGCCGAGACAGGCGATCAAGACGAAACGGAAAAACGGATGAGCTTTGTATGCCGGGCCATTCAGAAATGGGCCATTCAGAAATGACATATCAATTCTCCTTTGTCTAAACACGTACGTGGTGTTTTGGGATCGGTGCACAAGATCGAGGTTATTCTAACCTATTTTGCTGATATTGTCCAAGCGCAGAGGGCCGGACGAGGATCAAAAAAAGGATAGGCGCGCCAAAGTATTGGGATACAGTAGGGCGGCTTTCTATAGCCGCCGTGCCCGGAGGCAGGTATGGAAACCTGCCCTACATATCGTCCCATCGGTTTGGCGCGCTAACAAAAAAGGCGTATTGACCCCAGCCCAATTTTATAGTATGATGATAGAAACAGTTGAGCTTCCAGGAGCTTTTAGCTTACCGGAAGATTAAGCATTTGCCTTTCACCCCCCAAGGAGTGGAACACATGGATACAGACATCTTTCTCGACAGCTTGATCATGTTGGGATTGCTCGTTGCGGCCGCCAGCTTTATTTTGCTGATGGTCAGATTGGTCGCCGGCCAGGGCATCGTCCTCAAGCTAGGCGCTATTGCCCTGGCCGCCATCGTGATAGACTGTGAGCTGGCTTTCATATTGGGCCACGTGGGCCTCAACCCACTCAGCGTGACGATACTCTTTGGCGTTGGCATCGCCACCACGTTCAGCTTGCTGTTGGCCATGTTCCGCATGGTCGTCGTGCCCATCCAGGCGCTCACGACCACGGCGGGGCGGATCGCGACGGGCGATTTGACCGAAACGAGCCAGTACACGAGCCGTGACGAGATCGGCCAGATGGCCGACGCCTTTCGCCAGATGAGCGCCAACCTGAGCCACTTGATCCAGCAAGTGGCCGACAGCGCCGGCAGCGTCAACGAGGCTTCCGGGCAACTGGCCGCCGCCGCCGAGCAGTCCAGCAAGGCCAACACCCAGGTGGCTGTCACCATCCAGCAGGTGGCCCAGGGCATTACCGAGCAAACTGAAAGCGTCACGCACACCATCAGCGCGGTCGAACAGACATCGCGCGCCATCGACAGCGTCGCCAGGGGGGTCCAGGAGCAATCGACAGCCGTGGCCGGCTCGGTCGAAATCACCTCCCAGATCTCGAGCGCCATCCGGCAAGTATCTGCCAATGCCCGCCAGGCGGCGGCCGGCTCGGCCCAAGCCGCCTCGGCCGCTCGGAGCGCGGTCCAAAAAGTCAGGGAAATGGGCCAGCGTTCCAAGCAAATCGGGGCCATCGTCGAAGCGATCGACACCATCGCCTCGCAGACCAACTTGTTGGCGCTCAACGCGGCGATCGAAGCGGCACGGGCTGGCGAGCAAGGGCGCGGCTTTGCGGTCGTGGCGGACGAGGTGCGCAAGCTGGCCGAAAAATCGGCCGAAGCGACCAAAGAGATCTCGGGCCTGGTGGGGGGGATTCAAGAGGCCGTGGGCGAGGCCGTGCAGATGATGGAACACGGGACAGGCGAGATGGGTGTTGGGAAAGCCGGACAGGTGCAGGTGAGCATCCTGGCCGCGACCGAAGAGGCCAACCGGCAAATGGAAGAGATCGCCGCCGCCGCTCAGCAGATGGAGGGCCTGTCAAGCGAGTTGGTGAGCGCGATGGATACCGTCTCGTCTGTGGTGGAAGAAAACGCCGCCGCGACCGAGCAGATGACGGGCAGCTCGGACCAGGTCACGCGGGCCATCGAGACCATCGCCGGCATCTCGGAAGAGAACAGCGCCTCGGCCGAAGAGGTGGCCGCCTCGGTCGAGGAGGTCAGCGCCCAG
>JAFGFO010000025.1 GCA_016931085.1 Thermoflexales bacterium
CGCCGCAATCACGCGGCCTATGTTTCCCATCGCAAGCGTCGACTCGCTGAACTCGACAATGAAGTCTCGTTGTAGTACTAGCACCTACTCCCTAGCACTTGGCACCCAGTCACCAGAGGGATATTCTATGAACAAAAAGACCGTCAAAGACATCGATCTAAAAGGCAAGCGCGTGCTGATGCGGGTGGACTTTAACGTGCCGATGAAAGACGGCGCGGTGAGCGACGACAAGCGCATCCGGGCGGCGCTGCCGACGATCCAGTACGTGCTCGAACAAGGCGCGTCACTCGTTCTGATGAGCCACCTGGGCCGCCCGGCGGGCACTGGCTTCGAAGCCGAGTTCAGCCTCAAGCCGGCCGCCGAGGCGTTGGGCAAGCTCTTGGGCAAGCCGGTCAGGACGGCGCCGGACTGCGTAGGCGAGACCGTCGAGGCGATGGCCAAAGCTCTAGAGCCGGGCGAGGTGCTGATGCTGGAAAACGTCCGCTTTTACAAGGCCGAGACCAAGAACGATCCGCAGTTCGCCGGCCAGTTGGCCGCCCTGGGCGAGGTGTACGTCAACGACGCTTTTGGATCGGCGCACCGGGCGCACGCCAGCACCGAGGGTGTGGCCAGGCACCTGCCGGCCGTGTCTGGCTTTTTGATGGAAAAAGAGCTGGATTACCTG
This sequence comes from Thermoflexales bacterium, assembly GCA_016931085.1. Next base: position 665 of record JAFGFO010000025.1, read on the forward strand.
GGCCGGGCGACCGGGACCCCCCAGCGGCCTTACGTCGCCATCCTGGGCGGCGCCAAGATCAGTGACAAGATCGCCGTGATCGAGAACTTGCTGGGCCAATGCGACAAGCTCATCATTGGCGGCGGCATGGCCAACACCTTCCTGGCCGCCAAAGGCTACGACATGGCCGACAGCCTGGTCGAGGCCGACGCGATCGAGACGGCCAAGGGCCTGCTGGCCAAAGCCGGCGACAAGTTGGTGCTGCCGGTGGACGCGGTGGTGGCCGACAAGTTCGACGCCGAAGCGGCCAGCCAGGTGGTGGACGTCCAAGCTGTGCCGGCCGGTTGGCGGATGCTGGACATCGGCCCCAAGAGCATCGAGGCCTTTAGCACGGCGCTCAAGGGCGCCCGGTTGGTCGTCTGGAACGGCCCAATGGGCGTGTTCGAGTTCCCGCGCTTTGCCGAAGGCACCTTTGCGATTGCGCGGCTGCTGGCTGACAGCGGGGCGACAACCATCATCGGTGGCGGCGACAGCGCCAGCGCGGTCAAGAAAGCCGGCGTGGCAGCCAAGATGTCGCACGTCTCCACAGGCGGAGGCGCTTCGCTCGAGTTCCTGGAGGGCAAAGTCCTGCCGGGCGTGGCAGCCCTCAACGACAAGTAGATTTCGAATAAGTAGGGGCGAGGCATGCCTCGCCCCTACTCGAGCTGCTCGCGCACCTGGCGCATGTGCTCGTCGAAACTGCGGCCAGAGACGCCAATTTCTCTGGGCAAGCGCCAGTAATTCAAGCGCACCTGGCGGCCGCCGGGGCCTGAGACTAGCAATTCGTGCTCGACGAGCTCCACCTGGCAATCTGGCAGAGCCTCCAGCACCGCTTTGTGAAAGGTCTCAAAACGCGGAAAGCGCGCCAGCAAGGCCTCGATCTTGTCGCGCACGGCCAGCCGGAACGGCGTCCCCCGCCCCACCGCCTCGTACACCACATCGCCGGTGGGGAACAGGGCTTGGTAGGGCTGTTTGAGCAGGTGAACGTCCCAAGCCGGGCGCTTCTCACACATCACCCCAACGCGTTGACATTCTTCCTCGACGATGGGGAAAAACTCTTGGGCGCGAATCATAAAATACAACCCGACTTCTTGTTCGGCGATCAAGCGGGCATATTCGCCGGCCCAGGCCGTATAGTCCAGCGAATACGGCTCGTTGCCGTCGCGGATTTCCTGGAATTGTATCAAGGTGTGCAGGCCGGGGCCAGGCGGGCCAAAAAACTGCCCGGCCGCCTGGCGCGCTTCCCGGTTGAAGCGCTCGCGATCCCGGCCAAAGTCATAGACGGTGGGAAAGGCATACACGTACAGCCCCTCACCCAAGGGTTCGAAGACTACTTGGCCCGCCTCCAAGGCGTGATCGATGGCGATGGGCAGCCTTTCGGCCCACGTGCTAGGTTCGGATTTGCGCTGGCGCGGCCGGCGCCAGGGAAGTACAAAGTTGAATTTCATTCCGTCGTTCGCTCCAAAAGATCAAGCACGGTCCGCGCGCAGGCTTGCCACGAAAAGCGAGCAGCCTGCTCATAACCGCGCCTGGTCAAGTCTTGGCGCAGGTCCTCATCGGCGACGATGCGCACCAACGCCTGCGCGATACTGTCCACGTCCAGCGGGTCGACCAACAGCGCCGCCTGGCCGGCCACTTCGGGCAGCGACGAGCTGTTACTGCACACCAGCGGCACTCCGCACTGCAAGGCCTCCAACGCCGGGAAGCCGAAACCCTCGTACAACGAGGGGAACGCGACCGCGGCCGCGCCAGACAGCAGGGCCGCCTTGTCTTCCTCGGCCACGAAGCCTGGAAAAATCACCTGGCCATCCAGCCCCAGCCGCCTGACCTGCTCAAACAAGTCATCATACAGCCAACCTTTTTTCCCGGCCAGCACCAAGCTGAAAGCTGACACTTGCGCCTGCGCGCAGTGCAGGTGAAGCTGAAAGCTGACACTTGCGCCTGCGTGCAGTGCAGGTGAAGCTGAAAATGCTTCGATGAGCCGGCCCAGGTTCTTGCGCGGCTGAAGCGTGCCAATATACAAGATATACTGTCCCTCAATGCCATAACGCCGCTTGGCCTTTTCAACGACAGCCGGGTCGTCCACGCGGCCCAGGCTCTCGTCCCGGCCGGGATAGGCCACCACGATCTTGGCCGGATCGGTGCCGTAAAAGCGGACCGCGTCGTCTTTGGTCGCCTGCGAGTCGGCCAGGACCCAAGACGCTGCGCGCACGTTCCAGCGCGTCGACCCATCCAGGTACAGGCGAGCAAGCCAGGGATGGGCCTGCGGGAAATGGCGATAGCCCAGGTCGTGCACGGTGACCAGGCTGCAGCGCGGGCGAAGCGGCGGCAGCACGTGGGCCGGCACGAATAAGGCGTCAGGCGGGCGCCTTCCCAACTCGGCCGACAGGCGCAGGTGCGTCCATAGGCGTGGGAAGGGGATGACGCACGGCTCGACGTTGTGCGCATCGAAAAGCCCTTCTTCCGGCGCACGGTTGAAATACAACCTGAAACGGCACGCTGGCGCCGCCTCGGCCAGCGCCCGGATCAGGTGCAGCGAATAGGCTTCAGTGCCGGTGCGCTGCTGGCTTGCGGCGCGGCTGGCGTCTATGCCTATCAAGCGAGATTTTGGATTTTGGATTTCGGACTTGGGATTTACAGATCACCGCCGTCGAAAGATGGCCTGCAGCAGCGCCGCCAGGCCCACCACGATCAGCGCGAGCGGCCAGAATTTGAACAGGGCCAGCCCCAAGTCGGCCGGCCACATCCCCAGGGTGAAGGGCAAGGCCACCACGCCGACGACGAGCGCCAGCAGGCCAAAGGTCAGCCCACCCCAATCGCGCTTGGGGCCGACCACGAACTGGGCCAGGATGGCCAAACCGACGATCAGGGGAAAGACCGGCCACAAGCGCGCCATGTCTTCCCAGCCAACGCCCTCTTCCAAACCGGGCAAGGGCAAGCTCAAGCCCAGGGTGAACACGAAGAAAAACGCGCCCAACAGCAAACCGAGCACAGCAGAAAAGATCTGGTCCGAGTCGCGATTATGCCCACTGACATAATTGCCCAGCGCCACCAAACCGCCCAGCACCAGCAAAGCCGGCCATATCTCCCCCAGGCTGGGCAGCTCGATACCGACGTTTTGGGCCAGGAACCATACACCCACGGCGATCAAGATGAAAGCACCCAAGACGTTTCCACGACGATTTTGCATAGAGACCTCCTTTATTGCGTATCGCATATTAACTCCTATTGTAACACATTTTTGCTTTGTGTATTCAATTCTGTGGTATACTAAAGCTCGATGAGTCAAGCAGAAATCCTTGTGATCGACCCGGTAACCCCAGAGCCGGACAAAATCGCCTACGCGGCGGCCTTGCTGCGCGCGGGCCAGCCGGTGGCCTTTCCGACCGAGACGGTGTACGGGCTGGGCGCCAATGCCCTCGACCCGGCCGCCGTGGAGCGCGTGTTTGCCGCCAAGAAGCGCCCCGCCCACGATCCCATGATCGTGCACATCGCGGGGTGGGAGCAACTGCTGGAAGCGGCGGCAGATATCTCGCCCCAGGCCGAGCGCCTGGCGCGCGCCTTTTGGCCTGGTCCACTGACGCTGATCTTGCGCAAGACGGGCGCCATTCCGCCAAACGTCACAGCCGGTCTGGACACGGTCGCCGTGCGCATGCCGGCCCACCCGATCGCCCAGGCACTGATCGTGGCGTGCGGCTTTCCCATCGCCGCCCCCAGCGCCAACTTGTTCGCGCGGCCCAGCCCGACCACCGCCGCGCACGTCTTGGAGGACCTGGGCGAGCGGATCGAGCTGGTGATCGATGGTGGTCCCACCCCAATCGGCGTCGAGTCGAGCGTCGTGGATACCACCCGGCAGTCGCTCCAACTGCTGCGGCCCGGCGGGATCAGCCTGGAAGCGCTCAAAGCGATCGTGCCCGGCCTGGGCACAACGCCCCACCCTGCAGCAACTGATGAGACGCGGGCGCAGCGCTCGCCGGGCCAATTGAGCAAGCATTACGCGCCACGCGCCAGGTTGGTGCTTTTCAACGGCGCAGAAGCAGCCACGCTGGAGCACATGCGCCAACAGGCGCTCGAATTGTTGGCCGAGGGTCAGCGCGTGGGCGTGTTGATCGCCAACGAAGACCTGCCGGCTTTTGACCTGCCGGCCGTCCACATCCAAGCGATCGGCTCCAAGCACGACCTGCCCGGCGTCGCCCGAGCCCTGTTCGCGGCCCTGCGCAAGCTGGACTCGGCGGGCGCGGACGTCATCCTGGCGCGCAATTTTGGGCCGGACGGCCTGGGCCTGGCCATCCAGGACCGCCTGAGACGCGCAGCGGGCGGGAACATCACGTGAGTCTCACCACTCACGTTTCGCGTTTCATATCATCCCGAGCTGGCCGAGGGACGCTTTACGTGTTATACTCACGTCATGGGTTATCGCGAGTGGATGAGCGCCGCGCTGGCTGGCGGGCTAGGGCTGGCGGCGTGGATCGCGCGCCGGCGCCGCCTGCCGGTCTGGCCGGTCCTGGACACACTTCTCGCCGCGTTGGCAGTTGGCGTTGTGGGAGGACGCGCCGCCTACGTGGGCCTGAATTGGGCCTACTTTGGCGAGCACCTGTGCGAAGCGCTCCAATGGTGGCGCGGCGGATTGATGTGGCAGGCTGGGCTTGCCTGCGGCTTGGCCGGTGCAGTGGCGTATGCCCGTGTCAAGCGCCTGCCCGTGCGTGACATACTCGACGCATGTACGCCAGGCCTGGCATTGGGCTGCGGGCTGGGTTGGTTGGCATGCTACACGGCCAGTTGCGCTTACGGCGCGCCGGTATGGCCGGGCGAGCCGCTGTGGTTCACGGCCGCCGATCTGCCGGATGTCTATGGCATTCGCGAGCCGCGCGTCGCCGTGCAATGGCTGGGCATGGCCTGGGCAGGGATGAGCTGGCTGCTGGCCTACGGGACACAGCACGCCGCCAGCCTGCGAAGCAAAGATGGCAAGCAACTGCTTCAGCCCGGCGCATATTTTGCACTGTTTATGGGCCTGTACAGCGCAGGTGTATTCGCGCTCGGCTTTGTGCGCGGCGACGAGATCGCGACGATCGGCCGCCTGCGCTTTGACCAGGCAGCCGATGCTGTCTTTGCCCTCGTGGCGCTGGGATATATTGTATATAGAAGAGACGAGCGATGAAGAAAATGAAACTGCACATCGGGCTGGCTCAACTATACCCCAAGCTGGGGGAGGTGGAGACGAACCTTCAGAAACACCTGGCGCTGATAGACGAGGCGCTAGCGGGCGGCGTCGAGCTGCTGGTCTTTCCCGAACTGTCATTGACAGGCTACAGCGTGCAAGACATGGTCAGCGAAGTGGCGTTGGTGCCCTCAGCCGATCATCCCGTATTCGGGCCACTCGTGCAAGCCAGCCACAGGCTCGACCTGGTCGTCGGCTTTGTCGAGGAAGAGAGCCGCGAGCGCTTTTATATCTCGAGCGCGTATCTCTCGGACGGGCAAATCGTGCACATTCACCGCAAGGTCTATCTGCCGACCTACACGCTCTTTGACGAGGGACGCTATTTTGCCTGGGGCGATGGCGTGAGCGCCTTTGACACGAAATTCAGGCGGGCCGGCATCTTGATCTGCGAGGATTTCTGGCACGTCTCGCCGCCCTATTTGCTGTGGCTGGATGGGGCCGATATCCTGATCCTGACCTCGGCCAGCCCGGGCCGCGGCTTGGGGCCAGGCGACAAGCTGAACAGCTCACGCTTTGTCGAGCTGGCCAACCAGGCTTACGCCAGCATGTTTGGCAATTTCGTCGTGCACACCAACCGGGTGGGATGGGAAGACGGGATCAACTTTTGGGGAGGGTCGAGCGTCTTTGACCCCAACGGCGAGTTGGTGGCGCAAGCGCCGTACTTTGAGGAAGTGCTATTGACTGTCAAAGTCGACCTGGGGATGCTGCGCCGCACGCGCTCGCGCCTGCCGCTGCTGCGCGACGAGCGCACCGCGCTCACGCTGCGCGAGATGCGCCGTATCCTGGGCGAATACCACGAGCCAGACATCAAGCCAAGTGGGTGGTCCTAAGGGGTGGTAAAATGATGAACGATATAGCCTCCAAATTATGTATCAATACCGACCTGGCCCGCCGGCTGCTGGTGGATTTTACCCGCGACGAGATCACCAGGGCCGGCTTCCAGCGCGCCGTGCTTGGCCTGTCAGGCGGAGTGGACAGCGCACTGGCCGCGACCCTGGCCGTCGAGGCGTTGGGGGCGGAAAATGTACTGGCACTGTACTTGCCTTATCGCACCTCCTCGCAGGAAAGCCTGCGCCATGCCCAACTGATGATCGATCGACTGGGCGTAGCGCACGAGACGATCGACATCACGCCGATGGCGGACTCGCTGATCGAGCGCTCGCCGGACATGAACAGCACGCGGAAGGGCAATGTTATGGCGCGGGCGCGCATGATCGTGATCTACGATCGCTCGGCCGCCTGGCGTGGATTGGTGGTCGGCACCAGTAACAAAACCGAACTGCTGCTGGGATACGGCACGCTGTTTGGGGACCTGGCCAGCGCGGTCAACCCGTTGGGGGATTTGCTCAAGACCCAGGTGCGGCAGTTGGCTCGCGCGCTGGGCGTGCCCGAAGAAATCGTGGCCAAGCCGCCCAGCGCCGATTTAACGCCGGGGCAAACGGATGAAGGCGAGCTGGGGCTGAGCTACGCCGAGGTCGACCAGCTGCTTTACCTCCTGGTCGACGAGCGCTACACGCCTGACGAGGCGGTGGCGGCCGGCTTTGCCCCTGATTACGTCCGGGGCGTGTGGGGCAGGGTCGCCGCCAACCACTTCAAGCGGCGGCCGCCCATCATTGCCAAGATCAGCAATCGCACCATCGGCGTCGACTTCTTGTACCCGCGGGACTGGGGACAATAGAGGCACGCGGCCCCAGGGCAGACACAGGGGTCTGCCCCTACTCTGACACGGCCGGCAGCAAGCGACCAGACTCCCACATAGAGTGCGCCACGCGGGCGTATGTCTCGTGATTAGCGTGCCAGGCCGGCACCTCGTCAAGCGGCCAATAACGCAAGGCGGTGCCTTCGTGAGAGAGCGTCAATTCGCCGCCGACGATTTCGCACCAGTGCACCACGGCCACCATCGTATGTGGCCCGTATCCCATATTGGGCAAGCGGGTAAACACGCCGACCAAGCGCTTGACCTTGACCTCCAGTCCTGTTTCCTCGCGCGCCTCGCGGACGGCCGCCTGGCTGGGACTTTCGTTCGGCCCAACCCAGCCACACGGCAGGCACCAGCCGCCGCCGTCAACCCGTTCCATGAGCAAAATCTCGCCGCGCTCGTTAAACAGTGCAGCGTCTGCCCCCAGCTTGGGTGTAATCTGTCCCAGTTCTTGCAGAAAAGCAGCCTTGATTTGGGCGGGCGGCGCTTGCAGCAGCTCGCCATAAGCCTGGGTCGCCAACTCCAAGAGCCGTTCATAGCGCTCGCGGTCGTACGGATTTGAAGTATAATGCAGACCATTCCGCGCCATGGACTGCAATTCATCCAAAAGCGAGATCGTGTCCATAGCAGCATTATACTACGAGTCGCAGTTCTGGCACAATCTATACCGTCGCAAGAAAAACACGAGAACCAAGCTTCTTGCGCTTTTCGCGCGTTGTGGTATACTCTAGCGCTGTTGAGGAAACACGCGCCCTCACCCGTCTGGGGATAGGCTTTGGTGAGGGACTAGAAAATCAATGGAGGAAAATGCCATGTCGTTTCTCGATGATACACATCGTTCGCGCTTGCTTGCCATGCAAGCCGTTTTACCCCCCCCGCACGTTTGTTCGCATTGATGTGCCATTAAGAAATGGCGCGTCCACCCTTTCCCGCCGCCTGTGGCAACGCCTGGCCGGCCTGGTGGTCGTAAGCCTGGTGCTGCACGTGGCCGCGCCGGTGCTCGTCTACCCGGCGTCCTCTCCTGTGGCGACCCAGGCCATGGAACAAGACCCCCCGCCGTCAACTCTTACCTCGACACTGCCGCTTACGGCGACGACGCTGAGTACAGCGACGCTGCCGCTCACGCCGACGCTGCCCCTCACCCCTGCCCTCTCCCAAGGGGAGAGGGAGAGTGCGGCGCTCACCGCGACTGTGCCGGCTGTCCCACCCTCGGCTGAGCCTGGCCGGCACCTGGCGTTGTGGCTGCGGGCCGAGCCGGAGGGCGTTGCGCCGGGGGAACTGCTCACACTCACGCTGGGCGTGTCGAACACGGGCGGCGCGCCCCTGAGCGGGCTGGTGCTGAGCGCGACCTTGCCGGCCGGCCTGCGCGGCGTTCCTGGCCAGGCGGGTTGGGAAGGGGTAGAGACGCAAGATCTTGCGTCTCTACTGCGTGCCTCCCTTGGCGAGCTGGCGGCCAGGGCCGGCCTCACATCCAGCCTGCTGCTGCGAGCATCGGGGCCGGTGGATGAGCTGGCCGTCGTCGAAGTCGAGGCGGCCGGGGCGTGCGACGTCCCCGCTTCGCAGGGATGCGTTGCACGTGAGGTGGCGGCCCGGGCCCGCGCGGAGGTGTGGATTGCCCGGCCGACGCGGGCGGCCATCGGGCCTGGCGGCGGCGTTCTGCGCTCGGGCGACGGGCGGGTCGAAGCGCGCTTTTCTCCCTCGACTCGAGCCGCGCGGGAAGCCGTGTACGTTCCCCTTGGGCACTGGCGGATCGAGGCGGGGCGGCCGGGGCGGGCCATTCGCTTCCAGGTGCGCGCCGGGCAGGGTGTCCCCTCTCAAAGCGTTTCGGTGACCATCCAATTGCGGGGGCTGGTCGATTTTTCGGCCCTGGGGCCAGGGCAGCGCGTGTACGTGGCGGCTTACGAGCCGGACACGGGAACGCCGCTGGCGGTGAGCGAGCGGTCGATCGACGCGCAGACAGAAAGCGTCAGCGCCCAGGTGCCGCTGGGGGCGGTGATCGAGAGCGGCATCTCGAACAGCCAGTACACGGGTTGGCAGTTGGTGTACAACGAGCCGGCGGTGGCCTTGTTCACGGGCGCGGCGAGCTACGAGTATCCCATCCAGGTGCCGGCCGGGCGGAACGGCCTGCAGCCCCAACTGCGGCTGAGCTACAACAGCCGGGGGGTCGATGGCCTGATGAGCTGGGTTCAGTCGGATTGGGTGGGGCTGGGCTGGAGCCTGGACGTGCCCCAAATCACGCGCAAGCTGGCGAACGGAGGCTACGAGAACAAGTTCACGCTGGTCCTGGACGGGGCGGGCTACAGCCTGGTGAAGGAGAGTGGGGGCGGGCCGGCGTGGGGGCGCTATCGCACCGAGCCGGAGAGCTTCCTGTACATCTGGCGGCACAACGACCAGGAAGGCGCCGGCAAGGGCAGCTCGGGCAACGAGACCGGCGAATACTGGATCGTGCGCGCGCCGGGTGGGAGCGAGTACCGGCTGGGCTATGGCACCAGCTCCGAACAGGTGGTGAGCTCCAACTACTCGGTCGAGGCCTGTGGCACGAGCGCCTGTTACGCCGGGAGATTGTCGGGGCGAGTGGCCTACCGTTGGTTCGCGGACGTGGTGAGCGACACCTACGGCAACCAGGTGGCCTACACCTACGACGAGGAAGTGTACGCGGGGAGCCAGGTGGCCAGCTACCCGGCGAATATCTATTACAACAAGATGGCCAACGGGGAGTGGGGCAGCCGGGTCTACTTTGGGCGCGGCGACCGCACGCGCGACACAGGCGTCCAATGCGGCGACGCGCCGAGGCTGTTTCAGAGCCATTACCTGGACCGCGTCGAGGTCTATCACGGCCAGCCCTCGACGCTGTGGCGGCGCTACCGTATGAGCTATGCGTTGAAAAAGTGCGACGACTACAACGGGATTGCTCATGGGTCCCGAGGGTGCATTGAAGGTTCAAAGCATTTGGGATGGGACTAAACTGATTACAGTTATGTTGTTTGGGGGAGGGCAGTAACATGCATATATCATTTGCCGAATATAGTCTCGAGTTGCACGAGTGGCAAAGCAAGCATCAAATGATAAGCTCTTTGGAAGATTGTGAGGCAGGAAGTTGTGTCCTTGGGGAAAATCCAGACCAGGAAAGTAATTTTTATTCAGTGGTCGTGCACTTGGGTCAATCTGGATTGCGGCGATATGGCATTGGTATTTGTTCTCAGGGGCATGGTTTAGTTCCTCATCTCTTAATACAACCAGAATTTTTGCGCTTAATCTTGGGATTCAACTCAGATATTGTTGGAATTCGCATCCCAGATGGAAGGGTTGATTTTTCACTACACCTTGATAGTCTTTTTTACTCATTCTTGCCCGTGTATAATAAAAAAGTAATTCTCGTCATGCACGAGAGTGGGGTAGTATCGCTAACCCAGAATGGGCAAATGATCTGGAAATTCGAAAAAGATATTATCACCCGAACTACAATTGAAGAGAATTACCTGTGGCTTACATTTATGGATGCATTACCCGTTCGCTTGAACCTTCTTAATGGGGCTATTGAATAGTATATATTCAGCAAGTGAGCGCATCTGAGTTGCATCTGGAACGGACGGCAGCATAAGAATACAAGGCAGTAGGGTGGCGGGCGGCACGTTGGGGGACGCGGTGAACGGCGGCTTCTGGGACGCGAACGATGCCAGCGCGCAGTCGACCATCCTGTCCGGGCAGAGCACGGCGGACTGGCTGCGGGTGGACCTGGGCGCGGAGTACGTCATCAATCAGATTGTGTACGACAACCGTTATTACAACACCCGGCAGTTCGGGGTGACGACGATTTACCAGCAGACCTTCGACCTTCAGGTCAGCACGAATGGCACGACGTGGACGACGGTGGCCTCCAGGAGTGGGCAGACCACGGCGCAAAAGTACGTCTTGGCCATCACGCCGGTGACGGCGCGCTACGTGCGCGTGACCAACGTTCTCTCCAAGTACACGGCCAACGCCAACTGGCATCACGTCTATGCCACCGAGCTGCAAGTCTATGGTGCGGTCAACCTGGCCTTGAACAAGCCCCTGGCGGGCAGCGTGACGACGCTGGGGGGTGGCGCGTGGGGGGACGTAGTGAACGGCGGCTTCTGGGACGCGAACGATGCCAGCGCGCAGTCGACCATCCTGTCTGGGCAGAGCACGGCGGACTGGCTGCGAGTTGACCTGGGCGCGGCGTACACTATCAACTACATCGTATACGACAATCGTTACTACAACACCAAGCAGGTCGGGGTGGGGACGGTTTACCAGCAGACCTTTAACATCCAGGTCAGCACGAATGGCACGACGTGGACGACGGTGGCCTCCAGGAGCGGGCAGGCTACGGCGCAAAAGTACGTCCTTGCCATCACGCCGGTGACGGCGCGCTACGTGCGCGTGACCAACGTCCTC
>JAFGFO010000006.1 GCA_016931085.1 Thermoflexales bacterium
ACCGGCAGGCCGCCGCCGATGGCGGCCGCGATCGGTTCCTCGATCAGATAGGCCTCGCGCGCGCCGGCGGCAATCGCGGCGTCGTACACAGCACGCTTCTCGACCTCGGTCACGCCGCTGGGGATGCCCACCACCACGCGCGGGCGGGGGACGGGGATCATCAATTGGCTGTGCGCCTTGCGGATAAAATAATCCAGCATGGCGGCCGTGATTTCGAACTCGCTGATCACGCCATCCCGCAGCGGGCGAATGGCAACGATGTTGCCCGGCGTGCGGCCAACCATGTCTTTAGCCTCTGCGCCGATCGCCAACGAGCGCTTGGTGCGCCTGTCGATGGCCACCCAGGAAGGCTCATTGATGATGATGCCCTTGCCGCGCACGCTCACCAGGGTATTGGCAGTGCCCAGGTCAATACCGATGTCAAGTGAAAACAGCCCTAATAGTGCATTCAGTGGATTGAACATCACGCTGATTATACCACAAGTCTATTTATGCACAAAAAGCCCTCCGCAGGCAAAGTTGACGCTTTGGGGGCGATCGGGTTATAATATATCTGGAGGAACGCGATGCAAATTCTGGCTGTGGATATTGGAACAGGCACACAGGACATCCTGCTGTTTGACAGCACGCGCGAGATAGAAAACAACACCAAGCTGGTCATGCCTTCCCCTACCGCCCGCTGCGCGCAAGATATCCGCGCCGCCACAGCCCGCCAGGAGGCCATACTTTTATCAGGCGTGATGATGGGGGGAGGGCCGTGCACGTGGGCGGCCGAGGCGCACGTCCGCGCTGGTTTGGCCCTGTATGCCACCCCCGACGCGGCGCGCACCTTCAACGATGACCTGGAACAGGTCGAGCGCGAATTGGGCGTGCACCTGGTCAGTGAAGACGACGCACAGGAGTGCGGCGCACGGACGATTGCTATGCGCAAGCATGTCACACACATCCGTATGGGCGATCTCGACCTGGCTGCCATCCAGGCTGCTCTCAAGTGCTTCGGCGTGCCGTGCCGGCCGGACCTGTTGGCGGTGGCTGTGTTCGATCACGGCAACGCGCCGCCCGGCTACAGCGACCGGCAGTTTCGCTTCGACTATCTCAAATCGCAAATCACACATATCAAATCTCAAACACCCGCACTTGTCACCGCAGGTGCAAGTGTCGCAAATAGCAAATCGCAAAGTGCACACGAGGAGGGGATCGCGAGGGCGCGCGAGCAGTTGGCACGCATGGCATTTCAGCGCGAGGCTATTCCACCCGAGCTGACACGCTTTCAGGCCGTGGCGCGTTCGGCCCGGGCGTTCGACGGGCCACTGGTGCTGATGGATACAGCGCCGGCGGCCGTGCTGGGCGCGTTGGAAGACGAGCATATACACACGCCAGCGTATGCCTCAGCAAGCCCAGCCGCTTGCACACTTGTTGCCAACGTGGGTAATTTTCATACACTGGCCTTTCGCCTGGGGCCAGCCGGGATAGAAGGCATGTTCGAACACCACACCGGCGAGTTGTCGGCGGCCAGCCTGGAAGGCTACCTGTGCCAGTTGGCGGCAGGGACGCTGTCACACCAGGCCGTCTTTGATCACATGGGGCACGGCGCACTGATGCTGGACACCAGGCCGCGCCCGATAGAGCGCCTGGTCGTCACCGGTCCACGTTGGGGGATGCTGCGCGGGTCGGCCCTGCATCCCTACTATGCCGTTCCGTACGGGGATATGATGCTGGCTGGTTGTTATGGGCTACTGCGCGCCTGCGCTAACGCGTGGCCGGAGCTGGCTGAGGAGATTGAAGCGCGCCTGGTGGGGTTTTCAAGACATGGCTGAAATCGCATACTTTGTGCCGGGCAGTTCCCCAGCTCATATCGACAGTTCAGAGCAGCCTTCGCCGCTGCAGGTGTACCTGCCGGCGATGCCGGCCGGCGTAGCCGCCGCCTACATCGAGGCTTACACCCAACCGGGTGACCTGGTGCTCGACATGTTCTGCCAGACGCCGCAGGTCATTCGTGAAGGTCTGGCCCTGGGCCGGCGCGTGCTGGCGACCAATCTCAACCCGGTCGCCATCTGCGCCGTCGAGCTAGGGCTAGCCTGGAACAACTGGCCCGATCGGCAGGCCGTCAGTGCGGCCTTCACCCACCTGCTGAGCAGCTCCAAGGATAGCGCTCACTCGCCGCTCGATACACGGCTGGCCGCCCATTACACCAGCCGCTGCCCGACGTGCCGCAAGCCGGCCCGCGCCCTGTCGTTTGTATGGGATCGCGACCGGGGTGAAGCGATTGAAAAGCGCGTTCAGTGTGTCCAGTGCCAGGCGGAGAGCAGTGGGCCAAGCGATGCGGAGGATATGGCCCTGGCCAAGCGCTACGAGCCGCGCAGCCTGCCCTACTGGCTGCTGCTCGAGCGTGTCACGACGCCGGACATGGCGGAGCACAGCGACGAGCGCGAGCGAGCGGCGGCTGTGCTGGCAGCCTACACCCCGCGCGCGCTGGCCGCCATTTCGGACATCCTGATCAGGCTCGACGCACTACCTGAAAGCGAGCGCGCGCTTTTGCGGCCCCTCCTGCTAGAGACGCTGGCCGAGTGCAGCATGCTCCACCCTCACACCGAACGAGGCCAGCCGGCCCGGCCACGCAGCCTGAAGGCACCAGCCACCTTTGTCGAACGCAGTGTGTTGAACTCGTTGGAAAAACGTTTCAAGCGTTGGATGGGGCAAGCCGCTGAGCAGAGCCTGACACGCGCCAAGCAGCTCGAAGCGTTACTGGCCGGGCGTGAGCCGGCGGGCTACCTGGTGGCCCGCAGCAGCCGCGAGATTGCCCAGGTGGTTGAAACAGACCAGGTAGCCTTGGCCGTGGGGCTGGCCCCCGAGCTCAATTCAACTTTCTGGGCGTTGGGGGCGGTTTGGAGTGCGTGGTTGTGGGGCAAGGACACCGCAGACGTGCTGCGCCCCTTGCTGAGCCACCGCCGCGCCGATACGGAATGGCTATGGCGCGCGCTCGCGCCGTCCTTGCAGGCAGTGGCCTCCAGGCTGTCCGAGCCGGGCAAACTGGTGCTGATTCACCGTGACGCCAACGACGAATCCTTGGGCGCGCTCGCCTTGGCCGGCGCCGGCGCCAAGCTCACGTTGGCGCACGCCCTGGCCGAGCCGCACGATGGCCTGCGCATGACCTGGCGGCGGGGAGCCGTTATGCCAGAGCGACAGCTTGACATAGAAGCACTCGGAATAGAAGTCATGGAAGTGACCGAGCAAGCGGCATTGGACATCCTGCGCGCCCGCAGCGAGCCAAGCACGTGGCCCCACTTGGCTGCCGGCATTTACCGGGCCCTGGCACGCACGGACCTTTTGACCATCACAACGCGTTTGCCGGACGTCAATCCCCCCCCATTGGCGCTGCTGACGCACTTTGTGCGCGGGACTTTTGAAGGGCGCGAAACGGCGCTGCAGCGCGTGGAGGGCAGCGACCAGGTCTGGTGGACGAACCGCTCGATCGGAGGTGGAATGGAGGTGCCCCTGTCTGACCTGGTCGAACTGGCCGTCTATGATGTCTTGCAGCAGGCCACCGAATGGGAAGAAGCGGCGCTCCTGCGTGCCATCTACGCCCAATTTCCAGGCAATCTAACACCCGAGCGAAGCCTGGTCACGTTGTGCCTGGAGTCGTACGCTCAGAGCGTGTCGCCCGGCGTCTACTCGCTACGTGAAGAGGACCACCCTACCCCGCGCCGCCAGGAAATCGAGGGACTGCGCCATCAGCTCGAGGTGATAGGCAAGAGGATCGGCTGGGAAGTCGGCGAACATGCCAACAACCGCCTGGTGTGGAGCGAGAAGCACACGCCAGCGTACACCTTTGTCTTTTCGGCCACGGCCCAACTGGCGCCTCACTTGCTGACCAAACGCCCCCCCCTCGGCACCCCCGTGCTCGTCATCCCTGGTGGGCGGGCCGGGCTGATCGAGTACAAGTTACGCCGCAACGTGCAATTCCGCAATGCCGCCGCCGGCGCCGGCTGGCAGTTTCTCAAGTTCGGGCCTCCATTATGCCACATCGACGGCGACCACCTTGCCGCTATCCACGAGCACGACGATGCCAGCGTTCAGCAGCCCTTGCCGCACGA
>JAFGFO010000226.1 GCA_016931085.1 Thermoflexales bacterium
AAAGGCCAGCGAACCCGGCCCGCAGCCCAGGTCAAGCACGTGCAGGGGGGCTTCACGCGGCAAGTCGATCAACTGGAGCATCAGGTCGAAACGCCGCAGCCGCTGGGGCACGTAGCAATTCTGCATCGTTTCCCAACGATCATACCACATGAGCCAATCCAGCTCTATCGTCACGTCAAGCGATTGCATAACGACCTCCTGAGACACGGACGCTCCGCGTGCACGGATTGCACGGAATCAAAGCGCCTGCAGCACCTCGGCGGTCTGCCGCACGACGATGTCAATGTCCTGTTCGCTGATGACCAGCGGCGGCAGGAAGCGGATGACGGTCGAGCCGGCCGAGAGTGCCAGGATGCCGCGCTCGGCCAGGGCGGCCAGGTACTTGGCGGATGGTCCCTTGAGCTCCACGGCGACCATCAGCCCCAGGCCACGCACCTCGCGCACCAGGGGCGAGTCGATGGCTTTCAGGCCAGCCATGAGCTGGGCACCGCGCTCGGCCGCCCGCTGAGGCAGGCGCTCGGATTCGATAGTGTCGATGGCGGCCAGCGCCGCCGCGCAGCAGAGCGGGTTACCGCCAAAGGTGGTGGCGTGCTGCTTGCTGCCCAGCCCACCGACTCGCGGGCCGATGAGCACGGCGCCCATCGGCAGCCCGCCGGCGATGCCCTTGGCCACGCACAGCAGATCCGGCTGCAAGTCGTGGTGAAGACACGCGAACATCTTGCCCGTGCGGCCAAAGCCGGTCTGCACCTCGTCGGCGATGAACAGCGCGCCGCGCTGACGGCACAGCGCCTGCACGCCGCGCAGGTAATCGCCGTCGCCGGGATAGACGCCGCCCTCGCCCTGCACTACCTCCAGGATGACGGCGGCGGTCTGGTCATCGATGGCCCCTTCCATTCGCTCCAGCCGGTTGTAGGGCACAAACTCAAAGCCAGGCACCAGCGGCTCGAACGGCTCGCGATATTCCTTGCGCCAGGTGGCCGACAGCGCGCCAAAGGTGCGCCCGTGGAAACCACGCATGGCGGCGATGATCTTGGTCCGGCCGGTGCTGAGGCGAGCGAATTTGAAGGCAGCCTCGACCGTTTCCGCGCCCGAATTGCACAAAAAGACGCGCTCCAGGCCGGGCGGGACGATCTCGACCAGCCTGTGCATCAGCCGGGCGCGCTGCTCGTTGTAAATCGTTTCGTAGCAGGTCGTCAGGCGCTGCACCTGCTCAGTCACGGCCCGGATCACGGCCGGGTTGGCGTGCCCGATGTTGGCTACCCCGTGCCCGGCCATGCAGTCGATATACTTTTTGCCCGCCACGTCCCACACGTAAGCACCCTCGCCGCGTTCGAGGGCGATGGCGATTTTGTTGTACAGGCCGCTCTCGTGGCGATCCTCCAGGGCGATGATTTCGTTCAAGCTAAGCATGTGTCCTCCATCCGGGTAAGGGCGACGCATGCGTCGCCCCTACAGAATATCACCACGGGCTATCGCCCCATTTGGTGGTCTCACCGGTAAGTTCCTGGTACAGCAGGATGATCTCCTTGTCGAACAAGGAGCGTTTGAGCTCGACGGCTGTGGCCCGCACCCGCTCCAGGAGCTTGGTTGCCATCTCCGCGTCCAGCGGCATGCCAAACTCGCCCTCGAACTTGTGGATGAGGGCCTTGGAACCAGAATGTTTGCCGATGATCATCTGGCGTTCCAGTCCGACCGCCTCGGGCCGGAAGGCCTCGTAATTTTCGGGATTCTTGAGGATACCGTCGGCGTGGATGCCCGACTCGTGGGCGAACACGTTCGTGCCGATGATGGCTTTCCAGATAGGGATAGCCCGTTGGCTGGCGCCGGCCACATACTCGGCCACCTCGCGAAAGCGGGTGGTATCGATCGGGAGGTCCACGCCGTGCAGATATTTCAGAGCCATGACCACCTCTTCGAGCGGCGAGTTGCCGGCCCGTTCCCCCAGTCCACCGATCGAGGCCGCCACCGCGCCGGCCCCGGCTCGAATCCCAGCCAACACGTTAGCCGTGGCCATTCCGAAATCGTTATGGGCGTGCATCTCGATAGGCAGGGCGATTTCCCGCCGGATGGCCTTGATGCGCTTGTACACAGTGAAGGGGTCGTGGAAGCCGACCGAATCGCAGTAACGCACCAGGCTCGCGCCAAGCGTTTCAGCCTGGCGGTAAAACTCGATCAAAAAGTCCAGCTCGGTGCGTACGGCGTCTTCCGCGCTCACGCAAAAGCTCAAACCGTGGCACTTGGCTTCGCCGGCAGCGACTTGGAGCTGCTCCAGCACCCACTGCTGCGAGCGATGGAATTTGCGCTCGATGTGAATGTCTGAGGTAGAGATCGAAATGACCACACCGTGGACGTTACATTCGGCGGCGGCCCGGATGTCTTCCTGCCGGGCACGGGCAAAGGCATACACCTGCATAGGGCCAATCAGCTGACCGGCTTGCCTCACCTGGATGCCGCCCTCTGCCACCGCCTTGACACATTCCTGCTCCTCGCGTCCCAGGGCCGGAAAGCCGGCCTCGATAGCCTGCACGCCGATCTCGGCCAGCAGGGAGGCGATTTGCTCTTTTTCGCGGCGGGTAAAGATCACGCCGACGGCCTGTTCTCCATCACGAAGAGTGATATCTGTAAATCGGATCTGGGTGTCTGTGCTCACTGGCTATCTCCTTTCTCGCAATGCTTCATATTCCTCGACCACCTCGTTGTCGAACAGCGAGCGCTTGAGGGCGATCGAGCGGCTGCGCAGGACAGGCGCCATCTTGGACACCTCTTCTTCGGTGGGATGGTAACCGTATTCACGTAATTTCTGGCGGATGACGCTGGGGCCAGAGTACTTGCCCACATTGAAGCGGCGCATCAAGCCAACTTCGCCGGGCATAAACACTTCATAAGAGGCCGGGTCGTGGACAACGCCACTGGCTCGCCCCTCCGCCTCGTAGACGAACAAACTGCTGCCCACCACGCTTTTCCAGGCCGGCAGGCTGCGCCCCGAGGCCAGGGCCACGTACTCGGACAGCTCGCGAAAGAGCGAGGTGCGCATCCCTGTTTTAATCTCCTCGCAATATTGGAGAGCCATCACCAGCTCTTCCAGCGAGGCGTTCCCGGCACGCTCCCCCAGGCCATTCACGGTGGTGTTGACGTAGGTAGCGCCGGCCTTGAGGCCCGCGATGGCGTTCGCCGTGGCCATCCCAAAATCGTTGTGAGTGTGCATCTCGACCGGCAGTCCTGCCTCGTCGATCAGAGCCTTGACGCGCTTGTAGGTCTCGAAGGGGTCCAGGATCCCCACTGTATCGCAGTAGCGCACGCGGTCGGCGCCGGCCGCCTTGGCCGTCAGTGCGAATCGAACCAGAAAGTCCGGGTCGGCTCGCGAGGCATCTTCGGCGTTGACGGAAACGTACAAGCCGTGGCTCTTGGCAAATTCGGTCGACTCTTTGACCGAATCCAGCACCCACTGCCTGTCTTTCATCAGCTTGTGCTCGATGTGAATGTCCGAAGCCGAGATAGACAACGCAACCGCCTGGACGCCGCAGTCGAGCGAGTGCTTGACGTCGCTCACCACGGCCCGATTCCAACCCAGGATGCTGGTTGAAAGCTCCAGGTCTACGATCTGCTTGATGGACTCTTTCTCGTCGCCGCCCATGGCCGGGACGCCCACCTCTATTTGCTGAACGCCCAGCCGGGCTAGCATACGGGCGATACTGACCTTTTCCTCGTTGGCAAAAACCACTCCGGCCGTTTGCTCTCCATCCCTGAGGGTTGTGTCATCGATGTAAACCGGTCCCTTGACCTTGGCCGAGAGCAGCTCCTCAGGCAGGTCATCCGACAAGTCAAATGTTCTAAATCTCTGCATATGATATCTCCTTAGATCCTAAAGGTTTCCAAAGCCTTTAGGGTCTAGCCAATAATCGTTCCTGCCCCCTCCAGCGCTTGCTGGAGCGGCTTTTCAACCCGGCCATCGGCGATGATGACCTGGCCGACGCCATCCCGGAGGGCCTCGGCCGCCCCCAGAATCTTGCGCTTCATCCGCCCTTTGGCGTAGCGTTCCAGGTATTCCTCGGCCCGCTCGGCCGGGACACGGCGAATCAGCGAGGACGGGTCAGACACATCCTTCAGCAGACCAGGCACATTGCTCAAGATGATGACCTTCTCAGCCTTGAGCGCGCTGCCGATGGCAGCCGCAACCCGGTCGCCGTCCACGTTCAAGCCGTCGCCTTCGTAACTGATGGCAAGGGGAGCCACCACCGGCACATAGCCGGCGTCTAGCAGCAGCCTCAGCAGGGAGACATTGACCTTTTCGATCACGCCGCTGTACTCGCCGCGCAAGATTTTGCGCTTGCCAGCCTCGATCACGCGCAGGGTATCCTTGCGCTGCCCTTCCAGCAGCCGCCCGTCCAGGCCAGACAAGCCCACCGCGTTGACGCCCAAGTGCTGCAGCCGCTCCACCAGCAGCTTGTTGATGCGCCCGCCCACGACCATGGCAAAGATTTCCAGCGTCTGGCGGTCGGTGTAACGGCTGGAGTGGCCGGACTCGGACGTGACAAAGCGGGGCGGATGCCCCAACTGCTCGGAAATCACGTTAGTCTCGTGCGAGCCACCGTGCACGAGCACCAATTGTTCACCTCGCTTGACCAGCTCGGCCACGTCGGCGCATACGGCTTCTGCATCTAGCCCTTCAGCTCCGCCTGCTTTGACAACAATCATAAGCCTCCTGTGACCACTTGGGCTACACAGAGACACACAGAGGGAACACAGAGATACACAGAGAAAATATAAGCTTTCCTCAAATTCTCCGTGCTTCTCTGTGAATTCTCCGTGAAACTCTGTGTAACCAAAAATATGTCCCCTAGTAATTACATGAGTAGAACGTCAAATTGGGTGCAAGCCCGGGAACTCGAGCCCCGTCTTTTCCGGCCAGCCGTACATCACGTTCACGGACTGGACGGCGCTGCCGGCGGCGCCTTTCATGAGATTATCGATCGCCGCGATGACGACCAGGCGGCGATTTTCCGGGTCGGCCTCGAAGCCGATGTCGCAATGATTCGAGGCCGTCAGCAGCTTGGCTTCCGGGTAGCGGTGAATGCCGCGCTTGTTTCGCACCAGGCGCACGAAAGGTTCGTCCTTGTAATCCTCGCGATAAAACTCCCAGACCTGCTTTTCGGGTATATCCTGGTCGAGCAAGCAGTGACAGGTAGCCAGCGCGCCGCGCACCATATCGACCGACGTGACCGAAAAGTACAGCTTGGGCTGCTTGGGATCAAGCTCGAGTTCCTGGATGATCTCGGCGATGTGGCGGTGGCCAGCCGGGCTGTAAGAGCGCACCACGCCGGCACGCTCCGGGTGATGAGAAGAAGGGGTGGGCGAGTTGCCGCCTTCGGACGAGCCGACCTTGACCTCAACCACCGTTTCGCGCACCAGGCCACGGCGGTAAAGCGGCCACAAGGCCATGATCGTCACCGACGCGTTGCACCCTACGCCGCTGATGTACTTGGCGCCGGCCATCTCCTGCCGGTGTAGTTCGGGCAGGCCGTACACAAAGCGCGCCAGCCAGTCTGGATGGGAGTGAGGGTGTTCGTACCACTTGACGTAATCGGCCGGGTTGCGCAGGCGAAAATCGCCCGACAAGTCCACGATCTTGCCCGCTTTGGCGGCCAGGTCCTCGA
Organism: Thermoflexales bacterium; assembly: GCA_016931085.1. The sequence continues at coordinate 5,655 of JAFGFO010000226.1, forward strand.
TGCGTTCCATGGCGTGGCCGTGCGGCAAACCCAGGAACAGCAGCTCGGTCTCGGCCAGCTCCGCCAGGCGTTTGAAGCGCAGCTCAGTATGGCCACGCAGGTTGGGGTGAACAAAGTGGGCGTACTGGGCCGCGTACGTTTCGGACGTGATCTGCGTCACCTCAACCTGGGGGTGAGCCAGCAACAGCCGGAGCAATTCTCCCCCGGTGTAGCCCGACGCCCCTACAATAGCAGCTTGAATCATCTTGCCTCCTGTGCAACTCGAATCAAATAGTCGACTATTTTTCCAGCGATGTCGACGTTGGCCACCTGCATAGCACCGTGAAATTCCGGCGTGTGGTTGACCTCGTTAACTAACAAGTTCCCCTGGCGCGTTTCCAGCAGGTCGACGGCGACGATGTCGCCGCCCACAGCCGCCGCAGCCGAGCGCGAGAGGCTGTCAATCTCATCTGTGAGCGGCAGATTTGAGACAGTGCTTCCACGCGCCGTATTGGTAATCCAATGCGACGAGCTGCGATAGATCGCGTACACCGTCTCATCTCCGACAACGAGCGTGCGAATATCTCGGCCAGGCTTGTCGATGTATTCTTGAAGGTAGAAGGGTTGGTCGTGATCCTTCTCTAGTGCTTGCTTGTACTCGACCACCGCCTCGGCGGCCTGGCGATCGTTGATCTTGACAATCAACCTGCCCCACGAGCCGATGGGAGGTTTTAGCACGACCGGGTAGCCGAGCACTTCCATGGCCGCTAGGGACATTTCCTCGGACAAGGCGACCGCGGTATGCGGGGTAGGAATGCCCCGTTCCAGGAAAGCCTGGGTCGTCATGATCTTGTCGCCACACGTAGCGACCGCGCGGTGGGAGCTGACCGTTTTCACACCCTGCATCTCCAGCAGGCGGGTAGCGTACAGGGCGCGCGAGTAGCTCACACAGCGCACCAGGACAAGCTCACACTGGGGTGCTGTGCCGCCGTTCAGGTCAAAGACCAATTGGCGGTCATCGAGTCTCTCGAACTCTACTCCACGCTGGCGCAAGGCCTGGAAGATCATCTTTTCTTCCACGCGCACCAGGGAGCACAGGACACCGATCCTCATGAAACTACTCCGAAAATAAATCACGAAAGACACGAACGCTTCGCGCACGAAAGGCACGCAAGCATTTTCATCATTGGTGAAGAGCGCCCGCTTCTAAGCAATCCACTTGGAAACGAGCTCAGCGGCGCTCATACGTTCAACTTTCAGCGGCTGGCCTTGTTGGCGGCTATCTGCAGGACGTAATCGACGATCTTGCCCGGGATATCCACACCGGTAGGCTCGATGCTGTTGCGAAATTCGGGCGTATGGTTGACCTCGTTCACCAACAATTGGCCGTCGGGCGCTTCCAAGAGATCGACCGCCAGCGCCCCCCCGCCGACGGCCTTTGCGGCGGAGCGCGAGAGCTGGTCTATCTCGAGCGTAATGGGACAGTTTTGAGCCGATCCGCCGCGGGCGGTATTGGTGATCCAGTGCGGTGAATTGCGATAAATCGCACCCACCGTCTCATCCCCCACCACGAAACTGCGAATGTCGCGGCCTGGCTTGTCGATGAATTCCTGGATGTAAAAGATCAAGTGTTGGTAGCCGCCCAGGGTTGTTTTGTGTTCCAGGATGGCCTCGGCCGCATGGCGATCGTTGACCCTGGACAGCAAGCGCCCCCAAGAGCCAAAGGCGGGCTTGAGCACCACCGGGTAGCCGAGCGCCTCGATAAGCTCCAGCGCCGCCTCTGGCGTGAAAGCGATTTGGGTGCGAGGAGTGGGCAACCCGGCTTCACGCAGGGCGGCGCTGGTCAGAATTTTGTCGCCGCAAGTGGCTATCGCGTGGTGAGAAGGGACGGCGGGCACTCCCAGGCTGTCTAGCCAGCGCGTGAGGTAATAGGCCTGTGAGTGACTCAAACAGCGGACGAGCACGGCATCGTAATGAGCCAGGTTGTCGACACCCAGACCGGTATTGTCCAAGCCGAACACAACCGAGCGGGCGTCAATCTGTTCGTAAGCCACTCCTCGCCGGTCAAAAGCATCAAAGAGCAGCTTCTCCTCAACCCTCACCCGGGAGTACATCACGCCGATTCTCATGGCTCACTCTCCCCAGTCTTCCTCGACTTCGGGGGCCAAATCGAGTTTGATGGGGTCAACACCCACCACCTCTAATTCAACCCCACAGTCGGGGCAGACCACGATCTCTCCCACCTCGACATCGGGAGCCAAATCCAACGTTGCAGCACATTCTGGACATTCCATGTTTTTTTCTCCTTTCAAAAGTGAAAAGTCTTATCACGAATTACACGAATTTACGAATGACACGAATGTTTAGTTTCAGCCAAAAGCGTCTGCGCGCGGTCGAACTGCGCCCGCACCGCGGAGGGGGCGGTGCCGCCCTCCACCGCCCGTGCCGCCACCGAGCGCTCAAAATCAAACACGGCGTACACGTCTCTATCAAAGGCAGGATGAATGGCCTGGTAGTCAGTCAGGGCGAGCTCATCCAGGGACAGCCCGTGCTCCTCGGCCTGCTTGACCGCCTGGCCAACCGCGTGGTGCGCCTGGCGAAAAGGCACACCGCGGCGCACCAGGTAGTCAGCCAGGTCAGTTGCCAGCAGCGCCGTGTCCAGGACAGCCGCGCAGCGCTGGCTGTTGACATGCAGGGAACGAATCACACCGGCGACCAGCGGCAGCTCTAGCGCCAGGGTATCCAGCACGTCAAAAAGGGCCTCTTTATCCTCCTGAATATCCTTGTTATAAGAAGTGGGCAAGCCTTTCAAAGTCGTCAACAAGCCGGCCAGGTGTCCCACGACGCGCCCGCTCTTGCCGCGCACAAGTTCTAGCGAGTCGGGATTCTTTTTCTGCGGCATCAGGCTAGATCCAGTCGAATAGGCCTCGCCGACCTGGACAAAGCCAAACTCGCGGCTGGACCATATCACCAAGTCCTCGGCCAGGCCGCTCAGATGGACCTGCAGCAGCGCGGCCCAGGCCAGGCATTCGACAACGTAATCGCGGTCGCTCACGGCGTCCAGGCTGTTGGGCGACACCTCTGCAAAACCCAACTCGGCTGCCAGGGCAGCCCGATCGATCCCAAAGGGGGTACCCGCCAGCGCGCCAGCGCCCAGCGGGCAAACCGAGGCGCGCTGCCTCAGGTCAAGCAGCCGTTGGCGATCGCGCTCGAGCTTCCAAAAGAAAGACATCAGCCAGTGGCTCCATAGCACAGGCTGAGCCTGCTGCATGTGGGTGTAGCCTGGCATGATGACGTCCAAGTGAGCCTCGGCCTTTTCGACCACAGCCTCCTGCAACTGGCGCAGGGCAGTATAGAGCGAGGCTGTCTCGTCCAGGAAGTACAGTCGCAGATCGGTAGCCACCTGGTCGTTGCGCGAGCGGCCGGTATGCAGCTTGCCTCCCACCTCGCCGGCCAGCTCGGTCAAGCGCCGCTCGACCGCCGTGTGGATGTCTTCGTCGGCCGGCTCAAACTGAAAAGTGCCAGCGTCGAATTCGGCCAGCACCTGCCGCAAGCCGGCGGCCAACTGCTCGCGCTCCTCAGCGCTGATCAGGCCGGCCCGCGCCAGCGCGCCAGCATACGCCAGGCTGCCTCGAATATCGGCCGCGTACATGCGGTAGTCGAAACTGATCGAGTCGCCAAAGCGCTTGGCCAATTCATCTGCCTGTCCTGCAAACCGCCCGCCCCACAAAGTCATCTGCCTACCTCAAAAATAGCCTTACACAGAGCTACACGGAGACGCTTCGCAGAGATGCACAGAGAAAGTCTCTGTGAGGCTCTGTGCTCCTCAGTGAATCTCTGTGTAAAAATCTCTTCCATCAATCCCGCTTGAAATGGCTAAAGTCCGGCTCGTGCAGATCGCCCCGCTTTTTGTCTTCCAGGTCGATCATGGCCCTGACTTGAAGCGGCAAGCCAAACAAGTTGATGAAACCCTCCGCATCGCTCTGGTCGTAAACATTATCGTGGCCAAAGGTAGCAAAATCTTCGCGGTAGAGGCTGAACGGCGACTTGCGCCCCACCACCGTGCAATTGCCCTTGTACAGCTTGACGCGCACGCTGCCAGTGACTCGTTCCTGCGTCTTGGCCACAAAGGCCGCCAATGCCTCGCGCAGGGGAGTGAACCACTGGCCAAAGTAAACCAGCTCGGCATAGCGGTGGCCCACCAGCTCTTTGTAATGCAGCGTGTCGCGGTCCAGGCAGATACTTTCCAGGCCTTGGTGAGCGGCATACAAGATAGTGCCGCCGGGGGTCTCGTACACACCACGCGACTTCATCCCCACCAGGCGATTTTCAACCAGGTCGACGCGCCCCACGCCGTGCGCCCCACCCAACTCGTTGAGGCGGCTAAGCATCTCAACCGGCCCGGCCGCCTGGCCGTCGATGGCCACCGGGCTGCCTTGCTCAAAATCCAAGGTCAAGTAGTGCGGCTTGTCGGGTGCGGCCTCTGGCGCGACGCTGAGGCAAAACATGGCTTCTTCAGGCTCGGCCCAGGGGTCCTCCAGGATGCCGCCCTCGTGGCTCAGGTGCCAGATGTTGCGGTCGCGGCTGTAGATCGACTTCTCCGTGGTGGCCACCGGCACATGGTGCGCCCGGGCGTAGGCCAGCGCGTCCTGGCGGGAGCGGATGTCCCACTGCCGCCACGGGGCAATGACCTTGAGCAGAGGATTGAGCGCCTTGACGGTCAGCTCGAAGCGCACCTGGTCGTTGCCTTTGCCCGTGCAGCCGTGGGCCACGGCCTCGGCCCCTTCTTGCTGGGCGACGGCGACCATGTGCTTGGCCGTGACGGGGCGGGCGAACGAGGTGCCCAGCAGATACAGGCGTTCGTAGATCGCGCCGGCTTGCATGGTGGGCAAAGCGTACTCGCTCAGGAACTCTTCACGCAGGTCCACGATATACGCCTTGCTGGCGCCGCTGGCCTTGGCTTTTTCCTCCAGGCCCACCAGCTCGCCGTCGCCCTGTCCCAGGTTGGCCGTGAACGTGATGACCTCACAGTCATAATTCTCCTTGAGCCATGGCACGATGACGGAAGTATCCAGCCCGCCCGAATAAGCTAGCACCACCTTGTTGATCTTGTCCTTCATATCGTTTCTAGACCTCCACCGTTTAGCCCCCAAAGGAGCCGACAAAACAAAAGCGCGATGGGCGACGTCCACCGCGCGTGAGAAGAGCCAGCCCCGTTTGTCTGGCTGGCTCGTGAATTCTACGCAACAAGAACCTACCCAGACAAGTAGCCTGGCTCTTCTTGAATACGACGCTTTAGGCAGTTGATACTAGTTTCTAAATACAGTGCAATCATGGTTTCACTTGCCGGTCGTCTTTGACCGCCCCACTGGGGCTAGAGTATACCGCAAAGGACGAATTTGTCAAGTGGCGATTTCGAGGCTAGCCAAAAGCGGCGCCCGCCTGCTCCATCCTGGCCATCACGCTCACGCCAAAGGGGCAGCGCGCCTCGCAAGCGCCGCAGCGCGTACAGTCGGAGGCGTTGGCCGGCAAGGCCGCGTAGGCCGCCCGCAGCCCGGCGCTCATGCGCTGCTGGGCCATATCCAACAGGCGCATGACCTGGCCGATGTCGATCGCCGCCGGGCAGGGCAAGCAGTGGTTGCAGTAGACGCATTCCCCCTCGGCGTACTGCTGGAAATCGGCCAGGAGCGAGGAAAAGTCTCGTTCTTCCGAGCTGGCCTGGCCGTAAGCCAGGGCGTCTCTCAAGTGCTCCTCGTTGGCGCAGCCAGGGACGGCCGTCGCCACGCCCACCTGCGACAGCACGTAAGCCAGGCACTGGACCGGCGTGATCGGTGCCGTCTTTTTGAGCTTGAGCGCCTCACCGCCCATCTGGTAGCCGCCCATGCGGACAGTGCGCTCAGCGCTGAGCAGCTTGCCGCCGGCATACGGCTTCATCGCCACCACGCCAACACCCCCAGCAGCGCAAGCCTGGAGCAGCTCCTTTTTGCCCGGCACGGCATTGGCAGCCAGGTTGATGGGGAACATCAAGACGTCGACGTGCCCGCTTTCGACCGCCTGCAAAGCGGTCGTTACCGAGTGCCCGCTAAAGCCGAGGTAACGCGCCTTGCCCTCTTGCTGGAGGCGCTTAGCCAGCCCCAGCGGCCCACTCTGGCTCATCAGCTTGTCATAATCCTTTTGCGGGTTGCAATTGTGCAAGAACAGCACGTCCACGTGATCCGTGCCCAGCCTGGCCAGCAGGTCGAGGAAAAACGATTCGCAGTGTTTGACATTGCGTGTCTTGAAATATTGGCCGTTCTTGACGGTTGACCCCAGGTGTCCGGTCAGGATCACCTCCTGCCGGTGTCCCTTCAGCGCCGCTCCCAGGTCGTCCAGGTAGTCGGGGAAAGAGAACACCACGTCGAAATAGTTCACCCCCTGCTCGATGGCCTGGCGGATGACGGAGAGCACCGTCTCGCGCGGCTGCCCCTTCAGATACTCGGTGCCCAGCCCAATCGCGCTGACATCCAATTTCGTTCGGCCCAATTGACGACGCTCCATAGACTCCTCTTGATGTAACGGTATCGGATCGTTCACCGTTAACCATTAACAATTGACAATTAAAAATTAACCATTAATCAGCCCGCCGTGATAGACTAGCTCATAGACCCGGCTGCCACTGCGCGCGATCCACTCCTTGCCGGTGAACGAGGTGACGTCCCCCTCGTTGGTGTCAGTGTAGACACCCTGGCCTGCATCGTGCTCGAAACCGCCCAGGAAGCGCCCTTCTTTGTACAACGCCGACAAGCTCGCCTGGATGATCTGCCCGGCCTCTTCGCCCTTGATCAGGGTAGTTTCGAGGATGCGGCCGTAGTAATTCATGGCCCACACAGGCTGGCCTTGGTAGTAGACGACCTCCTGGCCGATAAAGTCGACGCCGCCAAAGTAGCTGTCGAGATAGGCGAATTCTCCGGCGTGGAACTGGAGGTCGTGCGAGCCGGGTCGATAGGACAGGCTCGTGGCCCCGCCGGCCGCATAGGTAGCCGCCTTGGCCTTGACGATAAAAGCTCCGAGTTGATCTAGTGAAAGCTCTCCCATTGTTTCCTCTCACGCTTCAGAGCGTCTGTCTGATCCCGTCCAACACCGCCCGCGCCGGGGGCACCATGTTGAAAAAGCCGGCCAACTGCTCGCAAACATAATCGGGGCAGTGAGCGCAGTTGGCAACGCCCCGCGCTACGCCGCAAGCGCGAATCTGGCACTCGGCGCAGTGGCCGCACTTGCGACCGCCCTCCAGGCAGCCGTCGCAAATGATTGACTCGACGGTCATGTTGGGCGCGTTAAATTCTACACGCCACTTGGCCGCCACCCGCTCCAGGGCAGCCATGTCGTTAGCCTGGGTAGCGATGTAGGCTTCGCAATCGCTGCACACCAATCCACAATACGCAATGATCTTGTCCATTTTATTTTCTCCTTATGGCAATATATAGGTCGATCTCGGGATTCTTGCTCACACTTCTTTCGTCGTGATACTCAAAATCGTCGACGATGCCAGCCGCTTCGTAGCCGGAGCCGGGCAGCCAGCCTGTATAGGCGTACTGTTTCACGGCGGGGATGCCTATCCCCCAGCCCAGGCTGTTTTTAGGTCGCACGGGAAAAACGGCATACGTTATGGGGGGGATCTCAAAAGCAATCAGGCCAGGCGGCACGTCTTGGAGACTGGTGACAACATCGCCGATGATGTAGGTAAAGGTCTTTTTCTCCGCGTCGAAATCTTTGCTCACCGCCGCAAAGGCCCACGGCTGCTTCTTGTGGGGAATGACGTGGTCTCGCTTGTACTGTGCGAATTGCTTCCCCACTCGCGGCACGTCGCGGTAGATGTTCCTGATGTCGGTGTCTATCGCCATGCCGACGATCTGGATAGGCTGTTCCAGCTCGACCATTCGGGGCCGGGTCTCGACATCGTGCACGAAAAGGCTCATCACCAACTTTTTGATAGAGGGCATGGCTGCTTCTCCTTGGCCTACTCCACTCGCTCGATCTTGAAAATGACCGGCCGGGCGCCGTCCGTGCAGCAGCCCAGGGCGATATCCGGGCGCTTGGACCAAGGGAACTCGGCCCCCATCATAACCGCATAGATGAATGAGCGAAGGTCTGCCCAAGCCCAGGTGCAGAAGCCAGGCGGCGGCGCCCAGGGCGCTTCTAAGATGAACTCTTGCCCTTCCTTGAATAGATCGCAAGGAGCAACCTTATCCTTCATGTACTCGCCAACCAGATCTTGATTGATCGTCCGCTTGAGCACCGTGATTTTGCATTTAGCCATTTGCAACCTACTCTTGTACACATAAACGGGTTATAACCACTGGACCACCTCGTCGAAGGGCTTGCGAGGCCGCGCGTCGGGTGCCTCATCTGGATAGCCCAACGAGACGGCCGCCACCAGTTGGTGCGTTTGCCCCAGCCAGCTACACAGCTCATCGTAGGCGTAAAACACGTCGCAGATCCAGAGCGTCCCCAGGCCTACATCCTGGGCCGCCAGGAGCATGGTCTGAATCGCCCCCCCGATCGATTGGACGTCGACGATATCCCACTTGTCTTCCCAGAAGGGCCTATCCAGGCTGCGCTCGGCGCAACTGTTGAACACAAAGACAGTCACGGGCGCCTGCTCCATGGTCGTGGCCGTCCAGCGCGAGCTGCCGATGTTCTCTCCCATCTTTTCCACCCGGTCGATCGACTCGCGCATGATGCGCACCATCTCGGCTCGCTGCTCCGGCTTGCTCACCACCACAAAGTGCCACGGCTGCCTGTTCTTGCCGGAAGGCGCTTGGGTGGCCGCTTGTAAGATCGTGGTGACCAGCCCGTCTTGCACAGGGTCAGTCTTGAACTTGCGAATACTTCTTCTTTGAGCGATCGCTTCCAATGTGTTCATGTTTTCTCCTATAACATCCTGGCCAGGAACTGGCCGGTGTAACTGCCGGCTGCCCGCGCCAGCTCCTCCGGCGTGCCCTGGGCCACGATCTGCCCGCCAGCGTCTCCGCCCTCCGGTCCCAGGTCGATGATCCAGTCGGCAGTCTTGATCACGTCCAGGTTGTGCTCTATAACAATAACGGTATTCCCCGCATCTGTCAAGCGGTGGAGCACGTCGAGCAGCTTTTGGATGTCGGCAAAATGCAGGCCGGTGGTCGGCTCGTCGAGGATGTAGACCGTGTCGCCGGTAGAAACGCGCGCGAGTTCCTTAGCCAGCTTGATCCGCTGCGCCTCGCCGCCGGAGAGCGTGGTGGCGCTTTGGCCCAGCTTGACGTAGCCCAGTCCCACCTCGGCCAGCGTCCGCAGGATGCGCTGGACCTTGGGCACGTTGGCAAAGAATTCGAGCGCCTCGTCCACGTCCATATCGAGCACGTTGGCGATGCTCTTGCCCTTGTAGCGGATCTGCAGCGTCTCACGGTTAAAGCGCGTGCCCTTGCACACACTGCACGTCACCCACACGTCGGGCAAAAAGTGCATCTCAACCTTTTTCTGGCCGTGGCCCTGGCAGGCCTCGCAGCGCCCACCCTTGACGTTGAAGCTAAAGCGTCCGGCCTGGTAGCCGCGCGCCCTGGCCTCGGCCGTGAGGGCAAACAAATCGCGGATAAGGGGCATCACCTGCACGTAGGTGGCCGGGTTGGAGCGCGGCGTGCGCCCGATGGGGTCCTGGGTAATGTTGATGACCTTGTCCACCAGCTCCAGCCCCTCGATCCGATCGTGCTCGCCGGCCTTTTGCTCGGCGTTGTGCAAAGTGTGAGCCAACGCCGGGTAGAGCGTCTGCGACACCAAGGATGACTTGCCGCTGCCCGAAACGCCCGTCACGCAGGTGAACAGCTCCAGCGGGAAACGCACCGTCAGGTTCTTGAGATTGTTCTGCCGCGCGCCGCTCACCACCAGCCACTTGCCATTGCTCGGCCGCCGCTGGCCATTGGGCGAGCTGACAGCCACCTCGCCGCGCAGGTAGCGGCCGGTCAGCGAATCAGGGTGCGCCATGATCTCTTGCGGGGAGCCGGCGGCCACCACCCATCCGCCGCCCACGCCCGCGCCTGGCCCCAGGTCGAGGATCCAGTCGGCCACGCGCATGGTCTCCTCGTCGTGCTCGACGACGAGGACGGTGTTGCCCATGTCGCGCAGCCGCTCCAGCGTCTCCAGCAGGCGGCGGTTGTCGCGCTGGTGCAGGCCGATCGAAGGCTCGTCCAACACATACAGCACGCCGGTCAGCCCACAGCCGATCTGGCTGGCCAGCCGGATGCGCTGCCCCTCGCCGCCGGAAAGCGTCGGGGCTGGCCGGTCGAGCGTCAGGTAGTGCAAGCCCACGTTCATCAAGAACTGGAGCCGCTCGTGGATCTCTTTCAGCAGCTCTTCACCGATCGCCAACTCCTCTGAAGATAGCCCCGGCCGCAGCCCTTCGACCCAGGCAAGCGCCTCGCCGATGTTCATCGAGGCCAGCTCGTGGATCGTTTTGCCCCCGACAGTCACCGCCGCGCTTTCGGGGCGCAGGCGCCGCCCCTGGCACGTGGCGCACGGCTGTTGGCTCATAAAGCTGGCGTACCAGCGGCGGGTGTATTCCGAGTGGGTCTGCTTATAGCGGCGGCGAATCTGGTTGATGATCCCTTCGCTCGCCCCCTCGTGCTGCCCCTGGCCGCGCTCGTTGTTCCAACGCCAGATCACCTTGGCGCCGCCGTACAGGATGGCATTTTGGCACTCTTCCGACAAGTCACGCCAGGGAGTATCCAGGTCTTGCCCAAACTGCTCGACAATTTGCCGGGCAGCCTGGTACGTGCCGCTGGAGCTCTTCTTGCGCAGCTCGCCCCAGGCCCGCAGGCCGCCCTCGTGCAAAGTCTTGTCGGGATCGTAAAACATCGCAGGGTCGAACTCGACCCGCGTGCCCAGACCGTTGCACTCGGGGCACATCCCCATCGGCGAGTTGAAGCTGAACATCGCCGGCGTCAGATCGGGAAAGCTGAGATTGCAGTCCGGGCAGGCGTTTTGGTCCGAGAGCAGCCACTCGTCGCCGCCACCCCGATCGACGACGACCAGGCCCTCGCCGGCGCGCAGGGCGGTCTCGATCGAGTCGGCCAGGCGGGTGGCGAAGCCATCGCGCTCGTCTCCCTCAGACGGGATGGCCAGGCGGTCGACGACCAGCTCGATATTGTGTTTCTTGTTCTTGTCGAGTTGGATCTTGGCCGCCAGATCGCGCGGCTCGCCGTCGACTCGCACGCGCGAGTAGCCGTCGGCGCGAGCCTGGGCCAATATGTCCTGGAAAGTACCCTTGCGGTTGCGAGCCAGGGGGGCCAGCACCTGGAAGCGCGTGCCGGCCGGAAGGGAGACCACCTGTTGGATGATCTCTTGGGCCGATTGGGCGTGCACCTCGCGCCCGCACTGCGGGCAGTGGGGCGTGCCCACGCGGGCGAACAGCACCCGCAAATAGTCATAGATCTCGGTGACCGTCGCCACCGTCGAGCGCGGGTTCTTGCTGACCGCTTTTTGCTCGATGGCGATGGCCGGGCTGAGGCCGCCGATGAAATCCACCTTGGGCTTTTCCATCTGGCCGATGAACTGGCGGGCGTAGGCTGAAAGTGACTCGACGTAGCGACGCTGCCCCTCGGCGTACAGCGTGTCGAAAGCCAGCGACGACTTGCCGCTGCCCGACACGCCAGTGATCACCACCAGCTTGAAGCGCGGCAGTTTGACGTCGATGTTCTTCAGGTTGTGTTCTTTGGCACCCCGGATGACGATCTCGTCTTGGTACATAGTTCTATCCTGAAACTAAGTGACCGGCACCTCTCAGGTGCCGGTCACTTAAGTATCAACACCTTTGGCAAGATGAAGTATAGCACAGATATATGTCAAAGAACGTCATATTTATGCACAAAAACTGTCATAATTGGAAGATTTGTTCTAATTTGACCCTAAGTCTAAATGGTCTCAAAATTTGACAATTCCTGCAACTCGTACTATAGTCTTTCCTTGGGGATGATGTCAGTTCGTCATGCTGTTTTAGGTTTAGGCTTGGAATCGGAAATCAGAAGTTGAAAACAGGAGTCATATGTCTCTCATTCAAGCAGAAAATCTCACCAAAGTGTACGGCACAGGCGAAACGGCCATCACCGCGCTCGATCACGTGAACCTCACCGTGAACCCGGGCGAGTTTGTCGCCGTGATGGGGCCGAGCGGGTGTGGCAAATCGACGCTGTTGCACTTGCTCGGCGGGCTCGACCGGCCCTCGGACGGGAACGTCCGCATCGATGGGCAGGAGCTGGCGAAACTATCCGACGATACGATCACGCAGCTGCGCCGCCGCAAAATCGGCTTTGTGTTCCAGTTCTTTAACCTCATCCCGATCTTGTCGTCCGTCGAAAACGCGTCGCTTCCGCTCTTGCTCGACGGCGGCAACTCGGCCAAGACGAAACAAAAAGCCACCGAGTGGTTGACCAAGGTCGGGCTGGGCCACCGCCTGGACAGCCGCCCCGACCAATTATCGGCCGGGCAGCAGCAGCGTGTGGCGATTGCGCGCGCGCTCATCGCCGATCCCATTCTCGTACTGGCCGACGAGCCGACCGGCAACCTCGACACCAAATCGGCCGACGAGATCGCCGGCTTGTTGAAACAAGTGGCCAAGGAATGGGAACGCGCCGTATTGATGGTGACGCACGATCCGCGCATCGCCGCGTATGCCGACCGCGTCGTTTTTCTCAAAGACGGCAAGATTGTGAATGAAACGTTACTCGAAAGCGAGAATGCAGGCAACTTGGAATTGGTTGTCAGTCAAGTGAAAGCAATGGCATAGAGTTTTCGATTGCCGTTCAGTTTTCAATTGGAAATCAAAAATGACACAGGCAGGTGCACCATGAATCTCCAACTCACCCTCGCCGCCCGCTACCTGGGTGGGCGCAAACTGCGGACCTTTCTCACCACCCTCGCCATCGTCATCGGCGTGATGGTGATTTTCGGCATGGGCATTTACTTGCCGTCGTTTATGGGCGCCTTTCAAAAAAGCCTTCTCTCGGTGTCTGGTCAGACCGATGTCATGATTACGCACAAGACCGGCGAACCTTTTCCCGTCTCTACGCTGAACAAGCTCAAAACCATCGACGGGATTGCCGTCATGGCCGGTTCGATCGAGCGCATCATCAATCTCCCGCCCAACTTTTACGGCAAGAACTCGACCGTCAGCGCGTTGGCGTTGGTCGGCCTCGATCCGGAGCTTGCGCCGGCCCTGCGCGACTATACCATCACCCAGGGCCGTTTTCTGCAGCGAGGCGACGGCAACGTCGCCGTGATTTCGGAGCGGCTGGCCGATGCGGTGGGGGTGGGCCTGAACGGCACGCTCAAAGTGCCGACGACGGAAGGCGTCGTCAAGTTGACGGTGGTGGGGCTCGTGCCAGGCCGCGCGTTGGTGGGCAACGAGCAGGTGCTCGTCCCGTTGGGGCAGGCGCAAAAATGGCTCGACATGCCCAAGCGCATCAACGTGATCGAGGCGAATCTCACCACCAAGGACAAGGCGGAAAGCGAGGCCATCGTCAACGCGATCAAAGCGCAGCTAGACAACACCTACACGCTCGGCGGGTTGTCGAGCGGCTCGGAATTTCTCAGCGCGATGCAGATGGCGGAAGTGGTCTTTAACATGCTCGGTTTTCTCACCCTGGCGATGGGTGGCTTTATCATCTTTAACACCTTCCGCACGATCGTGGCCGAGCGCCGCCACGACATTGGCATGCTGCGCGCGATCGGCGCGAACCGCGCCACGATCATCGGTTTCGTGCTGACTGAAGGGCTGGTGCAAGGCATGCTCGGCACGGCGATTGGGATTGGCTTGGGTTACCTGATGGGTATCCTGATCACCATTGGAACAAGCTCGATTGTGAGACAGTTCATGAACATGGAATTGACTATGGTCATCGAGCCGGGCCTGGTCCTCGTTTCGATCCTCCTGGGCGTGGGCGTCACACTCTTGGCCGGCTTGCTGCCAGCCTTCAGCGCGAGCCGTGTCACGCCGATGGAAGCGCTGCGCCCAACGCTTGGCGAAACGATGCAGCGCATCAGCCGCGTGAGCACCATCGCCGGCGCGGTGATGATCGTCAGTGCGCTGGTGGGATTGCTCACAAGATTTTTCCCGCTCGTCGCGTTGGGTGGTCTTTTTCTTCTCGTTGGCCTGGTGCTCGCCGCGCCCGCCCTGGTCAAGCCGATTGCAAAGCTGTTTGGCGCCACGCTTGCGCTGATTTTTGCGCGTGAAGGCACGGGGGAGCTTGCGCAAGGCAATCTCGCGCGGCAGCCTTCGCGCGCGGCGATCACGGCCAGCGCGACGATGCTCGGCCTGGCGATTGTCGTCGGCGCGGGCGGGATGATGTTCAGTCTCACCGGCACTATCATGGACTTGTTTGACAAAACCCTGGGCAGCGACTATTTGCTCATCCCACCGTCAGTAGCCATCTGGAAGGGCAATGTCGGCGCGAGCGAAACACTCAAAGCCAAGCTTGGATCGGTGCCTGGCGTGGATGTGGTCAGCTCGCTGCGCTATGCCCAATCGTCGCTTCAATCGGCCGCCTTGAAAACGAGCACGGGCGAGACGGCGCTTTCCGTCCTGGGGATTGATCCCGTCGATTACCCCAAAATATCGGGCATGGATTTTCAACAAGGGAATGCCCAAGACGCCTTCAGCGCCTTGAGCGCCGATGCGCGCAACGTCATCGTCAACGGTGTTCTGGCCGCCAGCGCGGGCCTGAAAGTCGGCCAGGTCATTCCGCTGGCGACGCCGACGGGACAACAGGATTACCGGATCGTCGCAATTGGCGGCGAGGTGTTGAGCATGAAGATCAGCACGGTGTACATCTCGCAAGCCAACATGAAAGCGGATTTCAACAAAAGCGAGGACATTTTCTACCAGATCAACCTGGCGCCTGGCGCGGACGTCGCCACAGCCGAGCGACGGCTAGAGCAAATCGTGGAAGACTATCCGCAATTTCGACTGGTTGTGGGACGCGAGTACACGGCCGAGTTCGCCGCGCAATTCGACGCGATGTTTGTGGGGCTTTATGTCCTGCTGGGCGTGTTGGCGTTCCCATCGTTGATTGCCATCCTCAATACGCTGGCGATTGGCGTCATCGAGCGCACGCGCGAGATCGGCATGTTGCGCGCGATAGGCGCGACACGCCGCCAGGTGTGGCGCACGATCGTCGCCGAGGCCTTGCTGCTGGCCGCCTTGGGCACGGCCTTTGGCATCCTGGCCGGCTTGTACCTCAGTTTCGTGTTCGTTGAGGGATTGAGCGCGACCGGCATCTTCAAGATGGTCTATACCTTCCCGCTGGCGGGGGTCCTGGCGGCGACGGCGGTCGGCTTGATCTTTGGCGTGCTGGCGGCGCTGCTGCCCGCGCGCCAGGCGTCGCGCATGGAAATCATCCGGGCGTTGCGCTACGAATAGGGCGGTCGGCTTCGCTGAACCGCCCTAGGAGCTTGTCGGAGAGAGCTCCGTAGGGCAGGTTTCCATACCTGCCGCAAGCCTGGCGGCTATCCACAGGACGCCTTCGGCGTG
>JAFGFO010000227.1 GCA_016931085.1 Thermoflexales bacterium
GTCACCCACATGCACGCCATCGGCCTGCCCGGCGCTGACCTGCCCTGGGAACGCGACAAGCTGGTCGTGGGTCATATCCTGAAGGTGGAGCAGCACCCCGACGCCGACCGGCTGGTCTTGGCCACGGTCGACATTGGCCGCGCCGAGCCCGAGGTAGTTGTCACCGGCGCGCCCAACCTGTTTGGCTACGTCGGGCAGGGAGACATCGCCCACCTGGGGCTGAAATCCCCCTTCGTCATGGAAGGCGCCACCGTCTACGACGGGCACGCCGCCGAGCCAGGCAAGAAAATGAAGCTCAAGGCACGCGCCGTGCGGGGGATTATGAACCGCCACATGCTGTGCTCTGAAAAAGAGCTGGGCATCAGCGACGATCACGAGGGTATCATCCTCATGGAGACGGAGGCTGCGCCTGGCACGCCGCTGGTCGACGTGCTGGGCGACGTGGTCATCGAGTTCGACATCCTGCCCAACATCGCCCGCACGGCTTCGGTGCTGGGAGTAGCCCGCGAAGTGGCTGCCCTGACCGGCCAAAAGGTGCGCTATCCCGATTACAGCCTGGACGCCACGGGTCCCACTCTCGAAGGGCGGCTCACGATCGAAACGACCCGGCCGGATCTCAACCCGCGTTTTGTGGCGGTGTTGATCGAAGGCATCGAGATCAAGCCCTCGCCATACTGGATGCAGTTGCGGCTGCGCCTGGCGGGCATGCGCCCCATCAACAACATCGTCGACGTCAGCAACTATGTGATGCTGGACGTCGGCCAGCCCAACCACGCCTTCGACTGGGACGTCCTGCAGCAGCGGGCGGCGGCCTACAATCCGGGCGGCCCGGTCCACATCATCACCCGCATGGCCGAGCCGGGCGAGGAATTGGAAACGCTCGATGGCGAGCGGCGCGCCATGCCGCCCTCGGCCATCATGGTCACCGATCCCCAGTCGGCATTGAGTGTCGGGGGCATCATGGGCGGCGCGTCCAGCGAGGTGAGGGAAGACAGCCGGAACATCCTTGTAGAGGCGGCCGCCTGGAATTTCATCAACATCCGGCAAAGCTCGGCCGCGCTCAAGCTTAGCTCGGAAGCCGGCTATCGCTTCAGCCGGGGCGTCCACCCGTCCGTGGCAATGGACGGCGCCCGGCGAGCCGCCCGGCTGATCCAACAAGTGGCCGGCGGGACGATCGCCGCCGGCGTGTACGACTACTACCCCCGCCCGGCCGAAACCGTCCGCCTGGATGTCTCAACCCGCGACGTCCAGCGACTGCTGGGCATCGAGCTGGAGCGCTCCAGCATCCAGGCCTACCTGGAAGGCCTGGGCTTCACCTGCGAGCCACTGGACGCCGAGAGCCTGCGCGTCACGGTGCCCGACCACCGGCTGGACATCAGCGCCGATCCCGCGATCGGGCGCGCCGACCTGGCCGAAGAGGTGGCCCGCATGTACGGTTACGACAAGCTGCCCAGCACCGAGCTGAGCGACGTGCTTCCACCGCAGCGCAACAACGAGGCGTTGGACCGCGAGGAAAAACTGCGCGACTTGCTGGTCGAGGCCGGGCTGCAAGAAGTCGTCACCTACCGGCTGACCACGCCAGCAGCCGAGACACGCGTGCTGGCGGATCTGGCGCCAGGCGATGACCGACCCTACGTCAGCCTGGCCAATCCGACCAGCTCGGAACGGACGTCCATGCGCCACAGCCTGCTCAACAGCGTTTTGGAGATCGCCGCCAGCAACAGCCGCTATGCGCAGCGACTGCAACTGTTCGAAATCGGCCCCGTCTTTTTGCACGACGAAGAAGACATCCTGCCGTTGGAACAGACGCGCCTGGTGATCGTCATGACCGGACCGCGCCAGGAGCTGGCCTGGCAAGGCAGCGACACGGCAGAGGTCGATTTCTTCGATCTGAAAGGCGTGGTCGAGAGCATCCTGGAGGGCCTGCACCTGAAGGAGGCCTCCTACGAGGCGGTGGAGCGGCCCGGTTACTATCCCGGCCGCACGGCCTGGCTCAAGCTGGGCAGGCAGCCCATCGGCGTTTTGGGCGAGCTGCACCCCAAGGTGGTGGCCGCCTACGATCTGCCCGAAGGCGTGCCGGTGGTGGCAGCCGACCTGGATGCCGGCGCGCTGCTTGACCGGGTGAATGAAAGCCATCGCGTCAGCCCCGTGCCGCGCTTCCCAGCCGTGCAGCAAGACATCGCCGTCATCGTCGACGAAACGATCCGGGCCGACCAGGTCGAGTCGGCCATCCGGCAAGGGGGCGGGGCATTGCTGGCCGGCGTGCGCCTGTTCGACGTGTACCGCGGCAAACAGATCGGGGCCGGCAAAAAGAGCCTGGCCTACAAGCTGTCTTTCCAGGCGCCCGACAAGACCCTCACCGACGAAATCGTCGCCCGCCAGCAGACGCGGCTCGTCAAGCACCTGGAGCAAGCCCTGGGGGCCAAGCTGCGGAGTTGACAGGCTGCTTCGAAAATAGATCACGAATGGAACGAACGCTTCGCGCACGAAAGACACGGAAAGATTTTCGTTCTTGGTGAGGCACGAAGTGCATATGTTCTACTTCGAAAATAACCAGGTGCAACGCACCTCGCGAAGCGGGGGTGCGTTGCACCTACACTGCATGTGTTCTATTCCGATAGTCTGTTATTGCCTGGTAACGAGCGGCAAGTAAAGCGTATGCACACTCGATGGCGGCAAGGCCCGTAGCTCCAGCACGATGTCCCGCTGCAGCGCCGACGTTTCCAAGTCGCGCCCATACGCATCGTTGAGCCTGGCAGCGCCCCAGTTGAGCGCCGCGCCCGCCTCGCCTTCGACGACAAATTGCAAGTTGAAGAGGACACCGTCGCCCGCGATGGGAGCATCGGCGGCCAAGGCGACCCGCACCAGGCCCAACTGGGCGGTCGTGGTCATGATAAAGCCAGAGGTAAGGCCGGTGAGCGTCGCGCCTTTGGCCCTCAGTGTCGCGGGATCGTAGGTAAAGACAAACTCTCCGCCGGCGAACTCGCCGCCGTTGGCAATCCGAATCGGCACGCTCACCACCTGCCCCCGGACGCCACTGGGTTGGTCGATGGACAACCTTATCGGATCAGCCTGGACGTGCAATGCACCCGCTTCGCGCAGGTGCGTTGCACGTAACAAGCTGCCTACCCCGCTGCCGCACACGCCCCAGTCCTGGTAAGCGGCATAGCACAAGATCAAGCTCACGTCAGCCGCACTGCAGTCGCCATCCCCATTCACGTCACAAGCGCCGCGCTGCTGGGGTGTGGGCGTGATCTGGCCAGCGATGATGCGCAAAGCCAGGCGCGGGTCGGCCGAGTTCACGACGCCGTCGCCGTTGAGGTCGCCGCGCACGTAGGCGCTTTGAACCTTCAGCAAGCCACTACTCAGGTTCAGCCCAACGGGTGTGTCGAGATTCCCGTTGGCATAGATGACCGTACCCGTCAGGCCGGTGATAAAGTCCAGCGAGCTGAGCTGGCCTTCGCTGCCCAGGATATCAAAGCCGAGGAGGAACAGGGAGCCTGCGCCGTAAAGCGGCTGGCACTGCTGGCCGAGAATGGTCGAAATCTTGACCTGGCCAGGCGTAGTGGTGTTGGCTCGGAAGGCATAGCCCTGGGTGTAAATCGTAGGTGAAACGTTGCCGTTGGCCCGGACGATGGCCGCGTTGTAGTGCACCGTGATATCGGCCGACTCGATGCACACCCCGTCGCCGTTATCCAGGTTGATGGGCACGCGCACGTCGATCGCGCCCGGCGGGGCAGCCTGGTCGCCTATCCACAGCGTCAAGGCGCCAAAGCGGGTGCAGGCCACGTTCGACTGGCCGAGCGCAGCGCCGCCGGCGTCGACCGCCTTGATCACGTAACAGTATTCTGTTCCCTCCGTCAGGGCCGGGTCGGCGTCGCTATACTGGCTCAGCACGGTGGTCGTGACCCAGCCAAAGTTGCCCCCATCTCCACGCCGGTAGAGCTGATAACTGACCAGGCTCGTGATCGGCTCTTGCAGCATCCAGGCCACGTTGATCGTGCTTTGCCCGGCCCGGGCGCGCAGGCTGATGCTGGCCACCGACGGATGCTCAGGTGGTGGGGTGCAGTTGGGCGGGCAAATGGGCGGCCACGCGCTCCAGTAGCTATCCAGGAAGCCACGCCAGGGGCCGATGGGGTAATAGATCCGTTTCCAATCATCTTGCTTGAGAGGCAGGTAGACGCTTAGCCCGCCCAAGCCGTTCCATGTCCAGGTCTGCTCTGGATGCTGCCAGGGAATGCCGTTGTTGTAGGTCTGGGTTACGACGGCGGCGGCCACCGCGCCCGGCAGCGCTTGCGCCGCGGTCTTCACGGCGACGTCTCCGCTAAACGAGCGTTCGATCTGCCCGGCAAAGGCACTCAGGTCGCACAGAGTATCCTCCGGCCCAATCACCCCATCCTGGCTGCTGTCAAAGCAACTGCTGATCGTCCAGGCCGCCTCGATCTGGGCCCGGCTGCCAGGCAGGGTCGCTATGAGCGCCGTCGCCAGGGCGTCCCTGGCCGTTTGCAGCGCTTCCACCTGGCCCAGGTCGATCAAGGCGTAGGTGAAGGGGTAACCCTCCGGCCGCAGCAGATCAGCCTCGTTCTGCAGCCAGGCCTGCCCAATCTGGCGGGCAGTCTTGACACCATCGACGGCATTGATGTGCAGGTCGTAAGGGAAACTGCCCCATTTGACGCTCTCCGACGCCAGCAGATAATCCGCCCCGTCGCGCAGCTCATAGGCCACCTCCGAGGTCGCCATCAGGCAAGCGTCCAGGTACAGCAAGTCGATCTTGCGCCCGCTGGCCAGACTACTCCAGCGCAGCGCCTGGCCCAGCTCGTAAGTAGAAAGCGAGTCGCCCGGATGCGCGTCCCACAACAGCCCGCCGGGCTGCGTGTCGTGACGGCTAGGTTGGCCGGCCAGCAGATCGGGCGTCCAGCCCTCACCGTGGCCTGCCAGCGCCAGGATCACCTGGCCAGAATTGGGATAAGCCCGCAGCGCGCCCTTCAGGAACTCGGCCAGGCTGTAGGGGCTGCCGAGATCCTCGCCCCAGCGCCACAGCGTCTGGCCTTCCACGTACCGTCCGTCGCAGGTGGGATCGGCAAAGTTAGGGCAACTGTCATCGTAATCCTCTTGCAGGTGATACAAGAAGCTGTCGCCGTCGCCGGGGCCATCCAGTACGAGCAAGACGAGCGCGTGCGCGTTGCCGGCCGCTTTTTCGGCCCGGTTGATCAGCCTGAGCATACCATCCGCCAAGTCGTTATCGCCGCCGGCGTAGATGAGCACCAGGCTTTGGCCAAAGGTCGAATTGGCCACGGCCACGGCCACACCCTGCCGCAGCAGCGTCCCCGCGCCGCTGACGACAGCCTCGTTGTACAGGATGCTGCCCGGTGAGACGCCCGCCGCGACCATGGCCTGGTAGGTAATGGTCACGTCAGCGCCAGGCGTGAGCGCGCCGGCGTAGCGGATTTGGCCATCAGCGTAGCTGGCCCCGCCGCTGAGGCTGCCGGGGACGTAAGCCAGGCCATGCGGCAGCGTATCGGTCAGCACGACGCTGACCGCGCTGCCGGTGGTCGTGAGGACGATCTGGTAGCTGAGTATGCTGCCCGCCTGGGCCGTGCTCAAGGAGGCCGTCTTGGCCAGGTGGAGATCGGTTGGCGGGGACGTACCGTCGTCGTCCTGGATAGTCAGTATGGCCATGCTGGGCACGCCCAGCATGGCGTTGCGAGGACGAACCAACCACAAGAGAACCGTCTCGTCGCCCTCGACCAGCGCGTCGTCCACGATGGGGATTTCGATGACCTGGCTGGTTTGGTTAGTAAAGGTCAGCATATAGCCTGGGAAGGCATAGTCGATGCCAGGGACGGCCGTGCCGGTAAAGACGTACATCACGGTGACAGTTCCCGATAGTGGGGCGCCTAGGACCACCTCGACGCTGGCCGTGCCGGCGTCCTCGCGCACAGTGTAGACTGAATGGCTGAATTGCACTACGTTGGGTGTTACCCCAAGATAGTCCTGGATGACCAATTCGGCCCAGTAGGACGAGCCAGATAGTATGGCGTTATGAGGCTCGAACAACTCCATGATAAGCGTCTCGTCATCCTCGATCAAGGCGTCGTCCAAGATGGTGACTTGGAACGTTTGGCTGGTTTGGCCTGGGGCAAAGATGAGCGTGCCGGTAACAGGCACATAATCGACGCCAGGCACAGCCGGCATCGGTGTGACGTCATACGGAACGCGATAGATCACCGTGACCTCGACAGATGTCGCCTGGCTGAGCGTGACAGTGATGAGGGCCGGGCCGGCGCCTTCGCGCACGGTGTAGCCATAGCTGCTGAACTGCACCGTCGGCAGTGTGACGCTGTCGTTATCTTGAATCGTCAGTGTGGCCGTGAGGGGTGTGCCGGGCGCGACGCCGTCGATGGGCCCGTACAGCAGCAGAATGAGCGCCTCGTCGCCTTCGACCAGGCCGTCGTCTACAATGGTAAGTTCAAAGCTCCGGCTAGTTTCACCGGGGGCAAAGATCACCTCCCAGCCAAGGGGAGCATAATCCTCGCCAAGAGCAGCCGAGACAAAGTTGATGGCGTAGGGTATCGTGGTGGTCACACCCAACATGTGGCTGAGCGTGACGGTGATGAGGGCCGTGCCGTCGCCCTCACGCACGGTGTAGGCGGGGCTGCTGAACTGCACTGTTGGCAGTGTAGTGCCGTCGTTATCCTGGATTGTCAACGTGGCCGTGTAGGGCGTACCAAGCGTGACGTCGCTGTAGTAGGGAGGCACGAATAGCACTAGCTGGGCTGTCTCGTCGCCCTCGACCAGCGTGTCGTCCACGATGGAAACTTGAAAGCTCGTGCTGGTTTGACCGGGGGTAAAGACCACCGTCGAGCCATCGTAAGTATAATCGCTGCCTGGCTCAGCCGTGCCGGTAAAGACGGCATAATCCACATAGGTCATCACAATCGGCGCGTGGCTGAGTGTGACCGTGATGCCGACCGTGCCGGCGTCCTCACGCACGGTATACGCCGCGCTGCTGAACTGCGCCGTTGGATCGGGGCCGGCCATCGACACGTCGCCAAAATCGACCTGGTAGCTGCCGCCCAAGTCCACCATCAGGGTCACGGTGTTGGGCGTGGTCGAGCGATAGCCGGGCAGATCGGTCTCCACGATGACGACGGTCTGTGTCCCGCTCATCATTGTGGTCAGCGTGTAGCTGCCGTCGGGGGTGGTCGGGATCGACATGTAACCCTCCAACGTCACGATCGCGCCAGCGAGGCCACCTTCGCCCGCGTCCCTCAGCCCATTCTCGTTGGCATCCTCAAAGACGGTGCCGTGGATAGTGGCGGATCCGGGTATGGGTAAGGGCGTGGGTGTAGGCGTGGGTGAGGGTGTGATAGGCGTGGACGTTGCAGGATCCAATGGCTCACCAAGTGGGACGCCCTCCACAGGCATGGCCATAACGACCAATGCCTGCGTGGCCAGCAGGGCGAGCGCGCCGGCGGCGGCCAATACGATTAAGAAACGTTTTGCTTTCATCTTGTACCTCCGTAAAATAGCACACATCATTTTCGTCCGCCCCCATGGACGGCGACTAGATTCATTATACTCCAAACTGGGCACTGTAAATCTCAAAAATAGGCATTTTTGTCTCAACTTTTGGCGGAAGCGTGTTGCTCTACAGGCAAAACGATGGTATCATTGTACGTACGTAGACATCTTGTACAAACGAGCGACTAGGCCTGGCGCGAGCAAAAAAAATCAGTGTCTAAAAACCCGAGTCCGACTTTGAGTGGAGGCTTTGCCCACTGCCTGGAGCAAGCCCTGGAACATTTTACCGACCCGGCCTGGCTGGGCAAAAACTCGCCCCTGGCCGCGCCTTACTTTTTGGGCAACGCCCTGGCCGGCCAGCCCGGCGTCGACACGTGTACCGGCCAGGGGCGAACCCTGCAACGCCTGCTGCGAGAGGCCGCCGAAACGCTGGGCAGCCAGGGTGAAGAGGGCCTCTACGCCACTCGGCTGCTCAATCTCAGCTTTTTCTACCCCCAATC
Source organism: Thermoflexales bacterium (assembly GCA_016931085.1). The sequence goes on from JAFGFO010000227.1 coordinate 8,025, forward strand.
TTTGCTCGATGTCCTGCACGAGTTGACCGTCTCGCGCGCCACGTACTATCGCCATCGCGAAGAGGCCATTCAACGCCTCGAAGGGGCTTTCATCAGCCGCGTCAACCCGACCCTGCGCCTCGAGTCGCCTCCCCCGCGGGCGATGGTCTTTGGGCGAGAAGACCTCGTCCCCAACTGCCTCCAGGCGCTCCAAGGCGGGCAAGCCGTGGCCCTGCTTGGCCCGGGCGGGATCGGCAAGACGACGCTGGGCGCCCACCTGGCAAGCCAACTGGCTCCACGTGCAGTGTTTTGGTTCACACTACGCCCCGGCCTGAACGACCAGTTGAGCAGCCTGCTGTTTTCGCTCGGCTACTTTTTGCACGGCCAGGGTCGATCGAGCTTGTGGCTGCAATTGGTGGCCAGCGCCGGCAGCCTCAACCCGGAAGCCGCTCTCAGCTTGATTCGATACGACATGGAGAGACCCTCACCCCAGCCCTCCCCCACAGGGGGAGGGAGCAAACCACCCCTGTTCTGTTTCGACGAGATAGACTTGCTGCGTCCGGCCGTGGTGGAAGCCCACACACAACTGCTCGCCTTCTTGGAAAGCCTGCGCGGCCTGGCCCCGCTCTTGTTCATCAGCCAGCAGCCCGGCCTGGAGGTGGACGTTCAGCACACCCTGGCCGGCCTGGAGCTGGGCGCCGTCGGCCAGATGTTGGAGCAGGCCGGCATTCAGCTCGCCGGGGGCGACCTGGCCCGCCTGCAAGACTATACACGCGGCAATCCGCGCCTGTTGGAGTTGTTCATCGCCCTGCATCGTTCCGGTGAATGTCTGGAGACCGTTTTGCAGGGGATTTCCGCTGCGCCATCCCTGGAATTTATGTTGAACCGGGTCTGGCAGCGCCTGGACAAGAGCGAGCAAGCGCTGCTGATGAGCCTGGCGGTCTTTCGCCGTCCCGCCCCGTGCGATGCCTGGCCGCAGACGGCTTTGGATAAACTCATCAAGCGGCGGCTGGTACAGACCGACGAGCGAGGAGGGGTGGAAATCTTGCCGGCCTTTAGAGCCACCCTTTACGAGCTGCTCTTGCCCGAAAACCGGGAGGCTTTGCACCGCCAGGCGGCCGCCATTCGCGCCAATCGAGGCGAGCACACGGCGGCCGCCTATCACTACCTGAAAGGGCGCAGACCACAAGCGGCCATCCGCTTGTGGTACGAGCACCGGGTGCACGAAATCAACCAGGGGCAAGCCGAGGCAGCCCTGGCGTTGTTTGGCCAGCTCTCGCGCAACCAATTGCGAGGGAGCGACCGGGAAACCCTGGTTTTGCTGCGCAGCGAGCTGCGAAAATCGACCGGCGAGTATGGCCAGGCGCGCCAAGATCTGCGCTCGACGCTGTGGCGCACGCCCATCCTCGAAGCGCGCGCCAGGCGGCTGGAAGGCGACATCTTGGAGGTGAGCGGCGAACTGAATGGCGCGCTCACCGCCTACCAGGAAGGGCTGGATACCATCGAAGCCCAACTGGCGGAAGCGGCCCACTTTCACAAGAACCTGGGCTGGGTGCACATGCGCCAGAGGAACATGGATCGAGCCTGGCGCGAGGCGCAATTGGCGCGTTACGAGGCAACGAACTTGCAGGGCATCATCCAGGACAAAATGGGGCGCTACGGCCAGGCGCAGAACTATTACCTGGAGGCGCTGGCGCTGGCCGAGACGCTGCGCCACACCCAGGGCGAGGCCAAAACGCGCAAAAACCTGGCCGGACTGGCCGCCCAACAAGGCGATTTCGACCAGGCCGAAGTGCACTGGAAACGGGCTGGCCAATATTACGAGCGGATAGGAGATCTCACCAACCTGGCCAGCATCAAGGCTAACCAGGCCTTTATGTACAATATGGCCGGCCAACACCAGGCGGCCATTCGGCCGGCTGAAGAGGCGCTGGCCCTGTTCGAGCAACTGGGACAATCGTATGGCCGGGCCGTGGCGGCCCAAAACCTGGCCGAGGCGCACCTGGCCTTGGGGGAGTTGGAGGCCGCCGAGCGTTTCGCGCGCCAGGTCATCCAGGAAGAAGAGACCGCCACCATGCCCGACGGCCTGCGCGTGCTGGGCGAAATCCACCTGGCGCGCGGCCAGTTGCAGGCCGCCGGCGACTTGATTCAGCAGTCCATTCAAGTCGCCCAACGAAACGAGGATGCCTTTCTGGAGGCTTACGCCTGGCGCGCCCTGGGACAGGTGCGACTGGCGGAGGGAAAAGACGAGCAAGCCAGGGCGGCCCTGGACAAGGCGCTCGAGTTGTTTGAGAGATTAGAGTTGTCCAGGGAGGTGAGCAAGACCCGGCAGATGAGCGCCTGGACAGCACCGTGAAACGCTAGGAGCTTGTCGGAGAGACACCCGTAGGGCAGGTTTCCATACCTGCCACAGGCGCGGCGGCTATCCGCAGGACGCCTTTGGCGTA
>JAFGFO010000228.1 GCA_016931085.1 Thermoflexales bacterium
CTCTCGTAGAACAACTGCTGCCACTGGCGCACCATCCCCAGGTAACCGTTATTCAAGACGACCATCTTGAGCGGCAGTTTTTCCTGGACGACGGTGGCCAATTCCTGGATGTTCATCTGGAAGCCACCGTCGCCGGCGATGACCCAGAGTGGCTGGTCGGGGCAGCCCATCTGGGCGCCGATGGCAGCCGGTAACGCAAAGCCCATCGTTCCCTGGCCGCCGGAGGAAATCAGGGCGCGCCGGCGGTGGTGGATAAAGTATTGCGCCTCCCACATCTGGTTTTGTCCAACGTCAGAAACCATTTGCACATCACCCTGCGTGGCGTGCCAGATCTGGCGCACCACGTATTGAGGCAACAAGTTATCCGTTTCGCGGGCCACGATGTCTCGCTTGGCCGAGTCGGCCTGCCATTCCTTGATACGTGCCAGCCAGGCGGGGTGATCCTTCGGTCCGACCTGCGGGACCAACTGCGGCAGCAGGTCTTTCAGGTCAGCCACGATGGCCAGGTGAACGCGCACGTTCTTGTCGATTTCGGCCCGGTCGATATCGACGTGGATAATGCGCGCCTGGGGCACGAATTTGTCCACAGGCCCAGTTACCCGGTCGTCGAAACGACTGCCCAGGTTGACAATGACGTCGGCCTCGCTCAAGGCCAGGTTGGTGTAGGCCTCGCCGTGCATGCCGGCCATCCCAAGGCAGAGTGGGTGCGTTTCCGGAAGCGACCCGATGCCCAGCAGCGTGGTCACCACCGGCACGTTAGCCTTTTCCGCCAATGCCTGCAGCGCCTCCTCCGCCCCGGCCAGGATCACGCCGTGCCCGGCGATGATGACCGGCCGTTCAGCCTCGTTGATCATCCGCGCGGCTTGTTCGAGCTGGGAAGCGCAATCCGGCAGCGGGAGAGGATAACCGGGTAAATGAACCTCGTCAGGGTACTCGTAGTCGATCTTGACCGTCTGGGCGCTCACAGCGATGTCGACCAGCACCGGGCCTGGCCGGCCGGTGCGAGCGATGTAAAACGCCTCGCGGAGGACAGTTGGCAGATCCTCGGCCTCGGTGACCAGGTAGTTGTGCTTGGTGATCGGCAAAGTGATGCCGGTGATGTCCACTTCCTGGAAAGCGTCGGTGCCAATATCTTTTTTGTTGACCTGGCCGGTGATGGCCACCACCGGCGACGAGTCCATGTAAGCGGTCGATAGGCCGGTGACCAGGTTGGTCGCGCCGGGGCCGGATGTGGCGATGCAGACGCCTACTCGCCCCGTGGCACGGGCGTAGCCATCGGCGGCGTGGGCCGCACCCTGCTCGTGGCGGGTGATAACGTTATGGATGGGATAGTCAGGTAAGGCGTGATACAGGGGAATGACCTTCGCGCCCAAGATGCCAAAGATGGTCTTGACCCCTTCGCGCACCAGGCTTTCCCAAACGGCTTGTGCTCCTGTGAGTTGCATATCTTCTCCTTAGTATCCGCGAATTCACGCTAATTTTCACTAATTTTTATCAATCCATTCGTGAGATTCGCGATAGGATTCGCTTCGAATCCTCATTAGCGGATAAAATGTTTTGGGTACTAGGGCTCCTTAAACACCGCCCCCGTGCTGGCCGAGGTGACCAGTTGAGCGTAGCGGCGCAGGTAGCCGGATTTGACCGACGGCTCCCACGGCGGCAGGTCGGCCAGGCGTTGGGCGACCTCGTTATCGTCGACCAGCAAGTTGAGGGCGTGGTTGGGGATGTCGATGTGGATCGGGTCGCCATCGCGCACGATCGCCAGCAGTCCCCGCTCGGCGGCTTCGGGCGAGATGTGGCCGATGGCCGCCCCGCGCGTAGCACCCGAAAAGCGTCCATCGGTCAGCAAGGCCACCTTGTCGTCCATCCCCATCCCCGATATCATCGAGGTGGGCGTCAGCATCTCACGCATGCCGGGGCCGCCCTTGGGCCCCTCGTAGCGGATGACCAGCACGTCGCCCGGCTCGAACTTGCCGGCGGCGATAGCCGCCGTGGCCTCTTCTTCGGACTCGAACACGCGCGCAGGGCCGGTGTGCTGCCGCATCTCGGGTGCGACCACCGCCTGCTTGACCACCGCCCCACCGGGCGCCAGGTTGCCAAATAGGATGGCCAACCCGCCGCTGGCCGAGTAGGGATTGTCGACCGGGCGGATGACGGCCTCGTCCCGCACACTGGCGCTGCCCACGTTCTCGGCCACGCTGCGGCCGGTGACGGTCAATGCGGCCCCGTCCAGCAGGTGGTTTTCCCACAGGCGTTTCATCACGGCCTGGATGCCGCCGGCGCGGTCTAGATCCTCAATGTAATGGCCGCCGACAGCCGGGCTCATGCGGCACAGGTGCGGCGTGCGGGCGCTGAACTCGTTCAACTCGGCCAAGGGGATTTCGACGCCGGCCTCGTGGGCGATGGCCATCACGTGCAACACGGAATTCGTCGAGCCGCCCAGCGCCATGTCGACAGCAAAGGCGTTGCGGAAAGCGGTTGGGGTGAGGATGTCCAAGGGCTTGATGTTCTGCTTCAAGAGCGCCATCACCTGCATCCCGGCCTGCTTGGCCAGTGCGATCCGTCCGGCGTGGACGGCCGGCAGCGTCCCGTGACCGGGCAGTCCCATTCCCATGGCTTCGGTCAGGCAGTTCATGGTGTTGGCGGTGAACATGCCCGCGCACGAGCCGCAGCCGGGGCAGGCGGCTCGTTCCAGGCGGTCCAAGTCCGCTTCGCTCATCTTGCCTCGCTTGACCGCGCCCACGCCCAAAAAGACGTCGTTCAAATCCACCCTGTGGCCGTCCAGGTGGCCGGCCAGCATCGGTCCGCCGCTGACGACGATGGTGGGGATGTTGAGCCGGGCGGCTGCCATCAGCATGCCGGGGATGATCTTGTCGCAGTTTGTCACCAGCACCATCGCGTCGAAGGCGTGGGCCTGGACGACCACCTCGACCGAGTCGGCGATCAGCTCGCGGCTGGCCAGCGAGTACTTCATGCCGGGGTGGTTCATGGCCACTCCGTCACACACGCCGATCGTGTTACACTCGAAGGGGGTGCCGCCGGCGCTGCGCACCCCGCCTTTGACGGCCTCGGCCACCTGCCGCAGCCCAATGTGGCCGGGGATGGTCTCGTTGTACGAGTTGATGACGCCGATAAAGGGCTGGTCGATCTCGTGATCGGTGCAGCCGAGCGCGCGCAGCAGCGAGCGGTGCGGGGCACGCTCCACGCCGAGCCTGACATTGTCACTTCTCATGATATTCCTCCTGATTGATCTCTATGCTTTGACAAAAAAAGAGCCTCCCCTTTGGGAGGCTCTCGCCATAATCCAGTTACAGGTCACCCTATGCCGGGTCCCTCCCAACCGCCGATAGCTCCTGAACCAGGAGCTTGGTAATAAGAACCAGAACAATGCTGTTGAGAGAAATTGCCAGGGATTGCATAGTTACCCTTTCACCATTTACCGATTGGGCTGCATCATACCACACAAGTCAAAATCTGTCAAAAGGCTCTGGTAGGGGCGGGTTTGAAACCCGCCCCTACTTTTGATCTTTGCCTGGATCGGTGATAGAATGGAGGCAGGGCGAGAGGTGATCTATGAGCAGCATCAATCTAGGAAATATCATGAAAGCCATCCGGCGCTATATTCCACTCGTTCTCCGGCTGCCGGCGTTCAACATTGAGCCGGTAATGGCATCGTGGGCCAAGCGCATCGAGTCCTACGACGCCATCCCCCAAGTCTACCAAAGCTCTCTCAAAACACTCCTGGGGGACAGCCAAACATTCCTGTACATGGTTCTCACGCCCGCTCGCGAGAAATTTTTCCACAAGACCACCGAAAAACTTGTCTGTGACCTTGGCGATGCCATTTATGTGTTAGAGCGCGCTGGCAAGCGCGTCAGCGTAAGGGGCTATCGGTGGGACAGCATTCGCGATGTCGAGGTGGGGACTGTCCTGTTGTACGCGTGGATCACCATCCGGGGTGTGACGACTGAGGGGGAATCGACAGCGTCGACGTTCGAGTTCAACTCGGCGAGCAGCCATTATTTCACGCCGATCTTGAACAAAATCCGGCCGGCCGCCAGAGGTTCTGACGAGGCCAGCTTGGCGGAGCGGGCTAAATTCGATTACCTGACCAAGCTAAACTATAAATTTATGAACTATGCCCGCAAGAGCCTGGTGCCCGGCGAGAAGGTGATCCAGACCGTCTGGCAGCCTGAGATTCGCCTTCAAGTCGGGCCATTCTCTCCCAGCGTCACCCTGGCGCACCTCACCATCCTGACGGATAAAGAGCTGATTCTCATCCGGGACGACGAACGCTGGGGGGCATACGAGGACGTTCGATACGGGGGGATATGGCAATACATCCCGCTGAGCAGCATCGTTTCAGCCTCGCTGGCAGACCAGCCCGACGCTTTGTTGACCCTGTCCATACATCTCTCCGAACACGATCGTGTGGAGAGAGTGTTTGAGATTTCCAACAAGCCCCAGTTAGAGCGTCTACAGAGCGAGATCGAGAAGAGGCTATCGAAATAGCCAGGTGATCAAAACTGGCAAGGTTGCGCGCCATTAAGAAAATGGCGCGTCATTCTTCTTCTTCAAGGGTGAGGTGAGCCAGCAAGTCGCGCACGCGCAAAACAAATTCGCCTGGGCTCGAAACAACGACATCCGGGTGGCCAGGTTGAAAATCGCGCACGTTGAATGTGACCAGCCAGCGGCACTTTTCGCGCACGGCAGCCACCAGTAGAGGCAGGTCTTTGAGGTCGGCCACCCCGCGATGCGGCGAGAGGTCATCCGGCCGCGGGTCGGGCACCACGCGCAAACACCGGCTGACAAGTAGCCTGAACGCCGGCAGTGCTTGGGGAAACTTTTCACCCAGGTTGCGCTCAACCTCGATAATAGCCTGCTGCGAACTCACGGCTTCGATGAGCGTAATCTCGGCCATGCGGAGAATGACCAGGCTGGCCCCATGCTCTCCCGGCGCGGCCGAGCCGGCAAAAATCACATCAGCATCCACAAAAACGCGGGGTTTATTAGCTGGCCTTGTCGGAGGCATAGTTCTCTCGATAGTAACGTTCGCGCTGCTCGCGCAAGCCCTTTAAAAGTTCCTCAACGCTCAGACCCGCTTCCAGCCGCGCCCGTTCAATCTCGCGGGCCAACTCGGGCACCATCGGTACCATCGGCGTCAACACGAAAATGCCGTCGAGGTCTACCAACCGAAACGTATCGCCTGATTGGATGCCATACTTTTCGCGCAACTCGGCCGGCAGCGTGAGCGCGCCGCGTTGACGCACTTGAATCGTCGCTTCCATTTTTCGCTCCTGTCTGTATTTCTGATGACGCAGATATTCTGCATCTCAGTATACACCCAAACGACGAACACGGCAAGTCGTAAGGGTTCGTAAAAATATAACTTCCTACACATGGGAGATTGCTTCGCTTCGCTCGCAATGACAATGACGGAGATTATTCTTTTACAGACGCTAACATTACCCCGGCGGCCAGCGGAAGGTACGCCCGCCCAGCAGGTGAACGTGCAGGTGAAAGACCGACTGGCCGGCCGGGCGACCGGCATTGCTGACCAGCCGGAAGCCGCCGCTTAGACCCGCCTGCGCGGCGATGTGGGCCGCTTTCACCAAGAGGTGCCCCATCACAGCCTCATCACCGGCCGCCAGCTCGGCGCACGAGACAATGTGGCGATTCGGCACGATCAAGATGTGCACCGGCGCCTGCGGGTGCAGGTCGTGAAAAGCGGTGATGTGCTCGTCCTGGTAAACGATGCGCGCCGGGGCGCGCCCGGCGGCGATGTCGCAGAAAAGACACTTGGACATAGTAACCTCGCCAATTGGTACACGGATGAACACAGATTTCACAGATTTTTAAAGGCTATTCTCATGGCCCGCTATTTCCGATAACCCATTATCCGCGTTCATCTGTGCGCTTTGCGCCTGTATCCTAAAAGAGAAATGGGAAACCCCTTTACATTTTATTCGTTACGCCTGACCGTCACGTTGCCGAACGCGATGTGGACGCCAGGCTCGAGCAGCGAGCCGGCGATCACTCCCACGTCACCGCTGCGCAGGTCGCCGTCGGTGAGCTGCGCCACCTGTTCCCCGTTGACGGCGAACGTGAGCGTGTTGCCCTGGCACGTCACGCGCAGGTGGTTGGTGGCAGCCCCGGTGTGAATCGCGGGCGATGCCTGCCAGTCGCCGCCCAGCTTGACCCACTGGCCTTTGAGGCGTTTTTGGACGAGGAAATAGCCGTCGCCGCTGACCTGGAAGCTGTAAAAGTTCTCATCGTCCACGCGGCGGGCGATGAGGCCATAGCCGTTGTCGTCCGGCCCCTCTACCTGAGTGGCGTCTGCCTCCAGGACCAGGTTGCTCAGCGCCAGCCCGGCCACCGACCAAGCCAGCGTGTCAGGCTGCTTGAGGGTAATATGTACCTGGCCACCTTCCACGGCGATGTCGACCTGGCTGGCATGGGTCTGCGTCCACTGGAGCTGTTCGAATGTCCAATCCGCCTGGGACGGCGTGTTCACGGCCGGCGCCAGCGGCTGGCTGCAAGCGCTGAGAGCAATCGCAAGCATTACGAGTAAGAGATATCTGTTCATAAGATATGGCCTCCTGGCATAAAACGAGTTTCACGTTTCAGGTTTCAGGTCTCACGTTTTACGCATCACGTTTCACGTTTTACTTCCCCGGGCTATTCCGATAGGGCCTTCTCCCTCGCCCGGCGTCCCAACTCGCCGGCCGGGTCCAGGCTGGCGGCGCGCTCGGCTGACTGGCGTGCTTGTTCGGGTTGCTTGAGCGCCACCCACACGGCCGACATGTGATAGTGCGCCAGGGCAGAGCGTGGGTTCAATTCCAGCGCGTGCTGCAGCTCAGCGTACGCGGCCGGGAAGCGGGAGGTGAGATAGTACGCCCAACCCAACAGATCGTACGCTTCGGCGTCGCCCGGCGCCAGGCGAGCGGCCTCCTGCGCCGAGGGCAGCCCTTTTTCCTCGACAGAAATCATTGTATCCAGGTAATAGTGCGCCAACTGCTTGGCCCAGGCTGAGTTGTCAGGCTCGGTTTCAGCGGCCTTGACCAGCCAGCTTTCGCCCTCGACATAATCCTCAATGGTCTGGCTGCCCTGTAAAACGCACAAGCCGATCTCGACCATCAGGGCCGGGTTGGATGGATCGCGGGCCAGGGCCGCCTCGAACTCGGCGCGGGCGGCAGCCGGGTCGCCGTTTTGCCGCAGGTGCAGCCCCCACAAATAGTGCGCCACGACCGAATCGGGAGCAAGCTCCACAGCCTTGGCCAGGTAGGCCGCCCCGTCGTCCCCTGAGCGGTCGAGCACATGCCCAAGGTAGGCGTGCGCTTCGCCGTAGGCTGGGTTGAGCGCCACAGCCTGCTCCAGCGCACGGCGAGCCATGCCCAGGCTACCCTCGGCGAGGGACAGGCGACCTAGCCTGGCCGCCCGATAAGCGTCGTCGTCCGAGTCAGCCAGGGCGTCGAGCCACTGGCGGGCGGCGGCCTCGTAAGCCGGGTCGAGGCGGGCGGCGTGCAAGTGCAGCCGAGCGCTATCGGGATCATCCAATGCCGCCAGTTGCCCCAGGCTAAAGTGGGCCGTGGCCGAGTCAGGCTGCACTACCAACACCTCGTTCAGCGCAAGCTGAGCCTGCCCCCAGTTCTCCTGGGCCAGCCAGGTGCTCGCCAGACCGAGCCGGGCCTGGACGTCATCCGGCTGCTGGGCGATGAGCTGCTGCCAGTTATAGACAGCCCCGGCGAAATCGCCGTGGCCTTGCAGCGCGCGCGCCATGCCGCTGTGCACGGCCGGCGTGTTGCCGCCGCGCTGGCTGGCGGCCGCAAAGGCCTCGACGGCCGCTGGGTACTGTTGTAGTTCGAGATAGACCTCGCCCAGGCGCAGCAGCGCTTCGGGGTCACGCGAGTCCAGTTGCGCGGCCTGTTGGTAACTTTCGGCAGCGCTGAGGTACAAGTAGCCGGCGCGCTGCTCGTCACCTCGTGCCAACAGCGTATAAAAGCGGCTGGGGCGGACGTGCTGCAGCGAGGCAAGCGCCACCGCCACAACCAGCAGGCCCACCAGCAGCGCCATCCCTCTCGGCACGCGGGCGGCCGGTGAAGGGCTATCCGTGCTCATCCCTCACCTCCCTTCAGACTTCCGAAGTCTGGCAGACTTCGGAAATCTATGTTGACCACATCCGATATTTTGCGTATAATCAAGGTTGTAAACACTATTCTGTATAAGGAACACAACCATGCATACTATTATACCAGAAGAACTTGGATTTTCGTCCACGCGCCTGAATCGCATGAGCGCGGTGATGCAACGTTACGTTGACAATGGGCAGCTCTCCGGCGGGGTAGCCATGGTAGGCTGCCAGGGTCGAACCGTCTACCTGGACAAGTTTGGCCAGGCAGACATCGAGGCCGGCAAAGCGGTAGAATTTGACACGCTGTTCCAGGTTGCCTCGATGACCAAGGCCGTCACAGTCGTGGCCGCCATGATGCTGTACGAGGAAGGCTACTTTGATCTCAACACGCCGGTGCACGCTTTTATCCCGTCGTTCAAGACGCTCAAGGTGCTGGCCAGGCAGACCGAGCATGGCCTGGAGCTGGTCGATCTCGAACGGGACATGACCTTCCGGCACCTGTTCACTCATACTTCGGGCCTGAGTTATGGCTTTGACGAAAACGATCCCATCGACGCGTTCTACCGACAGAGCAGCGAGCGCCTGGGAAAAGAGGGGATCAAGATGACGTCCCAGGTCATGATCGAGCAGTTGGCCCAGGCGCCGCTTGCCTTCCAGCCTGGCAGCCAGTGGCGCTACAGCATGGCGATCGACGTTTTAGGTTACATCGTCGAGCAAATCTCGGGCCTGGCGTTGGACGAGTTTTTTCAGACGCGCATCTTTGAGCCATTGGGCATGGTGGACACGGCCTATTACGTCCGGCGCAAAAAGGCCGAGCGCCTGGCGGTGATCTACGAGTACGTGGACAAAAGCGGCAAACTCAAGCCCATCAAGGCTCCGGTACCCAAGCGTCGACCGGCCTTTCCCTCAGGGGGGGCGGGACTGATCTCGACGGTGGGAGACTGGGCGAGGTTTGCCCAGATGCTGGTCAACGGCGGCGAGCTGGACGGCATGCGCCTGCTCAGCCCCAGGACAGTCGGGCTGATGGAAATGAACCACGCGTCCGAGGCGTTGCTGCCCATTCGCTTCTATCCGGCCGATCTCCGAAACGAGGGATACGGCTTGGGGTTGGGGATGCGCGTGCTGATGGACGTCTCGCGCGCCGGCCGGGCCGGCTCGGTAGGCACATTCGGCTGGGATGGCGCGTTCGGCACCGATTTCTGGATCGACCGGAAAGAGAGCCTGTTTGGGCTGCTGCTGCTCCAACACTATCCTAACAATCGCTTCCCCATTCACCAGCAGTTCAAGGCGCTCGTTTACCAGGCCATGCTGCGATAAAAGGATGATACAATGGATTTCTCGCTCGCGTCCGAACACGTCATGGCGGCCAAGATGGTGCGCGACTTTGCCGAGAAGGAAATCGCGCCGGTCATCAAGGAACACGATCGCCAGCAAGAGCACATCCCCTGGCTGTTCAAGCGGATGGGCGAGTTGGGCTTGCTGGGCATCTGCATCCCGGCGCGCTACGGCGGGGCCGGCATGGATTACATCAGCCTGGGGCTGGCCTGCGAGGAGTTGGAGCGGGTCGACACCAGCCTGCGGGTGGTGATGTCGGTGCACGTTGGCCTCAACAGCATGGCGTTGTTCCAGTGGGGGGATGAAGAGCAAAAGCAGAAATACCTGGCGCCGCAGGCCAGGGGTGACAAGGTAGCCACCTATGCCCTGTCCGAGCCGGGGGCCGGCTCGGACGCGGCGGCCATCCGCACGACAGCCCGGCTGTCCGGCGACAGCTACGTGCTCAACGGCGAAAAGATGTGGATCAGCCTGGCCGACGTGGCCGACCAGTTCCTGATCATCGCCAAGACGGCGCCCGAAAAACGCCACAAGGGGATGAGCGCCTTTATCGTCGAGCGGGGAACGCCGGGCCTGAGCACCGGCACGATTCACGGCAAGCTGGGCGTGCGGGCCGGCAACACCGGCTGGATCTCGCTGCAGGACGTGACGGTACCGGTCGCCAATCGCCTGGGCGAGGAAGGCGAGGGCTTCAAGATCGCCATGAGTGCTTTGGACAACGGGCGCTACACCGTGGCGGCCGGGGCGACCGGCTTGATCCGCGCCTGCCTGGAGGCGTCGGTCCGCTACGCCAACGAGCGAGAGACCTTTGGCTGCAAGATCGCCGAGCACCAACTGGTGCAGGAAATGATCGCCAGGATGGCGCGCGATTACGACATGGCGCGCCTGTTGTACCTGCGTGCCGGCTGGCTCAAGAACCAGGGCCAGCGCAACACGCGCGAGAGCTCGCAGGCCAAGTGGTTCGCCACCGACGCCAGCTTTGCGGCGGCAGCCGACGCGGTGCAGGTTCACGGCGCCTATGGCTACAGCGACGAGTACGACGTCGAGCGCTATTTGCGCAACAGCAAGGGCGCGGTGATTTACGAGGGCACCAGCCAGGTGCACGCCCTGATGCAGGCTGGCTATGCGCTGGGCGCGCGGGCCGACCGGCCGCTGCGCTGCGAGCTGCCGGCTTACGATGCGGACGAGTGGCAGTAACAAATAAGGAGAATAGTATGATTGATCTCTTGGAACGAATCTCAATCAACCCAAATGTTTGCTTTGGCAAGCCGTGTATCCGAGGTACTCGCATTTGGGTATCGCTGCTCTTGGATTTTCTTGCTAATGGAGCAACAGTGGAAGAAATCCTTGAAGACTATCCACACTTGACTGTCGAAGATGTTCGCGCCGCTATCGCGTATGGCGCGGAAATGTCGCGGGAACGTTATGTCCTGGTTCCTGCCGAGGCGACAGCATGAAGTTCAAGCTTGACGAGAATTTAGGAGCTCGGACGCAGCATCTTTTCCGCGCTGCAGGGCATGACGCTCAAACTATTCTAGAAGAAGGCCTGCAAGGATGCTCTGACCGAGATATTTACACTGCTTGCTGTACTGAAAAGCGATGCCTGGTAACCTTGGATTTGGATTTCTCGGATGTCACACGTTTCCCGCCAACCGAGTCTGCCGGTATTATTGTGATTCGCGTGCCTCGAAATCCGAGTTTGCCTTTGTTGGAGCGATTGGTTAGCCAATTCTTGACCCTGGTCGCTCGGATGCCCGTAGGAAGAAATCTATGGGTCGTGGAAATAGGGCGCATTCGGATCCATGAATCAAAGACGGATGATGCATGGGATAATCCGTCGGAGGAGTTTTGACACAATGAAGCTGCAATTATACGACACCTACACGCGCAGCGTGCGCGACTTTGAGCCGCTGCATCCGCCCGAGGTAGGGCTGTACACCTGCGGTCCCACGGTTTACGATTACGCCCACATCGGCAACTTGCGCACCTACGTCTTCGAAGACCTGCTGCGCCGCGTGCTGGAGTGGAACGGTTACACCGTCAAGCACGTGATGAACATCACCGACGTGGGGCACCTGAGCTCCGACGCCGACACCGGCGAGGACAAGATGGAAAAGGGC
>JAFGFO010000229.1 GCA_016931085.1 Thermoflexales bacterium
GGCATAGCCCAGGATGCCGTTCAGCGGCGTGCGCAGCTCGTGGCTCATGCTGGCCAGGAACTCGCTCTTGGCCCGGTTGGCGATCTCCGCGCTCGTCCGGGCCGCCCGGGCCTCGCTGAACAACTGGGCGTTGCGCACGGCCACCGCGACCTGCTCGGCCAAGGTCCTGAGCACGCGCGCATCGTCCTCGCCAAAATGGTAAGGCTGGTCGGATTGGAGGTCAAAGACGCCCAGCAGCTTGTGCCCGAGCAGCATCGGGATAGCCAGCTCGGAGCGCGTCTGGGGCGGCGTCGAAATCATCTCCTCGTACGCCGCTCTCGCCAGGTCATTCACCACCACCGGCTGGTGGCTGCGGGCAGCCTGGGCCACCAGGCTGTCTTCGGCCTCGAGGGAGATGTCTTGCACGCTCTCGTGTTCCAGCAACAACTCACTGGCGGCCGCCGCCGCCCTGGACAGCGTGGGCGGCGTGCCGCCCAGCAAAAAGATAAAAGCGCCGTAGAGCTGGTAGCTGGCAGCGGTGAGCGTGACGACTTGCTGCAGGAGCTGCTCCAGGTCGAGGATCGAAGACACCGCCCGCGACACATCGGCCGCGATCTGAAGCTGGCTCGCCCGCCTTTTCACCTCAGCGTAGGCCTTTTCCAGCTCCGCTTCGGCCCGCTGGCGAGCCTGGAAGGCCAATGCGCCGTGCCAGGCACCCGAAAGCTGAGCGCGCAGCACCCTGTAAAGCTCACCCTCCCAGACCTTGCTTTCGAACAAGACAAAACCGATCTGGCGCTGCCGGAAGTAGAGTGGTTCGACCAAAAAGCTAAAGCGCCTTGGAGGCAAGATGCGCTTGGGCACCAATTGGCGGCAGGGGAAGCGCCATTCGTCAGGGCCCAGCTCGATCTTGCCGGTTTCGTCGTAGGCCAGCATCAGCCAGGCGAACTCGGGTGGGGGCTGCGGGTAGGTGTAGGTGGAGGGCTGGGGATCCTCGTACAAGGCGATGTAACATGTGGGGATATCCAAATGCGGCAAGTTGCCGACTAACACGTCCATGACCTCTTGAGGCTCGTCGACGGTGATCAGTGCGCTGGCGATCTCGTTCAGGGTCTGCGTTTGCCGCTTGGCCCGCAGCGCACGGGCAGCCTGCACCTGTTGAGCCGCCTCACCAACCAATACACGGGCTTGGTTCCAAATATTCTCAGCGCGCAGTCGCTTTTCACCGTCTTCGAGGCTGAGCATGCAGTGGCGCCGCAAGGCCGACAGGACGTTTTGCCAGGCATCCAGGCTGCTGCCGCTCGCCGCCGCCTGGCGCAGCACCCCTTGGAGCGCTTGCAAAAACTCGCCCGGCGAGCCCCCATCCATTTCGCCGGCGAAACGAGTGAGCAATGGGGCGACCCACGCGCGCACCATCTCGGGCGAAAGCGTGGAGTCAGCTCCCGTGGGTGACAAGGCATGCAGCACGTCGTCCACAACCTGGGCCGCGTCCGGCCCGGCGGCTGCCTGGGCCACGGCCTGCGACTGGCAGCCGCACGACTGGCGCACGACGAGTTGAGTGGGCAAGGTGAGGCGGGCCGGCACCGGCTCTCCCCGCAACTGGGCCAGGACGAATTCAGTCGCCTGGCGAGTCAGCTCGCGCATGGGCTGGCGCACCGTCGTCAGCGGGGGTACGATGGACTTGGCGGCCATCTCCTGGTCGTTGAAGCCCACCACGGCCACGTCTTCAGGCACCTGGAAACCACGCGCCCGCAGCGCGTCCATCACGCCGTCAGCCACGTCATCGGTCGTCGCCACCACCGCCGTAAAATCTTGCCCCGGCCACAGCCCCCGCTCGTCGAGCAGCACGCTTATCGCCTGGATGCCCCCCGGCTTGTCAAAAGGGCCGGGGGGGCTGACCAGGGACGGGTCGAGCGCTATCGCCTGGGCAGCCAGGGCATCACAATAAGCCTGGTAACGTATCTCGGCCTCCGGGTTGCGGTCGGGGCCGCGGACAAAGGCGACCCGGCGACAAGCGTGCACCTGGATAAGGTGCACGACCATGTCGTACATGCCGCTGTGGTTATCGATCGAGACACACGGGACGCCTTCTGGTCCCACCGCTATGGTGATCACCGGCAGCGGGCGGAAACTGTCGCACAATACTTGCAGCCCGGCCAGGCCGGCAAAGCTGCTCATGGGGCCGCCGCCGATGACCAGGCCGTCGACGTTTTCAGCGCCCGCCAGCACATACAGAACATTGGATTGGGCTTCAAAGCCCTGCGGCGATCCCAGGTTCCGACCATCAAAGCACATCAAGTTGACGTCGGCCCGCTCGGCTGCCTCAAGCATGCCATGCCACAACGACGAGCCATAATCGTCGGAAATATTGTGCGTGATGAAACCGATCGTGGGGCGCTTGTCCCCAGTCCAGATCGGGGGCGAGGTGGGACGAACGTCGTGTTCAGCCTGTGAATACGCCATAGAGTGATTATACCCTGCCCATCGTGGCGCGTCAAGATTGTCCAAAGAGACGGGGAGTGCTATAATGGTTAACTGTGTGAAGTGAACAGTGCCCGCATAAAAGGAGAGAAAGATGAAAACGCACAAGGTAGTCGTACTGATTTTGCTCGCAGCATTCGCGTTCGTTCTCTTGGCCCTGACCCAGCCAAGCAGCGGCTCACCGGTCCAGGCCGCACGATTGTCCAGCATTGCCAACTCGAGCGTGACGGTAGCCCCCACGACGTATATCCCCAACAGCAGCACCGTGTACACCTTTACCGTATACAATGCCTCGACCGACGCCGAGTGGTTGGACCAGGTCCAGATCAGCTTTCCGGCCGGCTGGATTATCCAAGGCGGTAGCTATGATTTGTATGACTCGGGCGGCAACCCGGTCAGCTTTGATTACAGCGGCCTGGGCACCAACCAGATCAGTTTTACAGACAACGACGGCGATTACGGCGAAATCTGGGACGGTTGCACCTGGCAGCTAGCGCTCTCGGTCGACGTGCCCGCCGGCGCTTCCGGCCAACAAGCCGTAAACTGGGCGTTGTCTGGAGATGACTGGGGCGATGAGCCTCACGACGTAAACGGCAGCCTGAGCCTGGCCAGCTACGCGCCCGAGCCGGATATCGTCGTGACCCCCGCCCAGATCCACGCCGTGCTCAGCCCCGGTGGTCAAACGAGCCAGCGACTGACCATCAGCAACATCGGCCAGGCACCCCTGACTTGGGCGTTGGCGGAAATCCCTAACCGGGCCTGGCTATACGAGCTGCCGCCCGGCTCACTGCCGCCCGGCAGCGTTATCCCGCCGGGCGGCGGCACGTCCATCACCCACGCCCTGGATGCGGCCGGGTTGAGCGCCGGGACCTACACCACCACATTGCGAATCAGCAGCGACGATCCCGACCAGCCGCTCGTAAACGTGCCGGTGACGCTGGAAGTGAAGCCGGTGGCCGACCTGGCCATCGCCAAGCTCGACACGCCCGACCCGGCACTGGTCGGGGAAGCCCTGCTCTACACCATCGTCGTGACCAACGCCGGCCCCGACCCGGCCACGGGCGTGCGCCTCACCGACAGCCTGCCGGCGGGCGTGAGCTTTGGCTGGCTCTCGCCCGGCCTGCCCACCTGCGCTTACGCCGGCGGCCTGGTGACGTGTGAGCTGGGCACGCTGCCCGGCGGCGCCAGGATCACGGTCACGCTCGCCGTCACTCCACAAAACGCCGGTGCGTTGGAAAACGTCGCGAGCGCCTCGGCCAACGAATACGACCCCAGCGCCAACATCGCCACCCAGACGAGCACGGTGCAAGAGCCCTTCGAGACAGTCGACATCGGGCTAGGAGGGTTGAGCCTCAGCGCGGCCGCCTGGGGCGACTATGATAACGACGGTGATTTGGACCTGGCGTTGGCCGGCCGAGACAGCAGTTGGCAGCTCATTGCCATGATTTATCGCAACGACGGCGGCGGCCTGTTCAGCGACATTGGCGCCGGATTAGCCGCCGGCTATAACGCCGCGCTGGCCTGGGGCGACTGTGATCACGACGGCGACTTGGACCTGGCGCTGACCGGCGGCGACGCCAGCCGGATCTACCGGAATGACGGCGGCGCATTCAACGACAGCGGCGCTGTGCTGGCAGGGGTCACCGACAGCGCAGTGGCCTGGGGGGATGTGGACAACGACGGCGACCTGGACCTCGCCCTGACCGGCTCTGGCCTGGGGGGCGATGCCAGCGCACTTTACCGCAACGAAGGC
The DNA here is from genome assembly GCA_016931085.1 of Thermoflexales bacterium. The sequence goes on from JAFGFO010000229.1 coordinate 4,211, forward strand.
GGCTGCCTGTTCAGCGACGCCGGCGCCTCCCTGGTCGGGGTTTCCAGCGGCAGCGCAGCCTGGGGTGATTATGACAACGACGGGGATTTAGACCTCGTCTTGACGGGCTACGAAAGTGGTGAGTATCCTGACGCCACCAGGCTCTACCGCAACGACGACGGCGCGTTGAGCGACAGTGGTGCCGCCCTGGTAGGAGTGGCTAACAGCACAGCCGCCTGGGGCGATGTAGACAACGATGGAGATTTGGACCTCCTGTTAACCGGCCATGATAGCGATGGGTATGCCGTTTCCAAGATTTACTACAACGACGGCAATGGTGCGTTGAGTGCCCTTGGCTCTTGGCTGATAGATCTGGCCGATAGTACAGCCGCTTGGGGCGACTATGACAACGATGGGGATTTGGATCTTGCGTTGACGGGCCACGATGACGATTGGAATTACTTTTCCAGAATATATCGCAACGACGGCCCCTCGGTAGGCTTGGGATGTGCTTTCCGCAATAGTGGCGCCAACCTGGCGCAAGTTTACAATGGGGCAGTCGCCTGGGGCGACTATGACAACGACGGCGACCTGGATCTGCTGTTGACCGACTATGACGGCTCGACGCCGGTCAGCCAGCTCTATCGCAACAACGCCACGCACGCCAACACGCCGCCCTCGCCGCCAACCGGCCTGGGTGCCAACCTGGCCGGCAGTGCCATGCGTTTGGCCTGGCAAGCCTCAAGTGACGTCGAAACCTCCCCGACCGGCCTGGGCTACAATCTGCGCGCCGGCACGGTACCCGGCGGCGCCGACGTGGTGGCGCCGATGGCAGCCAGCAGCGGCTACCGGCGCGTGCCGCAACTGGGCAACGCCCAACAGGGCTTGAGCGCCCCGCTCAAGCTAAACTCCAACACCGTCTACTATTGGAGCGTGCAGGCGATTGACACGGCCTGGGCCGGCTCGGCCTGGGCCGCCGAGCAAGTTTTTACCACGCCCACTTTTGTAGATAGCGTCGCGATCAGCGGCGCCAACCAGGGCATCATCCACACTGCGTATACCTTTAGCGCGGCGGTCACCCCGCTCACGGCCACGCTGCCGGTCACCTACGTCTGGCAAGGCAGCCAGACCGTCACTCACACCGGCGGCCTGAGCGACACGGCCACGTTCACCTGGGCGACGCCAGGCGCCAAGACCATCACCGTCACGGCCAGCAATGGCGGCCTGGCGGCGGGCGTGTACACCATCGTCGTCAACGTACCACCCGCCGGCCTGGCGCTGCACGGCCTGACGCTGGGCGGGGTGGGCGCGGGAGTCGCCTTTACAGCCGCCGTCGATCCGACGACGACACTACCGTTGACATACACGTGGCAGGCGGACGAGCTGGGCAGCGTCGTGCACGCCGGGCTTGGCTGGATTGAGACGCTTATCCTGACCTGGACGACGCCTGGGCCCAAAACGATCACCGTCACGGCCGACAATGGCTGGGGGACAGCCGTTCACTCGCACACCATCCGGCTCGCCTGGATCGGGCCAGGCGGGCTGGCACTGGACGGGCATGAATGGGGCATCGCACAACAGGAATACAATTTTACGGCCGCCGTTTACCCGCCGACCAGCTCACGCCCGATCACCTGGACGTGGGCCGCCACCGGCCACAGCCCCATCACCTCGACGGGCAGCGGCCTGGGCAGCTCCGCGAGCCTGAGCTGGACAGAGACCGGCCCCAAGCTCATCACCGTCACGGCTGCCAATGCCGCCAGCTCCGTCAGCCGCGTTCACGCAATCACGATTACGCCCTTCATCCCTGTCTGCCCCCGCGGCTGCGCCTACAGCGCGCTGCAGGCGGCCGTCGACGCGGCCAGCAATGGCGACACGATCAAGATAGTCGCCGGTGTGTATACAGGCACCCACGCCCGCGTTGGCCAGGTACAGATGGCCTACATCACCAAGAGCCTGGCGATCCAGGGCGGCTACGCGGCCGATTTTGGCGAGCCTCCCGACCCCAAGGCCAATCCCACGATACTGGATGCCGGAGAGCAAGGGCGCGTCTTGTACCTGGCGGGCGCGATTGACGTCGAGATCACGGGCGTGCGCATCAGCCGTGGGCGCAGCTCCCATCAAGGCGGCGGCATCTATAACGACGCGGCCAGCCGCCTCACGCTGTCCAGGTGCACCGTCGTCAGCAACACCGTCACCGGCGGCAGTAGCCAGGATGGCCAGGGCGGCGGCATCTATAACGCCGGGGCGCTGACGTTGACTCGCACCACGCTGAGCAACAATGCGGCAACCGGCGGCAGCGGCAGCACGGGCAGCACGGGCAGCACCGGCTCGTCCGGCGCTTATGGCGGCGGGGCCGGCGGTCAAGGCGGTGACGGGGGTACGGGCGGCAGCGGCGGGAACGGCACAGGAGGCGGGATCTATAACGCCGGCGCGCTGACCCTGGACAACGCTACCCTCAGCGGCAACCGGGCAGTTGGCGGGCGAGGCGGTGCCGGCGGCGCGGGCGGTCGCGGCGGCAGCGGGGGCACGGGCGCGGTCGGTTCGCCCGGCATAAGCTTTTATGGGTGCGGCACCTGGTCTATGTGCGGTACGCCTGGCGGGACAGGCGGCAAGGGCGGCAATGGCGGGACAGGCGGCAGCGGCGGCAGCGGCGGCAGCGGCGGAGCCGGCCACGGCGGCGGAATTTTCAACGCCGGCCAGTTGACTACGACCTCCAGCACGCTTGGCAACAACGAGACGGCGGCCGGCGCGGGTGGCAGCGGTGGCAGCAGTGGCAGCGGCGGGCCGGGCGGCAGCGGCGGGCCGGGCGGCCCTGGCGGAACCGGCAATCGACTTTTATCTCTTAATCCGCTCGTTTGTATTGCTTGCAACGGCTTGATGGGTCCTACTGGTTCGAGCGGGCTACCAGGCTCTAGCGGCAGCAGCGGCAGCGCGGGGAACCCCGGAACGACTGGCGGCGGCGGCCTGTACGCGAGCAGCGCCGCCAGCCTCAAGAACACGCTGATTGCCGGAAACCAGGCTGGCTCTGGCCCCGACTGCGGTGGGACCTTGAATTCGCTGGGGTATAACCTGATCCAGAGTGCGCAGGACTGTACCCTGGGCGGCGACGTCACCGGCAACATCACCGGGACGCTGGCCCAGCTTGGCCCGCTGCAGGACAACGGCGGCCCAAGCTGGACGCACGCCCTGTCCGAGACCAGCCCGGCGATCGACGCCGGCAGCTATGACGGATGCCCGGCCACCGATCAACGCGGCGCGCCGCGTCCCACCGACGGTGACGGCGACGGCCAGGCCGTCTGCGACATAGGCGCCTACGAGTATATTCCCGGCCTGCCCGTTTTTGAGCCATTGAGCGGCATAGCCATCCAGGGGGCGTGGGGGGGACTTATCGGCCAAAGCTACGTCTTTACGGCCACCTTCAGCCCGGCCACGGCCACGCCTGTCAATCCCTTCGCCTGGCAAGCGAGCGATCAAGCCAGCATAACGCGCACCGGCGTGCTGACGGCTGCCTGGAGTTGGAGCACGCCCGGCCCCAAGACGATCACCCTCACCACCGCCGGCGCCGAGGGCCCACTTGACGCTTTACACAACTTTGTCGTCACGCCTCTCAGCGTGCGGCAGGCCATTGGCGGTCCCGGCGAATATGCCTTTGGCGCCACCTGCGCCCGCTTGACTCTTGATCCTGGCATGACCGGCACGCTGGCGTCCGTCACCGTCACACTGGTGCTCACCCACCCCACCGGCCAGGCTGGCGGCCTGCCGCGCTACTATGACATCGTGGGCGCCGGCGGCGGCTTTAGCGCCACGCTGCGCGTGTGCTA
>JAFGFO010000230.1 GCA_016931085.1 Thermoflexales bacterium
CTTGCCGACCTGGAACTCGTAGCCCTCGCGGCGCATGGTCTCGATGAGGATCACCAGGTGCAGCTCGCCGCGGCCTGAAACGACAAAGGTGTCCGGCGTACTGCTTGCCTCGACGCGCAGGCTGACGTTGTGCTCCAATTCTTTCATCAGGCGCTCGTGCAATTTTCGCGAGGTGCACCACTTGCCTTCGCGCCCAGCAAAGGGGCTGGTGTTCACGCCAAAGGTCATGCGTACCGTGGGCGCCTCGACGCGAATGGGCGGCAGCGGGCGCGGATCGTCCGCGTCGGCGATCGTCTCGCCGATAAAGACCTCCGGTAGCCCCGTCACGGCCACGATCTCCCCCGCCTCGACCTCGTCAACCTCCAGGCGTTCAAGCCCCTGGTGAACAAAGAGCTGCCCTAGCTTGCCGGGGAAAATTTCTCCGTCCACGGCGATGCGGGCGACCGGCTGGGCGCGTTTTAACTGGCCGGCGAACAGCCGCCCGATGGCGATGCGGCCCTTGTAGTCGTCGTAAGCCAGCGTGGTGACGAGCATCTGCGCCGGCTGATCCGGCTCGATGCTGGGCGGGGGGATATAGTCCAGGATGGTGTCGAACAGCGGCTGCAGGTCCGTGCCCGTCACGCCTGGCGCCAAGGTGGCGCGGCCGTTGATCGCGTCAGTGTAGACGATGGGGAACTCGGCCTGCTCGTCCGACGCGCCCAGGTTGATGAAGAGATCAAATGTGGCGTTGGCGACATAGTTCAAGCGCGCGCTGGCCCGGTCTATTTTGTTGATGACGACGATGGCCTTGAGGCCCAGCTCCAGGGCCTTGCGCAGCACGAAGCGGGTCTGCGGCATGGGGCCATCCACGGCGTCCACCAGCAGCAGCACCCCGTCCACCATGTTTAGCACGCGCTCCACTTCGCCGCCAAAGTCGGCGTGGCCGGGCGTGTCCACGATATTGATCTTGACGCCGCGATAGGTGACGGCGGTGTTTTTAGCCAGGATCGTGATGCCGCGCTCGCGCTCCAGGTCGCCGCTGTCCATCACGCGCTCGACCACGGCTTGATTGTCGCGAAAGACGTGGCTCTGCCTGAGCATCCCGTCGACCAGCGTCGTCTTGCCGTGGTCCACGTGCGCGATGATGGCGATATTTCTCAGATCGTTTCGCACTCGAGTCATAGTATCCTTTATAGCTCAGTATATACAAGCGGACCATGATAGCACCTTTTGCCATTCCATGCAACAGGCATTTACAGTCTCTCCAATTTGTAGTACAATCGAATTTACCACCAGACGACCTTTTTCTCGCCGGCCGGACGACTATTATTAGGAGTGTTGCCCGAATTTGGGACGATGCTCTCGAGGAGGTTCTGAAATGAAGCGTAGCCGTTTGTTTGTCTATACAACCCTGTTCGTATCTGTCCTGGTCGTTTTATTTGCCGCACGCCCCTTGGACGCCACTCCCATGAACGAGTTTGTCTTGGAGACCCGCGCGGTGGGTCAGCGTCTCAGCGCCGCCCGCCAGGTAGAGGCCGCCTGGCAGCGCGCCACCGACACGGGCGCCTACGAGTATACGAGCGAGCTCGTGCAGACCACCTGGCCGCTGCTCAAGCTCGAAAACGTCGGGCTGAGCAGCACCGAGGAACGCCTGTATATCGAGGGCGAAACCAATGTAGCGAACAAAGCCTTGTACATGAAATTGTGGTCAGGAGGCGGCAATGCGCTCACCGGCGACAGCAGCCTCTCAATCCGCGTCGAAGGCGATCAGGCCTGGGGACGGACAGGGTCGAGCGACTGGCAAGAGTTGGAGGAGGACGTGACGGATCTCTTTGCGCCGGGCGGCGATCCCCTGGGTTACCTGGCCGCCGCGCGCGACGTGGCCCTGGCCGGCACAGAGACGCGCCGTCTGCCCTCGCCGGCCGAGGGAGTAGGGTACGAGGCGATCACCTTCGCCCGCTACACCTTCAAGCTGGATGGCCCGAGCTTTGCCCGCGCCATGCGCGACCAGATGGAGGCGGAACTGCTGCGCAAAGGTGAGCTGCCGCCTGGCGTGCGGCTGGATGTGGCGCGCGTCTACGCGGGTATGGAAGGCTCGGGTGAGATGTGGGTCGACGGCCGCGGCCTGCCCCTGCGCCTGGCCCTCCAGGCCGAGTTCCCACCCGATCGCCTTGAACGGGTCGAGGTGCACATCACAACAGATTTCACGTTTCGCTCGCTGGGGGTCGCGCCCAAGGTGGCAGGAGCGCTTGGCTCGCCGCCCGCAGGCGTATCCTGGCTCACAGGTGTATCCTCCAAGCTCCAATCGTCGCCCTTTATTCCCTATTCCCTACTCCCTACTCCTCAATCCCTGGGTTCTGCGCTCCCTGTCGCAGTCTGCATGGCGTTGGCGACCCTGCTCATCCTGTGCAGGAACTCGAAAAAACTGTACGCGACCGTGGTCGTAAGCATCGTCGTCTCGATGGTCTTTACCCCCCTGCTGCAAAGCCAGCACGCCTATGCCTTTCAAGAAAAGCAGGCCGCCGCCCATGCCCAGCTCGAAGAGCAGCGAGAGGCGCGCCAGGCGCAGCAAGAGGCCGAGGCCAGCCTATTGGCCAGGGATTTTGACCCGCACCAGGACCCCCTGGCAAATCAGCAAATCAGCAAATCAGCAAATCTGCAAGTCAGCAAATCAGCAAATCTGCAATCCTCTTCTCTATCTCCGCATACGCGTGAAATCTCTATCTCCTCCGCCGACACCGACGGCGATGGCCTGAGCGATGCCCAGGAAGAAGAGATCGGCACCCGCTCGGGCAAGGACTGCGGGGGAGACGCCGCCTGCCTGGCGGCGGCGGCTGACACCGACGGCGACGGCCTGGGCGACGGGATCGAGTTTTTCGAGCTGGGCACCCTTCCCACCGAGGCCGACAGCGACAATGACGGCCTCCACGACGGGGCCGAGGTGGCCGGCTTTGCCGACGCGTCTGGAAAGCGCTGGTACCTGGACCCGGCCAATGCCGATAGCAACGGCGATGGGGTGCCTGATTCGCTCGAATGTTTTGCCTCAGAGGGCGGCGAGCTGGAGGACTGCCCTGATACGGATGGAGATGGGACGCCGGACGTGTTTGACTTTGACGACGACGAGGACGGGGTGCCGGATGAGCTGGACACGGCCCGCACGACGATGGTCGGCCAACTCGTGTCCGAGACGCTCCAGCTTCAAGACCGGACCTTTGAGTTCGAGCTGTCTGACTTGCAAGTGGACAGGCCGGTGTACATGGATTTCCAGCTCCGCCCGGCCAACCCCGATCACCTGTGGTACACGCTCAATGTGCTGGACTGGCCCTCGCCCGACAAGGAAGGCCAGGTGCAGCGCGTGAACGAGACCAAGCTTGGGGACAGCGGCAAGGATGCCAACGGCGATATGCGCTTGATCCCTCTGCTGGAAATCGAGATCCCCTTCCAGGCCGGGCACTATGGCAACCTGCCTGTTCTACCTGGCGCCCCCCAGCTAACGACCAGCCTCCCCATCACGGCCTGGCTGGACGTCGAGCAGGCCGAGATGTTTGCGCTCGCGGTCAGGAAAAAGAACCAGGCCGGCGATCTGTTGGTTTACGTGCCGCTGACGTTGATCCAGGATCGCGGCAACCGGCCGGTGGCCTTTGGGGCGCGCATGTTCTATCGGCCGAGCGTGGCCAGGGCGGATGGCTCTGGCCTGGCCGAGGCCGGGCCGGCCCAGAAAGCGCGCCTGGTGTGGCTGGTGCAGGCCAAGACGGATACGTGCACCCCGCCCGCCGGCCAAAGCTGGGATACCTACTGCGAAGACGACGCCCACTGGATCGAAAACGAGGGCGCGATCATCCACTCTTATTACGACGATTGGTACCTGACCGGCCTGTCGGTGCGAGAGGACCACGGGCTGAAGGTGGGGGTGGCGTTCGAAGACCCCGATTTTGTCGTCCGCCAGGGCTACGATCCGGCCACGCATTACGACGCCTATCTGTGGGGGCTGGCGCTTGGGTTGGACAAGAGCTTTATGGCCGGGCGCGACCAGGACGGCGATGGCCAGCGCGACTTGACCATCGCGGACATCCAGGCGCGCTTCGACCGGCGTTACAACCAGGCCGTGCCTGAGGAGGAGCGCTGGAGCATCCCCCAGGATGCGCTGCTCGTGGAGACCTACACCTTTACCCATCAGAGCTACCTCGCGCACATTCCTATGACGCACACCCCCCAAATCTTGAGCGGCTATTTTCTAGGCGCTGATGAGCAGCCCAAGATTCAAAACCCCAGCTTGCTCTTTTTGCGCGAGGAGCGCTTTCGCAGCGCCTCTTTGGACATGGCTAGCCCCGTCGTCCAACATTCGGTCGCCAGGCAAGGCGGCCTTTTGCCAACGAACCGGGTCAAGCTGAGCATGGGCCTGGAAGACGTTCCGGAAACCGAGCTGGTCGCCATGAACTGGTCGCCTTATCGGCACGTGGGGGCTGCTCTTTGGGAACAGGATTCGATCGACGAGTACGTTGCCAAGCTGCAGGGCCGCTTGCGGCCTAGCTTTGAGGCCGACAGTGACTTGGGCGTAGACCCTTTAGTCGTCGAGGGGGCGCTGGTGGTGGCCACGTCGTTCTACTTGACGCTCTTCGCCGGCCTCAACACGGTGGTCTGCATGCACGACACGCTGCTGGCGACGCCGGCGGCCCAAGATGACGCCGCGATCTCGTATTCCCTGGCCAAGCTGGGTGGCTCGATGGCCAAAATGGCCGTCATGGAAGTGGCCACCCAAGCGGCCAGGTTCATCAACTGGTGCGGCGGGCTGGGGATCAAGTTCCGCGGCGCGGGCTGGGCCGACGAGCTGCTGGGTTTTCTCAAGGCGACCGGCAGCGATGCCACCGGCACGCTGGGCGCCCTCAGCAACTTGTGGAAGGGCAAGAGCTTTTTGGGCAAACTCGGCCCGGGGCTGTTGGTCGTGGGCGCACTGGCCGGCGTAGGCTTGATAACGTTTATCATTGCCGGCTCCCTGCTCGACTTGCGCGCGGTCGATTACGTCATCGCCGGCATCTCGCTGGCGGTAGCTATCTACAGCGTCTATTCCGCTATCAGTACCCTGGTGACGGTCGCCAAGGGCGGCTGGAACACGTTCGTCAACGTGGCGAGCACGGTTACCAAGGCCTCGGTGGTGGCGGCCGTCATTGGCCTGATCATCACGGCCATCGCCGCGGTAGGCTTTTTCCTGTACGGCGTCATTTCCGGCGGCCTGGAATTCTTCTCGCTGGCCTTCGACCAGGCGCTGGCTAACATGGCGGCCACGCTGGTCGTGGCTGTCCTCATGACGGTGATCGCCCTGATCCCGGTCGTGGGCGCGATTATCGTGGCCATCGTCGGCCTGATCGACGCGGTGATTGCCGTGGGCTGCCTGATCGCCGGCGAGTTTGTGGACATAGAGGGGGGCAGCCAATGGTGGCAGCGGATGCTCAAAAACTATGTCTGCCCTGGCATCAGCGGCTTCCTGGTCAAGCTGGTGACCTTTTCCATGTACAGCCAGGTCCCACTCATCGATCTCAAGGCCAAGGATCGTCTGAATTTGACCAATTTCAAAATCAACGTCACGGACCCCAGCCTGGGGATGGCGGTCGGGAACAAGCCGGCCATCAGCGCCGACGCCGTCACCACCTTGTACCGCAACTTGCCGATCAATCCCTACGACTGGCAGTATGTCGATGACTTTGAAGACGTGTACGGCGAGATCGAGGAATTGGTCGAGGACATCGGTTGGGGCTTTGTCTACTTTTGGCAGTGGTTCGACGACTATATCGACGACGCCACCTTCCGCTACGCGTTCGTGCCGGCCGACCAGCCGTATCTCCAGGTCGAGACGGGCCAGATGCAAAGCGAGTGGCAGCCGGCCAGCTCCTGGGGCGGGTGGAGCTTTGCCGACAACAAGCGCTTTATGGCCACGCAGCGCGTCGACAGCAGCCGGCTCATCACCTTCACCCAGCCCGGCCTCAACGTGGACATGCCTCTCTACATGGAGGAGGCGTACGCCATGTATGCCCAGGAGTGCATCATCGTGAGCGTGCCCGTCCCGCCCGGCATTCCTGTCCCGGTCGTCGTGTGCTGGCTGCGGGATGACAAGGGCGACTCGCGCATCGACATGGGCGAAAGCTTCAAGTTCGACATCTTTCCCAGTGACCTGGACGGTTTTTACCGCCTGGCCGAGCGGGGGAGCGGCGGCTATGCCCTGGCCTGGGACGAGCGTTTCCCGGTGCTGGCTGACGCCGACGGCGACGGCCTGCGCAGCCAGGCGCTGGGCGGCAACGACCCCGACGACGGCTCGCCCGACAGCGACCGCGACGGCGTGTCTGACTTTTACGAAATCCAGCACGGGATGAATCCTTTCCAGGCCGACGCTGACGGCGACGGGCTGGACGATTATTGGGAGCTTTTTTACCACACCGACCCCCTGCGGGCCGACACGGACGGCGACGGCCTGAGCGACAAGGAGGAAATCGACGGCTGGCAGTGCGTGTATGCCTTCGACGAGTTGGACGAGCCGCTGGCCACGCTCGTCAGCTCCAATCCGCTCGATCCAGACACGGATGGCGATGGCCTGACGGACAAGCTCGAGAAGGCCTACGGCTACAACCCGCGCGTCTACTCGGAGCTGGACGTGCTGGCTATCTCGTCCAGGCTGGATGATCCGGACGGGATCGTCGCCCCCGGCGCGAGGCTGGCCTATACCGCCACCATCGAAAACAACCTGCGCGACCGTTACGCGCTGGGTCTGCTGGAGCTTGACTTTCCCCTGGCCGTGCAGAACGAGGACGTCGAGGCTCGAATCTATACCCTGCCGCCCCGCCAGCAGGCCGCCATCGAGGGACATGTGACAGTCAGCCCCGGCTTGACCCGCTCGCAGGCGCTCAGCCTGACCAACCGGGCGGGAGCTAATATCGCCGACCTGCGCGGTGAGGCCGGTGGGCGCATCCTGTGGCTCCACTTGAACGAGAGCGCGGGAGCCACCGCCTTTGCCGACGCTTCGCTGCTGGGCCACGACGGCGCCTGTTCGGGCAGCGCCTGCCCGGCCGCAGGCCTTGCCGGTTACGCCGGGTCTGGCCCGTACTTTGACGGCGTCGACGACGTGCTCGACGTGGCGCCGCTGGATGTGCCGGAAAGCGGCTACAGCCTGGCGTTGTGGTTCAAGACCACGTGCGCCAACTGCGGCTTGTTTTCCGTTGTGGCGGCGGGCACGAGCGATTCCGACCGGCACGTGTACCTGTCGAACGGCAGGGTGTGCGCCCGTGTGTGGAGTAACGAGACCATCTGCAGCCCTGACGCCAGCTATGCCAACGGCCAGTGGCATCACGTGGTGCACAGCCTGGGTGCGGAGGGACAAAAACTCTACCTGGACGGCGTGCGGCAGGCCAGCGGCAGCAAATCCAGCTCGAATTTTGACTGGCAAGACGCGGTCCGGGTGGGCTATTCCGTGGACGCCGGCCAGGGCCACTTCAGCGGCCTGATTGACGAAGTGGAGATTTACCCCAGAGCGTTGGCGGCGGAAGAGGCGGCGGCCTTTGTCAAAGATCCCGTTTTCCACGCCCGCTTCGACGACACGCAGTACGGCTACGTGTACGATGCAATGGCAGGGACTGCTTATCTGTATCTAGGCGATAATTCTTCCAACCAGCACGTGATCAAGTGCGACCCGCTCAAAAACGAGCCTCTCATTGTGATGTTCCCAAGCGAGCAGTTAAAGACTGGGCTCGATATGGCCTGTCCCACCCTGGGCGCCAGCGCGCCGCTGGGAAAGGGCTTGTCCCTGCCGGACCGCGCTGTCCCGTATCCCCTTTCGGCCGGGCCGAGCGCCAGCCTGGACCTCAGCGGCGGGCGCTTTAGCCAGGCGCTGTGGATTTACCCCCAGGCGACTACCAGTCACGCCCAGGGCGTGTTGGGCTATTCGCCCCAGGTCCACGACCCGGCCAACCCCGACAGCCAACGTGAAAGCAATTACCCGTCGCGAACGGCTTACCCGTCCATCTTTATCGTCGACCAGACCAAGCTCAGGCTTGGCTTTGGCGACGGCAGCTATTGGCGCTCTTTTACGAGCGACTCGATCTTGCGGTTGAACGCCTGGAATCACGTCGTGGTCACCTACGGCGACGACGTGTACAGGGTGTACGTCGACGGCGAGGAAAAAGCCAGCCACTCGTTTGGCGCCGGCGTCAGGCCGTCGCCCACGGCCCAGTTCGAGATCGGGCGCGGCACGCACTGCGCCACGATGCAAGATCGCGATCTGCATTGTATCAGTGAGGAAGCGTGCGACGACGGCGATTGCACGATATGGCGTTCGATGGAATTCCGCGGCGTCTTTGATGGTTACACGACGTGGACTCACTATGGTGTCGATGCCGGCGAGGACCACGGCCACACCATCCTACGCAACTATTGCGAGAGCGGCACGCTGGAAGTGTGGGAAGATGACTGGGTGTTTGGAGTGAGGGATGACGAAAAGATCAGCTCGTATACCTTTAACTTTTACGATCCCTCCAGGTCCGAATGGTCGCAACTGTTCGAGGGCGGGCAAAAATGGTGGGAGGGCAGTACCGCCGTCAACCTCAACCTGACGCACGTGAATCCCTCTATACCTTTCAAGGGCAAGCTGGACGACCTGGCGATCTACCGGCGGACGTTGGCGGCCGAGGAGGTGCAGGACCTTTACGAGAGCACCTTCCGCCTGCTGGAGCTGCGCTTTGACCAGCCGCCCGGCAGCGCCGCGTTTGCCGACAGCTCGGGCAACGGCCGGGTGGGCACGTGCGACCCGGCCGCCGGCGCGTGCCCCGACAGCGGCCTGCCTGGCCGGGCTAACCAGGCCCTCCGCTTCGACGGGGCGAACGATTACGTCGCTTTGCCCGACCTGGGCAGCCAGGAGAGATTGGCGGTGGGCCTGTGGGTCAATGTGGCGCAGCTCCCCCTGTCTGGCACGTTGACCTCGCTGATCCATCACGATGGGTGGAACGCGGCCGGGCAGGTTCACATGCATCTGAATCACGAGGGAAAATTGACGTTCACCGTGAACAGCAATGCCCCCCACACCTTTGAGAGCAACTTTAGCTTTGCGAGCGCGTTGAACAGGTGGGTGCACCTGGCCTACGTCTATGACAGCCTGGCCAAGACCTTTGCTCTCTACGTCGACGGCCATTTGGACGTGAGTGGCAGCTATACCACAGCTTATCCTGCCAGCCTGGGGCCGGCCCGCCTTGGCAGTTGGAATGGCTTTTCGGGATCAGGCGAAAGGTGGTTCAAGGGGCTGTTCGACTACGTCGTCGTGCTCAGACAGGCGCTGGACGCCAACGGCGTGCGCGTCTTGATGAACGAGGCGCCCGCCCTCAGCCTGCGCCTGGACGAGCCGCTGCTGGCGCCGGGCACGTCGCTCACGACGACGACTTTTGCCAACGTGGCCGCTCCGGGCTTGAGCGGCGCGTGCGTGCTTTCGCCGGCCGAGAACGAGTGCGCCTGCCCGGCCGCCGGCGCCAAGGGCCAGATGCGCCAGGCGGTGGTCATGAGCGGCCTCTTGCACGACACGCCCACAGGGAGCGGCGCCTTCGAGTGCGTTTCCGTGCCCTCTGACAGCACGCCGGCCAGCTTTACGATCGGCGGCTGGTTCAAGCCGGACAAAAAGCGCTGGAGCGGCGACCAGCAACTGATCCGCAAGGTGGGCAGCTACGAATTGTCCATCCTGGAAGGCACGCTGCAGGTTAGCTTCGACGTCGTCCAGGGCAGCCGCGCGCCGCAGGCCATCACCTCCATCGCCAGCCCAGGCTCTCTGCTGCTCAATCAATGGAATCACGTCGTGGCCACGTTCGAGTACGCCGGGGCCGCTGGCGGCGTCATGCGGCTGTATATCAATGGCAGCCAGCAGGCCAGCGGCACTATTCTCTGGGCCGCCGGGCAAAACGACAACCCGATCACGATCGGCAAGTCCTTTGCTGGCCGGGCGGACGAGATCGTGGTCTACAACTCGGCACTAGACAGGCGCGCCGTCAACGAGCTGTACGAGTACCAGGCCGCCTGGTATGACACCAGCAGCTCGCACGACATCACTGTCGACGTCGACGATCCAGGCGTCCGCCTGGACCTGTCCGCCGCCTATCTTCCCAGGCGCGACGTGGTGATGGCGGTGGTGGCCACCGACACGACTTCCCTGGTGACAGGGGTGGAGGTCAAGATCGAGGATAACTTCCAGACGCGGGATTGGTTCGCCGCCAGCCGCGATCGAGACGTGTGGCTGTTCACCTTCGTCCCGCTGGCGGGCGGCGAGCACACCTTTTACGTGCGCGCTACCGATAGCGTGGGCCACGTGGCAGAAAGCCACAAGACCGTCATCTTGGATGGGGTCGCCCCGGTAGCGAGTCTCGACCCGGGCTTTACCGCCAACGTCCTGACACCTGTCAGCGACTCTGTGCGTCTGGCGGGCACGGCTTACGATCTGTCTGAGCAGGTGGGTTGGGCTAGCGGCCTGCGTGCCGTGTACGTCGACGTGGTGGACGGCCGGGGCGTCTCGGTCGGGGGTGAGCAGGCCGCCACTCTCGCCGGCGCCAACTGGTCGGTCAACTATCCCTTCCCATTCCCCTCTAACGGTCGCTATGCTATCCGCGTCCGGGCCGTGGATCGCGTGGGGAATGAGAGTAGGAACTGGGGCCGGTCTGCTCAGCCACCACGCCAGGTTTCCAGCAACGAGCTTCCAGTAACGAGCTCCCAGCAACCAGCTTCCAGCAGCCAGCAGCCTCTCATCCAGCTCGACGGCACTGCGCCCCTGGCCGACATCACCGGCCACAGCGGCGAGCGCTACGCCTTGGCGGGCGTCGGGGCATCCCTCCCCGTCATCACCGGCACCGTCAGCGAAGTACCCTATCCCACCGGCCCAGCGCTGCACATGCACCTGGAAGAAGCCCCAGGCGCGGCGCTGTTCCACGACGGCTCCAGGTACCAGGCCGCCGGCGCGTGTTCTGGCGGAGCCTGCCCCAACGCGGGCCTGGCCGGCCAGTCGGGACTGGCGGCCGGCTTTGATGGGGGGGATGCGATCAACCTGGGCCGCAGCCTCCCTCTTGGCACGCTGCCCAACGCCGGAGGGTTCAGCCTCATGGCGTGGGTCAATCTGAGCAGCACCACTGGCTTGCAGCACATCCTGGCCTCCGCCAAGACGGCTAGCCCGGGCAACGGTTTTGGCTTTGCCGTCAAGGACGCCGGCCTGCAGCTCGATGCCTACGGCGCCGGGCTGTATGAGACCAGCCAGGTCACGCTCACCAGCGGCGCCTGGACGCACGTGGCCGTGGTGGTGGAACGGGCCGCCGCCAGCCAGGCCCAGGTGGCCACGTTCTACGTCGACGGCCTGGCGCGGCAGACCATCACCCACACGACGCCCATCAGCGCCAACCTGGACGACGACACGCTGGTTGGCCTGGGCCTGCACGGGCTGCTTGACGAGCTAGTCGTGTACGACCGGGCGCTCACGGCGGATCAAATCCTGTCCATCGCCCGGCCGGCCGCCGGCGGCGTGGCCTCTCTGGAGATTGGCTTTCTGCACGTCAAGGATCGGGACGACCCGGAGGGCATCACCTGGCTGCCGGTGGCCCTGGATCAAGCTGGCGAGGCTTTCTCGACCTGGCACTATACGCTGCCGGCTGGACTGCAAGGTCCGTACCAGGTCCATCTCCGCACAACGGACGCGTTCAGCCAGTCCCTTACCTTGCCCAATGTGTGGCAGGGTGATGTGGACACCTTGGCTCCCGATGCGCAACTGGTGCACTACGGGCCGCGCTTCCCCGGCGATCGGGACATTTACTGGTGCGAGGCGGAGGATTTCAACCTGAGCAGCTACAACTATGACTGCCCGGCGCCAGGCTCGCAAGCGTTCTACCAGGACGCGGCCTGGTACACGGCGCTGTTTTCGCAGACCAAGCTCTACCGTTACCAATCGCCGCCTGCCCTGGTGCAAAGCGTCTCTCCGGCAGATACCTTGACGGCGTGCGATCTCTTTGGGGCTTGCACGAGCGTCACCCGCACGAGCTATGCCGAGCCGTGGACGGCGGGCGTGGTCATCTTGACGCCCACCACGGGCAGTGTCTTTACCACGCTCGATCCCATCCAGGTCAGCGGCCAAGCCTACGCTCAGGCTGGCCTGCAGGACTTGACCGTGACGGCCAACGAGCAGTCCATTCACACGAGTCCCCTGACCGGCACGAGCCAGGCATGGACGGCCAACTGGAGCCCTAGCGCTGACGGCGCTTATCGCCTGCTGGCGGCCATCCACGACACGAGCGCGCGGGCGATCACCTCGGCGGCGCCGATTGCCGGCAAGGCCGGCCTGGAGACGCTCGTCTACGTGGATCGCGGCGCGCCCCAGATTAGCATCGCGACCGAGCGCATCACGCGCCAAAACTTTGCCAACGGCTACGTCAGCGTCCGTGGGCAGGTCAACGAGAGCGCGGGCATTTCGAGCCTGCAGGCCAGGCTCAACGACGGCGAGTGGCAAGATAT
Organism: Thermoflexales bacterium; assembly: GCA_016931085.1. Next base: position 12,487 of record JAFGFO010000230.1, read on the forward strand.
CCCTCACACCTTCCAGCCGGGTTGGCAGCCGTGGAGCGCGTCCTTGTACGCCGGCTCGCTGGCCCCGCCGGACGGCCAGACCTATACCCTGACTGCCCGCGTCGTCGACGTGGCGGGCCGTGAAGCGGTGGCGAGCCGGCTGCTCCCGGCCGACGCCGCTGCCCCGGCTGCCTTTGAGATCACGCTGGCTTATACGGATAGCGCCGGGCTAGAGCAAGTCATCCGGCCGGGCGCGACCATCCACGATGTGCTCTCGCCCACTTTGATGGGCGTCTGGACAGCCTCGGCGGATGGAAGCCATCCGGGCGGCAGCAGCGGCCCGGTCAGCTATCACGTCGAGTGGATCGAGCACCTGACCCAGACGACGAGGGTCTTGCAGAGCGCGGACGTGTCTGATCCGCGCCTGGCGACACTTGCCGCTGGCGAGGCGCAAAAGCTGTCCCTCCGCGTGACGGCCCGCGACGCCTACGACAACCAGACCGTTCAAGCGTTTGGACCGTTCTACGTGGATTACGAGCGCACCCCGGCCTACGTGGGGTTGGACGCCAGCGGCGGGCTTGGCAGGCCGCCGTATCGCGGCTGGCTGGAAGCGCCTTGCAACCTGCTTGGGGTCGACGAGCGCATCGCGCTCCATGCCCAGGCCGGCGCAGCGCTGGGCGACGCTCAGCGCTTTTACGCCACCTGGCACACGCCCGCCCCCTCGCAGGGGGAGGGTCGGGGTGGGGGTCTGCGCCTGGCGTGGACGGGCGCCAACTGGGACGGCGACGGCGATCTGTTCATCTATCTCGACGTGGTGGATGCCCAGCACCCACAGGCTGGCGGCAGCGTGCGAGCCTACAACCCCTATTCAACTGTCGTCAGCGACACGCTCTTGCCGGCTTACCGCGTGCAGACCACCACGTACCGCATGGCAGCCGACTATGTGATCTGGGTGCAGGATAGCGCCAGGGCAAGCCTGATGCAATGGGATGGGGTCGGCAGCCAGTGGTCGGCGCTTGGCGGCTTGCACTATACCTTTGACGCCAACCTGGAAACGGCGCACACCGATCTGTATATCCCCTTTAGCGCTCTGAGTATTGTCGAGCCTGCCAACGCCTCGCTGTCACTGGTGGCCTTTGCCAGCGAAGAAGACGCGCTGCGCCTGTGGGCGGCGGCACCGGCCGGCAACCCGCTCAACAGCTCGCTTGTGGGGGCTGTAAGCCTCGATGGCCAGCACGCAGCCCTGACCCAACGCTACGCCTGGCCATCCCTTGGGCCGGGCGTTTGCCCCCGCGACGGGCGGGAGCCGGCGCCTGACGTACAGGTGGAGCTCCTGGTCGAGCCGGCCGGATGGGTGTATAGCCTGCTTGGCCACGACCTGCCGGCCAGGCCAGCCGGCAAGCTGGCCGAGCTGATTGGCTGGGACGTGCTCCAAAGCGCCTTGTGCCTGGAACATCCCGAGCAGCCGGCCTGCGCCCGGCAAATCAACACGGCCAGCAGGGTCGCCTTTGACGCGCAGGCCGAGCTGGCCGGGGTGATGAATGTAGCCGCAAGGGCCTTGGGTCACGGGCAGGCACTGACGTATACGCTGCGCCTGGCCAATCGCGGCAGCGCGCCGGCGGCCGGCGTGAGGGCCCACGTGGGCAGTTGGGGGCACGTGCGCCTGCCGGGCGGCCGTATCGAGACTGAGCCGGTGACCTTGAGCGTGGGCGGCCAGTACAGCTATACCCTTGGTGCTGTGATAGACACAGCTTACGATGCCGATCACGACGACGGTTGGGGGACGCTGGACGTGGTGGTTTTTGACGACACGAGTGCGTACGCCGCGCCACACATCTACGACTATCCCGTGGACTGGATTTACGTCGAGCACGAAATCGACCAGGCCGGGCCTGAATACGCCGAAATCCAGTCGCCGCCCGGCCTGATCGGGGCCGGCCAGACTGTGTTGGGCGGGGTGGTCTACGATCAATCGCCTGTGCCGGCCGTCACGCTGGAGATGGCAAGGCCTGGCGTCATCACGATGACGGCCATCCCCTGCCCGCAGGCCACCACGCCGGATGACGGCACCTGGTCGTGCGCTGTGGATGTGGGCGCGGCGGTGGAGAATGAGCGTTTTGAGATACGCACCCGGGCGGTCGATGTCTACGGGCAAGCAAGCGACTGGTTCGATTGGCAGCCGTTCGTGGTGGACGCCACGCCGCCCACGCTTACCCTCAGCAGCGCCACGCTCGTCGCGCTGAGCGATGGCTACATCAACGCCCAAGAGACGAATTGGCAAGGCCTGGTGCTTGACAACCGCTTGCCGCAGGCAGTCCAGGTGTGCGATCCAAGTGGAGCAGCCACCTGCCAGCAAGCCAAGGTCACGCTCGACGCCCAGACGCTGCCCAAGACGCTCTACACCTACGACCAGGCCATCTCGCAGCCCATCGGCGATTGCGGCAGTCCGACCAGCATCCCTATCACCGTCACCGGCAGCTTTACGGTGGCCGACGTGGACGTGGGCCTGAGTATCGCGCACCCGGCCCGGGCCGAGCTGGAGGTCTACCTGGTGGCGCCTTCGGGCGTCTCGGTCACGCTCGTTCGCGGCGGGGGGAGCGCGGCCAACTATGACGTGCTTCTGAACGACGCCACCCCCGTTTCCATCCGGCGTGACGTGGCCGATCACGATACCGGCGCGCCTTATTACGACCAACCGCGCCGCCCATACAGCAGGCTGAGCGGCTTGCGCGGCCAGGCCGCCGGCGGCGTGTGGCAGTTGGTGATGTGCGATAGCCGTCCGGGCGAAAACGACGGGACGTATCGCCGGGGCCGCTTGCTGTTGCGCTCCGACGAGCTGCCGCTCAACAGCCGAGCGGACTGGTCGTACACGCTGCCGGCGGTGGGGGCGGATGGCGTCGAACAGACTTTGCTCATGAGTGCCCTGGACAGCGTGGGCAATGCTGTGACGAGCCCCATCAGCCTGAGCTTCAAGCTCGACAGCGTGGCCCCGCTCGTCACGGTGACGCATGCCCTGACGGATGGCGCGCTGCTGCACCTGGAGGGCCTCGTCAGCGACGGCAGCGGCGTGCGAACCATGCGTTTGAACCTGCTCACGCCTGAGGGAGGTATGGAGACTCATCTCATCTCGTATGACGGAGGGGAGTGGCTCTATCGTGATTTCCCCAATCTCGTCAAGGAGGGGACGTACAAGGTGTGGATCGAGGCCGAGGACGAGGCCGGCAACCGGCGCATCGTGGGACCCTTTGAGCTTGAGATCGTCCTGCCGCCGCCCGTCATCAGCGGCGTCCGCCCGCCGGATGGGGCCAGCGGCGTTGTCCGCAACATGCCCATTGAGGTGGACTTTAGCACCGCCATGCTGGCCGAGACGGTCAACACCTTCATCACGCCGACGGCCGTCCTGACTCCCACCTGGAACAGCGAGCGCACACGCCTGACGCTCAGGCACGACTTGTTGGACGCCGACGTGCGCTACACGCTCGTGGTGAGCAGCGGGGTCGACCTGGCCGGCACGCTGCTCCAGAACGCGCCCTACACCTGGAGCTTTACCACAAGCGCCCTCATCGCGCGCGAGGTGGACTTGTCGCTGAGCAAGGGACGCCTCGGATCGGGCAGTGTGCTGGCCGGCAGCCCGCTCACCTACACCTTTGCCATCACCGGCAACACGGCTGTCACGCCTGTCACGGCCGTGATCGTGGATGCCTTCAATGCTCCCTCGGCGCTGGCGGCGGTGAGCGGGCAGGGCTGCGAGTGGATGCCGGACTCATCGCTCGTCACCTGCACGACCCAGGTTGTGAGCGCCAGCATGACGCTGCTGGAATTGTCCGTGACGACCGCCAGCGATTATGAGGGCCTCTTGCGCAACACGGCCCACATCGAGCTGCTTGGGGCGGACGTGCTCGATCCCAACCCCGACAACGATGACGCCGGGCCGGTCTTGGTCGACGTGGTGCGCCTCCTGCGCCAGGTGGACCTGGCCTTGAGCAAGAGCGTGACAGGCACACAGCTCACAGCCGGCGAAAGCATCACCTACACACTGACTGTCACCAGCGATAGCGCCACGGAGGTGACCGCGCTCGTGGTGGACACCTTCGACACAGCTTTGGCCCTGGCGGCGGTGAGCGGAGAGGGCTGTATGTGGGTGACGGGCACGGCGGTCGTGAGCTGCACGTTGATCGGCGTGTCGAGCGCCAGCCCGGCCCATGTGGCGCTGTCGGTCACGACGGACGCGGCTTTCGGGGATGACTTGAGCAACACGGCGCGTGTCTTGCCTACTCAAGGCGATGTGCTCGACCCCAACCCGGACAATGACCAGGCCGGGCCGCTGGTGGTTCACGTCACCAGAGTTACGCGCGTCTACTTGCCGGTGGTGCTGCGCCAGTCGCCGTAGCTTTCAGACCCTAAAGGTCTTGGGCTATAAGAATAGCCTTAAACCTTTAGGGTCTATTCCTTGGTTGAGGGCGCGTCGGCCACCTCACTTGCGTGGACTGAACCGTCGTAGGAGCATGAGAGACCCGATGGACATTATAAGAAGAAGCACAAGCGGGGCGGTGAGCAGCAGGGACACAAGATCTGCTTCGCCGGCAGACAATCTGGCAATCGTGTATACTAAGGCGAACCCACTGATCATGAGGAGTGAGACACCACCTATAGGTAAGATTAAGCGCCATATAGCCCTTGCTTTGGCCTCTTGTTTTTGCCAGAGAACGCTCTCTCGCTGGCGCTGCTCTTGTTCAACTCGCTCGTACTGCTCCAGCTTGGACAGCGTCTGTTGGCGCACTGACATAATGAAGGCTTCTACATTCACGCCGCAGTAGGGACACACCTCGGCTGTCGGGCCGATGGTCCGCCCGCAGGACGGACAGCCATCCGACTCGCGGTAGCGGCCACTCAGCGGGGCGCTCGAATCACTCCAGGTATAGGCACTTTCGGCCGGCCCAGGTTGGGCGATCGCCGTCCCGCAGTAGGGGCAAAAGAGACTGCCCCTTGGCACTTGCTGCCCGCATGCCTGGCATGGGTTCAATACCGCCAAGCGCTGCAAGGCTGCGCCGCACATGTGGCAAAAGGCCGCTTCATTCAGCACGGCATTTTGGCAGCGCGGGCACTTGACAACGCCGGCGCCGAATAGTCCCAGCAGCGTGTTGCATTGAGAGCAGCGATACTGCCCCGCGCCGATGGCCCGCACGCCCTCAGCGCCGCACTTGAGACATCTCAGGCCCGTGTCCATCTAGCCCTCCCTGTTTGCCGCAAGATACGTTCCATAAATCACGGTTTGGGGCATTCGAAGCGAAAGGCAATTGCGGGCATACATCCCCCACAATGGCGTCATTTTGCGGCCTGTCGCCCCATTTACCTCCCCGAAAGCTCTAAGCTTTCGGGGAGGTTGACCCACTTGAGCGATTTGCTACGAATGCCCGGTTTGCCCCTATGATACCATAATTAATTCGATTGTGCTATAATATGTTTGCCTGCTCGTCACCCGGACAATTAATAATTAACAATTAACAATTAACAATTAATATGCTTATTACAGACGTTCAAATCATCCCCGTCGAGCTAAAACTGCGCACGCCGCATCACACGGCCTACCGTGCCAGCACGGACCGCGTGCAGCTCGTCTTTGTGCGCGTCGAGACCCGCCGGCAGGCAGACCATGCCTGGGGCTGCGCGGCGTTTGACCCGGCCCTGACCGGTGAGACGCTGGAATCGGTGACCCAGGCGTGCCAGGCCTGCGCCGAGCGCGCCCGCGATCTGAATCCCCTGAACACCGAGTACGCCCTGGCGGAGATCGCCAGCCTCACCGAGGGCCTCCCCTCGGCGCGCTGCGCCTTTGACATGATCTTTCACGACCTGCTCGGCCTGGCGGCCGGCTTGCCGCTTTACCGGCTGCTGGGCGGTTACCGCAACCGGATCCAAACCTCTGTCACCGTCAGCCTGGCCGGCGTGCAAGAGACGGTCGAGGAGGCCAGCGCTCGCGCAAGCTTGGGTTTTCGCATGCTCAAGATCAAGGGGGGGCTTGACCCCGAAGAGGACGTCCGCCGTGTGCAGGCCGTCCACAACGCCTTGCCGGGGCTTACCCTGCGCCTGGACGCCGACCAGGGTTACAGCGTCCGGCAGGCGCTCGACGTCGCTCGCGCTCTGGAGGGAGAGTTGGAAATGTTGGAACAACCGACCCCGGCTGGCGACCTGGATGCTATGAGCGAGGTGGCCCGCCACAGCCCAGTGCCCATCCTAGCCAGCCAGAGCTTGCGCGAGCCGCCCTCGGCGTTAGAGATTGCCAGCCGGCGGGCTGCCCACGGCCTAAACGTCAAGCTGTCTACCTGTGGGGGGCTGAGCTGCGCTCGCCAGGTGGACGCCATTGCCCGCGCGGCCCGGCTGTCTGTCATGGTCGGCTGCCTGCACGAACCGGCGCTGCTCATCGCAGCCGGGTTGGGCCTGGCCCTGAGCAGCCCCAACGTCCGCTACGCCGACCTCGACGGGCACTTTGATCTGCTGAACGATCCCACCCGTCCGGGCTTTCGTTTCGAGGACGGTTGGCTCATCGCCGGCGAGGAGCCCGGCCTGGGCTGCGCGGTCGATTTGTAGGATTTAACGTCTCCCCGCAACCTGGACGATCAGAAAAGCGCCCACCAGCAGAAGCGCAACCACTCCGTAAGCGGCCCCGATGCCGACCGCGTCAGCCAGGCGTCCGAGCACCAGGGGCAGAGTCAATATCGCCGTGCCCGACGCCAGGGTGGCACGGGCGCTGGCCTGGACCGTGTCGCTGGTGGTGCCGATTGCCAGCGAGAGGATCAAGGGGTACAGGGTGGCAATCCCCAGGCCGGTGAGAAACAGGCCGCTCAGCCCCAGGAAAACGCCGCCGCTCTTCCAGAAAAGCATAAAGCCAAGGCCGGCCAGTAGGATAGAGACACTGATCACTTGGGACGTAGGAAAGCGCTGCACCAGGCGGCTGCCGGCCATGCGCCCAAGGATCATGCCGGCAAAGAACAGGCTGACAGCTTGGGCGGCGTCAGCTTTGAGCATCCCCAGCACGTTCTCCAGGTAGTCGGCGCTCCACGAGATCATGCAGAATTCGGCCGAAACCGCCAGAACGAGTGCTAACCAGTAAACCCAGAACAGGCTGGGCAAGGGCTGTTTGGTGTGAGTCTGGTCTGGCTGGGCAGCCGCCGCTGCCCAGCCAGCGGGCGTTGTCGGGGAGGGCGTTTTTCCCAAGCCCCAGTACAGCAAGAGCGGTGTAAAGGCCACGATCCCCAGGGCCATCCGCCAGCCGCCGCTAAAGCGGGCGAACAGCCCTATCATCAAGGGCGCGGTAGCTGCCGCCAGTGTGGAAATGACGTTCGCTTCCGACAGAGCCACGGCGCGCAGTTCGCCGTGCTGGTCGGACAGGGCAACTGGAACGATGACGAGGATCAGGGAACCGATCAAGCCCATGAGAAAAGAAGCGCCGATGGTTATGACCGGCGTCCTGCCGGTCACCAGGAGCAGGGCACCCAGGCTCATCCCCAAGGCTCCAATCCACAGCGAGCGCCAACGACCGATGCGTTGAATCAGCCAGTGCCCGCCTAGACCAACCAGCAAGATGCCGGCTGCAAAGGCCGTGAAGTGCAGGCTGCTGACGGTGTAAGACAGGTCAAGCTCGTCTTTCAGGAAAGGCGTGATTGGACCGAGGACATTGAGCAAATAGCCGTAGAAGGCCAGAAACAGATAAGCCAGCCAGGTAAAGCGATCTCTGTGAAAGGTTTGAGCCACAAGTTTTCTCCACATGCCATTTCTCAATGGCGCCGCCATTTCTCATCGTGATAAAAAGTATCTACTCAGCCACAACTCTTTTTTACCACAAAGTACACCAAGTACACTAAGAATAAGAGTCTTTCCTTTGTGCCCGCCGATCC
>JAFGFO010000026.1 GCA_016931085.1 Thermoflexales bacterium
GGGGGTAGCCGGAACGGCCAGCACGCCAGCGGATGGCGTCTCGTGCCATGCCTGGCGCAGCGCCTCGATCATGGCACGGGCGGTGGCAAAACGCTCGCCCGGTTCTTTGGCCAACGCTCGCAGGATAGCTGCCTCGACGGCGGTGGGAAGGTCGGGCACATAGCGGCGAGGTGGTGTAGGATCCTCGCTGATGTGCTTCAGGGCCAGGCTGATCGAGCTTTCGGCCTCGAAGGGGAGATGGTCAGTCACCATCTCGTACAGGATTCCCCCCAAGGAATAAATGTCCGATTGCGGCACGGCCCCGCGCGAGTCGATAGCCTGCTCGGGGGCGATGTACTCTGGCGTGCCAAAGGAATGTCCCAGCGTGATCTGGCTGGCCCGGTCGCGCAGCATGGCCAACCCAAAGTCGCCCAGAACCGCTTGGCCATTAGAGGCCAGGAGCACATTGCCGGGCTTGACGTCGCGATGGATGACACCGCGCTCGTGAGCGTAATCCAGGCCAGCCGCTACCTGCCCCAAGATATTTAGAATCTCCTCGCTCGTAAAGGGGGGGCCTGTCCTGCGCCGGCGGTCGATCTCGGCCCGCAGGTCGGTGCCCTCGATGTATTTCATGACCAGGTAGTGGACATCGCCTTGGTGGCCAAAGTAATAGACGCCGACGATGTTGGGATGGTCGAGTCCGGCCGCAGCTTTGGCCTCGCGTTGGAAACGCTGGGTCAGGGTTGGGTCGGTTTCGAGAGCCTGGGGCAGCAGCTTGATGGCCACGTAGCGGTTGAGAGCCTGGTCGTAGCCTTTATAGACCAGGCCCATCCCGCCGTGCCCGATTCTCTCGAGAACCTGGTAGACACCGAGACTATGACCGATTAGGGGATCTGAAGCCATAATCCCAGAGTATACCTTGCTTCCCGCCAAGTGTCAATTTTGTGCCAGCCTGTACACCTCGGCTGTCTGCCTGGCACAGCGCTCCCAACTGAAACGGGCCGCCTGGGCCACGGCTCGTTGTGACAACTCGCGATGCAGCTCGCCGTCGTTGAGCACGGCGATCAAGCCGCCGGCCATGCGCTCGGCGTCGTCGGGGTCGACCAGTATCCCGGCATCGCCCACGATCTCCGGGATCGAGCTGGCGTCGGAGCCCACCACGGGGCTGCCGCATGCCAATGCCTCCAGGACCGGCAAGCCAAAGCCCTCGTAGCGGCTGGGAAACAAGAACGCCGATGCGCCACGATACAGGGCAGGCTTGTCTTCCTCGGCCACCGGCCCGATGCAGCACACTAACTCTTCGACCTCGAATGAGCGTGCCAACGCGCGCGGGTCGCGAAAAAAACGGTCGTGCTGTTCTGGCAGCCCCCCGGCCAGTACTAGGGGGAATTCTGTGCCGAAGGCGCGCTGCAGCCAGGTACACATTTGCACAAGGGTTTCCACGTTCTTGCGGGCGTCCACCCCCCCCAAGTACAAGACGTACTTGCGCGGCAAGCCGGGATGGCGCTGGCGCAGCGCGGAGTCGCCGGCCGGGTCGGGCTGGGGGGTGAAGCGTCGGCCGGCCGCCAGGTGCGTCACGTGCACCCGCCCGGCCGGGATGCGCAGGTGGCTCACAATGTCACGCTTGGAGGCTTCCGAGATCGTGAGCACCTGTGCGGCGTTCTGCGCGGCGGCAGCGACCAGGCCGGTGTACAGCCGCACCAGCGGCCCGCCGCGGTATTCGGCTAGCAGCATGGGGATCAGGTCGAGCACGCTGACCACGGTGGGCAGGTTAGGCGACAGGGGGCTGCCCCAGTACGGGACGTGCGCCACGTCGGCCTGCAACTGGCGGCACAGGCGGGGAAAGGTGACTTGCTCGAACCAGACCTTGCCGAGATTGGAACGGGAGCTGGGGGCAGGGTACAGGCGGAGTTGTCGCAGCTTGCTGGCTGCAGCTTGCTGGTCGCTGGTCGCTCGGGGCACGACGAGCGTGAGGCGCAGCTCGGGCGCGGCGCGCGGCAAGTGCTCGACCAACTGGCGCAGGTATTGCCCGCTGCCCGCGTGAGTCTGATCCCAGAACCAGCCGTTGATGACGATGTGCATGAGGCACTACCCAGGTCAGATGCCCAGAGCAAGCCGAATCTTGCAAGATTTACCCAGGCCCTCTGTGTTCTCTGTGTCTCCCTGGCCAGCCCGCCAGGGCAGGCTGTGGCAAATAGATCTCAGAACTCGGTCGCCCCGGTGAAGGTGAACTCGCGCAGGTGGAGCGCAGGCACACGGGCAACGCCCATGTCCTCGTCCAAGGTCCACAACTCATTCCCCACACTCTCAACGCCGGCCAAGGCCGGCACGTAGCCCTGGGTAAAGCGCAGGTTTTTGACCGGGTAGGCGATCTCGCCGTTCTCGATCCAGAAAAGACCGTCGCGCGTCATGCCGGTGATGACGCAATCGCGTGGGTGAACGACCCGCGTGTACCAGAAACGTGACACCAGCAGCCCACGCCCGATCGAGCGAATCATCTCACCCAGCGAGTTGGATCCCGCTCCCATCACCAGGTTGAGGGGAAACGGGCCATAGGTATTGGGCGCGGGCAGGGCGTGGCCGGTTGAGCGCTTGCCCGGCTCCCGGCTGGCCGTCATAGTATCGTATACCGGCCCCTGGGGCACGCCGGCGGTGACGATCTCGACCCGCTGCTTGGGTAACCCTTCAAAGTCAAACGGCATCGGCAGCCCACTCGCGTCTCGCCCATTGTCCCAGATGTTGATGCCAGGCGACATCAGGCGCTGGCCGAGGCGCTCGTTCATCCAACTGCGGCCTTCTTGCATCGACTGCGCGCCCATGCCGACGTAGCCGAGCATAGTCAGCATGTCGTGCGTAGCATAGGGCATCAGGATGACGCTGTACGTGCCCGGCTCGATCGAGCGCGGCTCTCGCGCCCGGCGGGCGATGTCGACGGCTTGCTGGCCCAATGCCTCGACGGGCACATCGCCCAGCCGCCAGCCAGCACGCGTGGCGTAACCCGACCCGCTGCCGGCCATGACCACGGTCGTCAGCCGCACGTGAGTCGCGGCGTGGTAAGCCATGACGCCGTGCGAGTTGGCCACGGCCAGTTCGTCTACGCCGGTGCTTAACGCGCCGGCTCCCACCAGATCGTGCGAGTTGGCCAGGGAGCAGATCGTCCCCACCGCCCGCGCTCGCCATCCGGCGTCGACGCCGGCCAGGGCCTCGTCGAAAGAGTTTATTGCCTCCACGGACATGGGCTGCGGCAGGCCGGGGAAATGGGGGTTTTCCGGCTGCAGCCTGGCCAGGGTTTGGGCATTCTCTACCGCTCGCCCCAAGCCGGCGTCTGATACGTCGTTCGTTGTGGCCACCCCCACGCGCTTGCCGAACGCCACCCGCACCGTGACCGATGTGTTGGCTTCGGCCACGTTCTGATGGATCACGTTGTTGGCAAAGCGCGTCAGGGCGCTGTCACGACTGACCAGGCACACTTCGGCCTCGTCAGCTCCTGAAAGCGCCAACACTTGCTTGAGGATTGCCTGAGCTCGAGCTTCTCCTAGCACGGTGTTCTCCCTTTGCTATTTCAGCACGCCTACCTGCACGCCTCGGAAACGCGCTGGCGCAGTGCCGTGGCCGGTGTGGGCGATCTGCGATGGCTGGCCTTTGCCGCAATTGGGCGTTCCCCACACCACCCAGTGATCGCGATTGCAGATGGCGTCGCACTTGCCCCAGAATTGGGGCGTGATGCCGGTGTAAGTGGCATTCTTCAGCATGCGCCCCAGCCGGCCAGCCTTGATCTCGTAAGCGATCTCGGTGCCAAATTGAAAATTGAGCCGCTTGTCGTCGATCGACCAAGAGCGGTTCGTGTCCAGCCAGAGGCCCTCGTCTGTGTCGGCGATCAGCTCGTCCAGCGTCCATTCGCCCGGATCCAGGTTGACGTTGACCATGCGGATGATGGGCACGCGGTTCCAGTTACTGGCTCGCATGCAGCCGTTGGACGTCTTGCCCAGTTGGTGGGCGCTCTCGCGGCTCATCAGGTAGCCGACAAAGATGCCGTCGCGCACGATGGGGGTGGAGGAGGCCGGCACGCCCTCGTCGTCCCAGCCAAAAGTACCCAGGCCGCCGGGTGTGAGCGACTCGGCCGTCATATTGACCAGCGGTGAACCGTAGCGAAAGGTCCCCAGCTTGTCGGTTGTCAGGAACGAGGTGCCGGCATACGCCGCTTCGCTGCCAAAGACGCGATCCAGCTCGATGGCGTGCCCGCAGCTTTCGTGAACCTGCAGCGCCAGTTGGGCCGAGCCGATGATGACGGTCATTTCACCCGCCGGGCATTGATCGGCGCTCAGCAGCGCCTCGGCCTCGGCGCCCACTCGCCCGGCGTTGCCCGGCAGATCCATCTCTTCGATGAACTCGTAGCCGCGCGTCACCTGGTGCCGGCCGACCGAGTTGGGGTAAGAGCGGACCTGGATCTCGCCGTCGGCCACCGCCGTCGCCTCGATCCCACAGCCGGTCTCGACGATCTCTTGCTCGATCAGGCTGCCCTCGCTGCTGCCAAAGGATTTGTGTTGGCGCAAAACCGCGATCTCGCCGCGCGCCACCTTGACCTTGGGCGCCCGGTGCAGTTCGGCGTCGGCCCGCAGCAGTGTTTCGATCTTGCGATCGAGCGGGATCTCGAACGGGTCGATCTCTATGGGTGTGCGATAGCTGCCGCGCTGGACGATGGGCGGCCCAAGCTCGACGTCTTGCCGCTTGAACAGCGCGCTGGCGCGAGCGATGCTGACCGCCAAAGCGGCTACCCGCTCGGCTTCGGCCAGTGTGAGTTGGGAGCTGGAGGCAAAGCCCCACGCACCATCGGCGATGACGCGTACGCCAAAACCGTGGTTCTCCTCTTGCCCCAAGGCCTCGACCACACCGTTTTTCGTAGCGACCGCTTGCTCGCTGGTGTGGACAACGCGTACGTCAGCATAGGTTGCGCCCTTGAGCTGGGCAGCGTTCAGGGCTTGGTCGATCAGCTCTTTCAAAGTGTCCTCCGTGTGTTGATTTTACCACAGAAACCGAGTTTTTTGCCTTGCATCCCCAAGCGAAGCGCGGGGAAGTGCTTCGCAAAAACTTGGTTTCTGGAATTTCCCAAGACGCGCTTGACCTCGTCCAATGCTGGTTCAATCCTGAGCGGCTCGCCGGCCACTCGGATCGCGCTGCGCACGTCCTTCAAACCGTTGCCGGTGACGAGCACCACGATCGTTTCGCCAGGCGATACCGACCCTTGTGCCAGCGCCTGAAGCAGACCGGCATAGGCTGTGGCGCCGGCAGGCTCGGCAAACACACCGGCCAGCCGGCCCAATGTCGGTATAGCTTGTAAGATGGCCTCGTCGCTGACGGTGACGTATGTGCCGCCCGTCTCATTCACGGCACGCACGGCACGCACGCCGTCGCGCGGCAGGTCTACGCTGATGCTGTCGGCGATTGTGCTCGCCTGGACCGGCGCGACTGTCGCCGTGCCAGCCTGCCAGGCGTTGGCGCAGGCGGCCGAGAGCTCCGATTGCACGCCCATCAGGCGGGGCATCCGTTCGATCCAACCCAGGGCCAGCAGGTTTTGCAGCCCCTTGTGGACGCCCGCGATGATGTTGCCGTCGCCCACCGGCACACAGATCCAATCCGGCGCTCGCCAATCCAACTGTTCGCAGATCTCGAACGCCACCGTCTTCTTGCCCTCCACTGTGTAGGGATTATAGCCGGTGTTGCGGCAATACCAGCCGAATTCCTTGCTGGCGGCTATGCTCAGCTCGAAGGCCGCGTCATAATTGCCCTTGACGGCCAGGACAGTCGCCCCAAAGATCAGCAGTTGAGCGATCTTGGCCTCCGGCGCAGTTTCGGGTACAAAGATGATGTTGCGCAGGCCGATGCCGGCCGACAGGCAGGCCAGCGACGAGGCGGCGTTGCCGGTGGAAGCCGCGCACACCACCTCCCGCCCCAACTCGACCGCCTTGACGATCGCCACGGCGCTGGCGCGATCCTTGAACGAGGCCGAGGGATTGCGGCTGTCGTCCTTGAGGTACAGATGCGGCAGGCCGGCGGCTTGCCGCAAGCGTCCGGGTGCATACAGAGGCATCCCACCCACGTGCATCAGCGGGTGTGTCGAGTCGCCGCTCAAGCTGGCGAGCGCCTCCGCTTGGATTGGCAGCAGGGGCAGGTAGCGCCAGATCGAAGGGTCGCGCCTGGCAGCCAGCTCGGCGCGCGAAAATGCCCGCTTGAGACGGGCATAATCGTACACGATATCCAGGTTGCCCTCGTCGCCGTGATGGGGACAGACGTAATCGAGCTGATCCAATGCGTATTCCGCGCCGCACAACGAGCATTTAAAGCCAATCACGTGATTCATCTCTGACTCTGAAATAACTCTAATTTTACCGCGAAGGCGCGAAGGACGCTAAGAAAATTAAGGTGGACTCATCTCTATCTCTATCTGAACTCTCTACCTGCCATGATAGCACAAATCCGAAAATGTGATAACATGGTCCTGTGTCGGCAAGAAACTCGTCTTTCGCTATACCCATCCTGTGCTCGGACGAGGCCGTGCTGGTCGTCGACAAGCCGGCCGGACTGCCCACGCTGCCCGACGGTTACGATCCCAAAGCCCCGTGCTTGTCCGAACGCTTGCAGGTGGACTGGGGGCGCGTGTGGATGGTGCACCGGCTCGACCGGGAGACCAGCGGTGTGCTGGTACTGGCCCGCACGGCCGAGGCGCACCGCGCGCTCAACGACCAATTTGCCGCCCGGCGCGTGACCAAGCTTTACCACGCCCTGGTGGTGGGCAGTCCGAACTGGACTGAGCGGACGGTCGACCTGGCCTTGCAGCCCGACGGCGACCGGCGGCACCGCACGGTCCCCCGGCCAGAAGGGGGTAAGCCGGCCGTCACGCACGTCCGCGTTCTGGAGCGCCTGGGTCGCTACTGCATCGTCGAGGCCAGGCCCGAAACGGGCCGCACGCACCAGGTCCGCGTTCACCTGGCATCGGTTGGTTTGTCAGTGGCCGTGGATGGGCTGTACGGGGATGGGCAGGCCATTTTCTTGTCGGAGATCAAGCCTGGCTACCGGGCGGGACAAGCGCCAGAGCGCCCGCTGCTGGCGCGGGTAGGCTTGCATGCTTGGGCGCTGGGCTTTACGCACCCTCTCACCGGCCAGGGCATGCGCTTCGAAGCGCCTTATCCCAACGACCTGGGGGCGGCGGTGCACCAACTGCGTAAACTTTTCAAGTGATTGGTACCTGCTCGAGCCCATCTAGCACTTGGGCGATGACCGCGTCCAGGGGGGTATGCGGTGTCTCCAGTGGCGTGAGGGACAGCTCGGCCAGCAGACGTTCGGCTTTTTCGCGAATGCTTTGCTCGGCAGCGGTGTGGTGGAGCACCAAGCCCAGCACGACAGACGCTTGTTCCCTCTGCCCCTGGCGGGCCAGGGGGACGGCCAGGTTGACCAGGATTTTCATCAATAACGTCAGTGCCTGGGTCTCGACCACGATTTTCAGAGCTTCGGCCAGGCAGGCCCTCGCTTCCTGGTCTTCTCCCAGGGCGCACGCAACCTCCCCCAGGTTGTTCAGGCACGTGGCGATCAGCTTTTGATCCTGGATGCTGTGCCCTATCGCCAGGCCTTGGCGATAAAACGTTCGCGCCTGGCGATATTCGCCCAGCTCGTAGGCGGCTTCGCCCAGGTTGCTCAAGGCCATTGCCTGTCCTTCCTGGTCGCCGATCTCGCGGCAGATGTCCAGGCTTTCTTGGTAAAGCGCCTGAGCTTGCCTGTATTCCCCCAGCTCGTGCCACACGCTGCCCAGGTTGTTGAGATGGATGGCGGCGTTGAAAGCATTGCCCAACTCCCGGCTCAAGCTCAAACATTCTTCGAACATGGCTTGGGCCTTGGCATACTCCCCGCGATGGCAGGCTATGTCCCCCAGGGCATTCAGGGCAAGCAGCATGGCCTGTGGGCTGCCACTGGCCCGCGCGGCTGCCAGGCTTTCTTGGAACAGTAGATCAGCCCGGTCTATGTCCCCAGTTGGATAACACGTCATGCCAATCGAAAGAAGTGCATGTGCTTCACTCTCCACATTCCCAATCTGCCTGGACAACGCCAGGCTCTCTTCCGCCAGGCGTCCGGCCAGTGTATAGTCTCCCCGGGCGCGGGCTACGGCTGCCATCTCGAGCTGGCAAAAAGCCTGCTCGCCCGGCCATTCCGGGCGTAAGATCTCCAGGGCCGGCTCCAGGACGGCGCTGGCTTGCCCGTA
>JAFGFO010000027.1 GCA_016931085.1 Thermoflexales bacterium
GTGTCTTCGACGACGTCGTGGAGAAAGGCCGCCGCGATGGTGGCCGGGTCCATGTTGAGCTCCGACAAGATGCCGGCCACGGTCAGGCAGTGAGTGAAAAAAGGTTCGCCGGATTCACGCTGCTGGCCATTGTGGGCGAACTGGGCCAACGCGTAGGCGCGCTCGACCAACGCGCGCCCTGCCTGCCCCCCATCGCGCGTGACTTGTTCGAGTATTGTTTCGTAATCCGGTGTGTTGACTTGAACCATAGACCCGACTTCCTGGTGTTCACATTGTAGCGCGTTTGAGATGTTTGGTCAATAGCGCCATTCGGAAATGGTCGCCATTTCCGAATGGCACGGCAGTTTGGGGGCGCAGCCCCAGACTGCCGCAGTTTGGCTTCGCCGAACTCGTTCGGCTTCGAACCCCTCTCCCAGCAGTTGGGGCGTAGCCCCAACTGCCAAGGTTTGGCGAAGCCAAACCCCTTGACTTGCGGGGCAATCGGGTGCATAATTAACGTGTCTTAATTGCCGTGTTCTGGTTCGGGCAGGCCACTTGAAGTGGCCCCTGGCACTCCGCTTCAGGCGGCTGAAAGGAGGCAGTTATTGCACGAGGCTTGTGGTGTGTCCAAGTCGCTATCGTATGCATATGCATGTAACATTCACGCGAGTTGAATACTTGCCCAAAATTACTTTGAAAGGAGTAAAGCCATGAATGCGGTTTTGACCCTGATTGTCGGCGCGGCTGCGATTGCCCTGGGCTATGGCTGGTATGCCAGGACGATCAATGACAAAGTCATTCAGCCCGACGACAAAAAATCGACGCCGGCCAAGATGTACATGGATGGTGTTGACTTTACCCCCGCCAATCGCAACGTCTTGTTCGGCTACCAGTTCAAGTCCATCGCCGCGCTAGGCCCAATCACGGGGCCGATCGTGGCGGTGCAGTGGGGTTGGCTGCCGGCCCTGCTGTGGGTTATATTTGGCACGTTCTTCATCGGCTGGGTGCAGGACTATTCTAGCATCGTGTTGGGCGTGCGTGAGGAAGGGCAGAGTTTTGGCGCCTTGAGCTATCGTTTCATCTCCCCTCGATCGCGTACCATCCTCTTGTTGTTCATCTATTTCTACTTGCTGCTCATCATGGGCGCCTTCGGCAAGATCGTCGGCTACGACTTGCTGACCAACCCGGCTGCCCCGCTGGGCGTGCTGCTGGTCATCGGCGTCGGCTTGCTGGCGGGCCAGATGACGTACAAGTGGAAGATGGACATCATCTTGACCAGCTTTATCACGGTCATATTGGCCTTTGTGGGCATCTGGTTGGGCACGCTGCCGGCTGTCCAGTCGATTTTCCTGGCCATCAATGGAGGTGCAAAATCACCGCTGCTCTTTAGCTCGGTCACCCAGGCCCAGTTCATTTGGAGCCTGGTCGCACTGATCATCTGCTATTTTGGCGCGGTGATGCCAATCTGGCGCTGGGCCCAGCCCATCAACTATATAGCCTTTTGGATCGTCTTTATCGGCATCGTGCTCGGCACCGTCGGTTTGCTGATCTGGCACCCAGCCTTCCCGGCCGATTTTCCGGCCTTTACTAACTGGGACGGTAATTTGTGCCTGGCGGCCAATTGTGCCGGTGTCGAGTCAAAGCCCTTGGCGCTCGGCCCGCTGTGGCCGATCTTGTTCGTGACGATCGCCTGCGGCGCCGTCTCGGGCTGGCACAGCCTGGTCTCGTCTTCTGGCACGGCCCGCCAATTGGAGAAGGAGAGCGACGCGCTGTACGTGGGCGGCGGGGCGATGTTCCTGGAGATGTTTTTGGCCGTGCTGTCACTGCTGACGGCTGTGGTGGGCGTTGGCGTGACCAAGGGTTTTACCGGTTACGTGAGCATGATCGCCGCTGGCAAGAACGCCGGCATCTTTGCGGCTGGCCTAAGCGAGATGATGGCCAAAGTCGGCGTGCCGACCTCGTTCGGCCTGCCATATGGCTCGGTTTTCTTGACGCTGATGGCACTCACTATCATGTACCTGGTCGTGCGCTTCATGCGCGTGGCCTCGGCCGAGTTCCTGGGTGACAAGGTGCCGCTATTCAAGAATTCGACCTTTGGCTCGATCGTCGCGCTGGTGCTGTCGGCCATCCTGATCTGGACCGGCTTTTGGGCACGCATCTGGGTGCTGTTCGGCGGCGCCAACCAGTTGATGGCCTCGCTGGCCCTCCTGCTGGTCACGCTGTGGCTGATGTCCAAGGGCAAGAACTATATGTGGACGCTGATCCCGTTCTTGTTCATGTTCGTAACGACCATCGTGGCTTTGCTCATCACGGCCTACAATGTGCTGGTACAGGTCGCTACGACGCCGAATCTGCCCATGGACAAGGTGATCGGCAATATCCTGGCGGGCGGTATCGCTATCTTCTTGGTGATCGCGGCCTTGTTCCTGGCCTGGGATGCCTACAAGGCCTTCCAACGCTTTCGCGCCGAGGCGCCAGCCAAGGCGTGAGGGAAGAGTGACATGTGATTGGGTAGAGACGCCCCGCCGGGGCGTCTCTACTGTAGGGAAAGCATGCGAAGCATAATGGGGCAATGGGCCGTTTGGAAACAGCGCGCACGGCAGGCCGCGTTGACCATCGGCCAGATGATCTATGGCGCGACCGTCTACGAGATGGTGCGCGATCTGAACAAGGAACGCGCCCACTTGGAGCACATGTTTGTGTTGATCGTGTTCGGCGATATGTTGGGCCTGCCGATATTGCCGCCGTATTATACCTTGCGCTTGCTGCCTTACGTGGTGCCTTGCCTCCCCGGCTGGCGGCGCAGTATATTGCGTGAACGCGATCTGACCGATTTGTGCGATCAAGAAATAACCTGACACTTGCGCCTGCGCGCAGTGCAGGTGAACATTAAACCTGAAACCAACATAAGGAGTATCATGCCAGACGAAGAAAAGCAACCCGGTTTTCTCGATGGGGTCAAAAGCGTCTTGTACGGCATGGCCGGACACGACATGGCACGCTATGCACTCAAGACACGCGGCAGCATGGAGCACTTGTTCATCCTGATCACGATGGGAGATTTGCTGGGTATTCCCATCCTGCCGCCCTACTACAGCCTGCGTTTGCTGCCGTATGTCGTGCCGCAGATCAGCACCTGGAAACGGCGCATGCTGCGGGAAAAAGACTTGACCGACGCTCTGGCGTAGTTGTCCGGTATGTTTGTAACGACTTGGATAGGCTCAGGGGTAGGGTAGTGGCACTCTTCACTGAGGATGAATTACATGGCCTTTATGTGCAACAGCGGTTGAGTTTAAGAGCGATCGCTGAGCAAAGATGTCAATATTCTTCAAACCTGCTGGGTTGAGCTTCAAAAGCTCGGTGTCGCCTGCCCGGTCGTTTCTCTGACTCAACGCAAAGGAGAGCGTAATGCACGTGGGTCGATCTATCACGGAGATTATTGGCGCTTGGGCATTTACCGTAAGGAGTCTGTGCTGCGTCTGTTTACGATAATTTCTCCTTACTTGAAGCATGCGAAACGCTGTCGAGACATGTTGGCAGCTTTAGAAAACGTCAGGACTCGCTTGGAGTCCGTTTAAGGAGGTACAGTGTCTAATGATTTGGCTAGTATCGTGAGTAAGTATTCCTACATCATGTACGGGGGAAAAGGCGGCCTGGGCAAAACCACCTTCAGCGCCGCCACAGCCTACTGGCTGGCCAAGCAGGGCCACAAGGTGCTCGTCTTTTCTGTGGATCCCCAGGCCAGCTTGTCGGACATCTTTCAACGCGATATCTATGGCAAAGGCCCAGTCGAAATTATGCCCAATCTCTTTGCCCAAGAAATCGACGCCGACCGGCGGATCAAAGAGTACCAGGACGAGATCCGCCACAAGATCCTGGATATGTATGGCCTGGAACAGGTGCCCGAAGAAATCGAGAATTACATCCAGGCAGCGGCCGCCGAACCGGCCATGGAAGAGAGTGCCATCTTTGACGAGGTGGTCGATATCGTCGTCGGCGGCCAGTACGATTATTACATCTACGACCTGGTGCCCTTGGGCCACGCGCTGTATTACCTGAGCATGGCCTCGGTCTATGACGAGTGGATCGACAAGATCACCAACTTGCGCGAGGAGATGTCCGAATACCAACAGGTGGCCTCGGTGATGCAGCGGCATAAGGAAAGCGATGAAGATCAGATCCTCAAGGAGCTGCAGTATATCAAGCACCGCATCAATACCTCGTCCAGTATCCTGACCGACAAGCAGAAAACGGCCTTCTTTTTCGTGGTGGTGCCAGAAGAGATGATCATTATCGACACACAAAAGGCAGCCGGCTTGTTCGCCAAGTTCGACGTGCCGCTGTCGGGCTATATCGTCAATCGCGTCATCCCACCCGAGCTGGCCAGCCAGGGCATTCCAGACTATCTTCGCAACCGCTTGGACATGCAAAAAACTTATCTGGGTGAGATTGACCAGGTGTTTGGCGGCCAGGTGCTGGCGCGTGTCCCCGAGTTTGAGCGCGACGTCACCGGCCTGCAGATGATCGAGCGCATGGCAGATGTGATGTTCGGAGGTGTGGCATGATTGAAAAATCGATGTGGCAATATCTGGCGGACAAGTCCAGCCTCAAGTATGTCTTTTTTGGCGGCAAGGGGGGAGTAGGCAAGACGGTGCTGGCCGGCGCGGCCGCCCTGTGGTTTGCCGGACAGGGTCGAAGGACCTTGTTGGCCTCGACTAACCCGGTTCACTCGTTGTCGGGCATGCTCGATCAGAACGTGTTCGGCAAGCCGACGCAGGTGACTGGCACGTCCAACTTGATGGCCTACGAGATCGACACGCGCGAGACGATCGAGAAATCTAAGAAAGAAATTCGCGACAAGATCGAGTGGTTTCTCAAGTACGCCGAGATCAAGACCAAGGCCGACGAGTTTGTCGAATCGGCCACGATGAACCCGGCCTTTGAAGAGTCGGCCATGTTCGAGAACATGATCGACCTGATGTTCGACGACGAGTACGAAGCCTACGTGTTCGACACCGCACCCACGGCCAACGCTCGGCGGCTGCTGGGTATGTCCAGCGTGTATTCCATGTGGGTCAACAAGATGGTCCAGAGCCGCGAAGAGGCCATGTCGCTCAAGGATTTATTGTCTTATAGCCAGAAGAAAAAAGAAAAAGACCCCTTGATGGACTATTTGCTCAATTTGCGCGAGCGAATGGGCCGCGCCAAGGAATTGCTGACTGACGACAGCCTGACTTCATTCTTCTTTGTGACCTTGCCGGAAGCCTTGCCGATCGCGGTGATCACCCGCTTTATCAATTGGTTCCACGAGTTCGGCATCCCGGTCGGCGGCGTGGTGGTGAATATGAAGATCGACGAGACCAGTGTTGGCGCCGACGCGCCGGATTTTGTGAAGAATCGAGTGGCGATGCAGGCTGAGCACATGGAGACGATCTGGAAAGAATTCAATGGCCAGGTGCGGGCTGTCTTACCGTTGTACGAGACCGAGATACGTGGGGTGCCAATGCTGGGTCGCTTGGCCGAGGCCTTGTTCGCCAGGTGAAAGATCACGCTTATCTGCGCGATAAGGTTCTCGATCTGGTCAGGATTGCCGCTATTTCACGCATCCTCACCCTCAGCCTCAAGCTGTGTGGGGCGATCGTGGGCCTGTGCTTGAGCATGGCTGCCTGCACGCTGCCGGTCAATCCCCAGTTGGCGCCGGCTGGGACGCCGGCCGGGTTCAACTCGGCGCCTACCCGCACGCCAGAACCGCTCATCCCGACGCTGCGCCCGAGTGACACACCTACCTCAACTCCTCAACTTGCTACTCGGGTGCCTGGTGTAACGCCATTTCTTAACGGCACGACGCCAGCCGCCAGCGCTACGCCAACGCCGGCCGCCAGTGCTACGCCTGCGCCGGTCGCCAGCGCTACGCCTGTCCAGGAAGAGGCAACGGCGCAGCCCGTGTTGATGTCGCCCCGGCCGCGCTTTGGCGCAGGCGTGCCGTCGGGCCAGCTCTCGACTCAAATCGCCGGCAGGCTAGGCCTGAGCTGGTACTTGACGTGGGACGCCTACACGCGCGATGCGCCGGCCGGGATCGAGTTCTGGCCGATGGTGCGCCCGGTGCAAATTGGCCTCGAACCGGACGCGGCCGCCTTGACCCGCTTGGCTGCTGCCCGTCCTGGCGCGACGTGGACGGTGGGCAACGAGCCGGACGTCAAATGGCAGGACAATCTCTCACCCCAGCAATACGCTATGTTTTACCACCAGGTTTACACGCTGATCAAGGCGGCCGACCCGACGGCGCGGCTGGCGCCGGCTGCTATCTCTCAGCCAACCGAGCTGCGTTTGCGCTACCTCGACCAGGTGCTTGACAGTTATCGCCAATTGTATGGCCAGCCACTGCCGGCGGATGTCTGGACGATACATGCCTATATCCTGAACGAGCAGCGCAACTCGTGGGGAACGGATATCCCCCCCGGCTTTTCGGAGGATGGGGGCGAGTTGGTCGACATCGAGCAGCACGATGATATGAACATCTTCCGCCAACGCATCTTGCGTTTCAGACAGTGGATGGCTAGGCAGGGTTACCGCGATCGAGAATTGGCCGTGACGGAGTATGGCCTCTTGATGCCGGAGGATTATGGTTTTGACCCGGAACGCGTGCGCCGTTTTATGTGGGCTACGTTCGATTATTTTCAAACGGCTGCCGATGCCCAGGTGGGACTGCCATCCGACGGCAATCGCCTGGTGCAGCGCTGGGCGTGGTTTAGCGTCAGCGATGAGTTGTACCCGGCCGGCAACCTGGTCGATCCGGCCAGCGGACAGTTGACGCCAGCCGGACAGGCGTTCGCGGAATATGTGGCCGGCTTGCACTAGCGTTCGCCTCGAACGCCGGTCGCCTCGAACGCCGGTCGCCTCGAACGCCGGTCATTTGCCAAAATCGGCCTGGTGGGTGTACAATAGCTCCGTTATCTGAAAAGTTAAACCTGAAATCTGAAACTATTTTATAAACAGTATGGCGACGACAACTAAACGCGATTATTACGACGTCCTGGGTGTCCCACGCGGCGCTAGCCAGGATGAGATCAAAAAAGCCTACCGCAAACTGGCGCGGCAGTACCATCCCGACGTCAACAAGGAGCCGGAGGCCGAATCGAGCTTCAAGGAGATCAACGAGGCTTACGAAGTGCTTTCGGATGGCGACAAGCGCCAGGCTTACGATCGTTTCGGGCACGCCGCTGTCTCGGGGAACATGGGCGGGGCGGATTTTAGCGGCTTTGGCGGTTTTGCTGATATCTTTGAAGAGTTCTTTGGCACCGGCTTTGGCACGCGGGGAGCGCGGCGCAAGGCGCCTCGACACGGCAGCGATTTGCGCTACGACATGGCCATCTCGTTCGAGGAAGCGGCCTTTGGCTGCCACAAGGACGTCGAGATCGTCCGCCAGGAAACTTGCCCCAGTTGCCGCGGAAGCCGCGCTGAGCCAGGTACCACGCCCCTGCGCTGCAGCACGTGCAACGGCAGCGGTGAGGTGCGCCGTGTTCAGCAGTCGATCTTGGGTTCTTTTGTAAACGTTTCGACCTGCCCGACTTGCCGGGGTGAAGGCGAAACGGTGGCCATTCCCTGCAAAACATGTCGTGGCGAGGGCTACGTCCGCGCGCCGCGCAATCTGAGCGTCGATATCCCGCCTGGCGTGGATACGGGCACCCAAATCCGCTTGAGCGGCGAGGGCGAGCCGGGCCTCCACGGCGGGCCACGCGGCAACCTTTACATCGTGCTGGACGTCAAGCCTCACGAGTTCTTCCGCCGTAAGGGCGATGATGTTATTCTAGAGCTTCCCATCAACATCACACAGGCAGCCTTGGGTGACGAAATCCTCGTCCCAACCCTCGACGGCGAGGAGAAAATGACTCTCCCAGCCGGCGTCCAAAGCGGAGAAGTCACGCGCTTGCGCAATAAAGGCGTGCCTCACTTGCGCCACAATGGGCGAGGGGATCAGTTTGTCATCATCAATGTGAAAACACCCACCAACCTGACACCCCAACAACGCCAGTTGCTGGCCGAATTAGGCAAGACGCTCGGCTCTGAGATCAGGCCGCAACGCGAAAAAAGCTTCCTCGACAAGCTCAAAGACGTCTTTACGGTGTAAGCATTGTAGCTTTTCACGTGTTGGTAAAAAATTTTGGCCCTGAACAGTTTTTTTCTTGTTGTAGCCGTTCAGACATTTACGCTCGGCCCCTCTCTGAGGCAAGTCCAAGCGTTAACAATTAATAATTAACAATTAACAATTAATAATTAACAATTTCTTCATGTCCTGGCTCCAAGTCTCTCTTAAAGTCGAAGCGGAACTGGCCGAGGCCGTGGCGGATGTGCTGGTTCGCTATGCGCCAGGTGGTGTGGCCTTTGAGCAGCACGCGCTCGATCTAGCCGGTGCAGAGTGGCAGCCTGATGGCCCACTGGATCCGCTGGTGACGGTCTATGCTTACTTGCCTCCAGCGTCCGATTGGGATCTCAACCGCCGCCAGATCGAAGAGGCGCTCTGGCACCTGGGGCAAATCCGCCCCATGCCGGCTCCCCAGTTCCAGGTGGTGGCCGAAGAGGAATGGGCCGAGTCCTGGAAAGAGCATTTTCACGTCACGCATATAGGCCGCTTTGTGATTCAACCCTCGTGGCGTCAATACTCCCCGCAGCCTCAAGATGTTGTGATCAAGCTCGACCCTGGGCAGGCCTTTGGCACCGGCCTGCACCCCACCACGCAGATGTGTTTGTCTGCCTTGAATGACTATGTGCGCCCCGGCGACGATGTGCTTGACCTGGGCACCGGATCCGGTATCTTGGCCATTGCGGCGGCTCGCCTGGGCGCTTCGCGGGTGCTGGCGTTGGATATCGACCCGCTGGCTGTCCAGGCTGCCAGGACTAATGTCGCCGCCAATGGGGTGGAGCAGGTGGTGACGGTGGAGCAGGGGTCGGTGGAAAAAAT
Organism: Thermoflexales bacterium; assembly: GCA_016931085.1. Next base: position 8,939 of record JAFGFO010000027.1, read on the forward strand.
CGCCAATCGCCAATCGCCAATCGCAAGTGATCAGCTTTGCTCGACCAAGTTCAACTTTGCGTTGGTCAACATCCTGGCCAGGGTCATCGTCGAGTTGTTTGAACAGGGCTTGGAGCAAGTGCTCGCGCCAGGTGGGAGCATGGTGCTGGCTGGCTTGATCGACACGCAGGAGGAAGCGGTGTACCAGGCCGTCTCCCGCGCTGGCTTGCAGCTCGTCCAACGCCTACAAGACAAAGATTGGGTGGGGCTGGTGTGCCGCCGCTAGCCGGCTGATTTAATGAGCGCCACATGTGGCGCATGAGTGACTGGAGCACGAAGCACAACCACCCCCTCCACTCCCGCCGGCAATGGTCGATACGCTTCCGCTGGCTGTCTTGCTATGAGCGGCAAATACCGACACCAGGCGCGAGGTGTGCTTGCTGTGGCAGTGTTTGCAATCAATAGGGGCATCCGCTTTGCTCATGGGGCGCAAAGCGTCAAACTTTTTCTCACAATCCTCACACGTATACTCGTAAATAGGCATGAGCAAAACCACCCAGCCGTCCAGACGGTGCTGGACGGCTGCCTCGCTGCTAATGAGTCGCCCGCTTTCACAGCCAGGCGCTGTTTGTGGATGCTAGACTAGGCCTAATAACGCCGGTCTCTGCGTTGTGGCCGTCCGCCGCCGCTGCCTCCGCCCTCGCGCCTTTCGCGCGGGCGAGCTTCGTTCACCTTGAGATTGCGGCCGCCGATTTCTTTGCCGTCTACCCCTTGAATGGCGGCGATGGCTTCCGACTTGACCGGCATCTCAACAAAGCCAAATCCCCGAGATCTCCCCGTGAGTTTGTCCATGATGATACTGGCACTCTCGACCTGGCCAAAGGGCTCAAATTCTGCCCTGAGTTCTTCGTCGCTGTATTCATAGGGCAGATTTCCGACATAGATATTCATTCTCTATTTTCCTTTCATAAAATATGCTATTTTCCACAGGGACTTGTGCCATTCGTAGCACGCGGAGATTCCTACCCCCGGTTCCGTGGGTAGGGCCATTATACTATAAAATCGAATTTATGAAAAGTGCCAGCATCATTGCAGGATGGGCAAGCTCAAGTTGAACGTGCTGCCCTCACCCGGAGTACTTTGGACTGTCGTCCCACCGTGCGCTTCTACGCCCTCTTTGATCAGTGCCAGGCCCAAGCCCGCGCCGCCGTAGCGCCGGGTGGTGGTGCCATCGACCTGGTAAAAACGTTCAAAGATGCGTTGGTGCTCCTCAGATGGGATGCTGATGCCCTGGTCGGCGACCGAAATGCAAAGCGTTTTTATCCAGCCTCGCCTTTCCCGATGGGTAGTTCAATGATAAAACACGCCCCCCTTCTTCCACGTCTTCGACCCACATACGCCCTTTGTGTCGCTCAACCACGATCGACCAGCATAGCCACAAGCCCAAACCTGTCCCTTCCCCAACTCTTTTGCTGGTGAAGACAGGCTCGAACAAGCGTCAGCAGGTCTCCCTGCATATAGCTCATCGTCTTGCCGCTCAGTAGCTCGGCGGCCGGGTTCCAGGTTTCCATACCTGCCGCAAGCCTGGCGGCTATGGAAAGCCGCCCTACAAAATCGTCTCTCCGACAAGCTCCTAGAACAGTCTGGATATGGGTAGACACAATGCCTTGATAGTATTTTAACGTTGAAAGGCAGCACTGTCAACTACCTGAAACTTAACCTGGAACCTGAAATTACTTTCATGGTATAATAGCGCACATACCTATTCGTGTTCCTTGCACGATGCATGCTGCATCGCGCCTAGAAAGTCTGGTTTGTGAGAATTTATACGGCTATTGATCTGGAGACCACCGGCCTCGACCCGCAGCGCGACGCGATCACCGAGATCGGCGCCGTCAAGTTTCGCGGCGACGAGGTGCTTGAGGAATGGTCCTCGCTGGTCAACCCCGGCCGCCCGATCCCTGAGGCTATCACCGATCTGACCGGCATCAGCAATGCCATGGTCCAAGGCGCGCCTTCCCTACGGGACGTTCTGCCGCGCCTGTCGTCGTTCGTGCGCGACCTGCCGGTGGTCGGTCACAACGTCTCGTTTGACTTGTCCTTTCTGAATCGCTGCTACGTCTTGACCGATAACTTGAGCCTGGATACCTTCGAGCTGGCCGGCATCCTGGTGCCGCACGCCGGCCGTTATGGCCTGGGGGCATTGGCTAAGGAATTGGGCATCGACCTGCCAGCCACGCATCGCGCCTTGGACGATGCCCGCGTGACGCGCGCGTTGTTCAACCGCCTGTATGAGCGCGCCACGCAAATCGCCCCCAAGACCCTGGAAGAGATCGTCAAGCTCGGGCGGAATCTGGACTGGGCGCCTTTTAGCTTTTTTGAAGAGGTTTACCGCGCCACGGCGCGTGGCGCTTTCGAGCGCAGCTCGATCGGAGCGCAGTTGCGCGCCAAGGGCCTGGCGGCTCGCGGCCGCCCGGCGTTTGCCCCGCCGCTGGAGGCCCGCCCGCTGCAAGAGGCGGCTGAACCCAAGCCGCTGGATGTGGACGCCCTGGCCGCCATGCTCGAGGCGGGTGGCGCGCTGTCACAGTCCTTCCCAGGCTATGAGCATCGCCCGCAGCAGGTGGAGATGCTGCGCGCTGTGGCACGCACGTTTAACGAGGGGGGCACTTTGCTGGTGGAGGCCGGCACCGGCACCGGCAAGGGCCTCGCCTATCTCTTGCCGGCCGTTCACTGGGCACAAACCAATGGCCAGCGAGTGGTCATCTCCACTAATACGATCAATCTCCAGGAACAATTGTACGAGCACGATTTGCCCGATTTGCTCAAGATTCTGCCTTTCCAGTTCAGGGCCAGCGTGCTCAAGGGGCGCTCGCATTATCTGTGCCCCCAACGCCTGAATGCCTTGCGCCGCGGCGGCCCGCAGTCATCCGACGAGATGCGCGTGCTGTGCAAAGTGCTGCTGTGGCTGCCCAACACGGTCAGCGGCGATGGCGACGAGTTGTTCTTGCCCACGGCTGCCGACCGCGCGTGCTGGAGCCGCCTGAGCGCCGATAACGAGGCATGCTCGCCGGATCGCTGCGCAGCCTACACCGAAGGCCGGTGTTGGTTCTATCGCGCCCGCCGGGCGGCCGAGGCCGCCCACCTGGTCATTGTCAATCACGCCTTGCTGCTGGCCGATGTGGCCGTGGAGAACCGCGCTTTGCCGGCCTACGACTACCTGGTCGTGGACGAGGCGCATCACCTGGAGGACGCCACCACGCAGCAGTTGAGTTTCCAGGTTTCGCGTGGCTCCCTGGTGCGCTCCCTGAGCGAGGTGGGGCGCGAGAACGGACGCGGCGGCTTGTTGGCCGATCTCGTCGGGCGCGTTCGCCACACCTGCCCGCCCGACCTGGCTCACCCGGTCCAGGATTTTGTCGACAAGACGGGAGCCGCCCTCAGGGATGCGGTCCGGCTCGTCGACGAGTTCTTTGAGGCGATGGCTGAATTTGTCGACGAGACGAGCCGGGAGAGCAAGGCTGGCGGCTATGATCAACGTCTCCGGCTGACCTCTGCCGTGCGTACCCAACCAGCCTGGTCGAGTGTAGAGATCGCCTGGGACAATGCCTCGCGGCGACTGGCGGCTGTCACCGACAGCCTGGCGCGCCTCGGCGGCGCGCTGGCCGACTTGGGCGAGTACGACATACCCGACGCCGATGACCTGGCGCTCAGGCTGCTGGGCGCCCGCCGCGCGCTGGAGACGGCCCGCCTACAACTAGATGCCTTGGTCAACACGCCAGAGCCGAACGGCATTTACTGGGCCGAGATACCACCCGACAACACTGGCCGGCGAGGCGTGCTAGACAGGCTGGTGCTCAACGCCGCGCCGCTGCACGTCGGGTCCCTGGTCGACAAGCACTTGTTCCTCGCCAAGCAGGCGGTGGTCATGACCTCGGCCACTCTGCGCACAGGCGGCACCTTTGATTTCATCTGCGAACGCTTGCACGCCCAAGACGCCGATACGCTGGCCCTGGATTCGCCTTTTGACTATCGGCAGTCGACCCTGTTGTACCTGACCACCGACGTCCCAGAGCCAGGCCAGCACGGCCACCAGGGCCAGGTGGAGCAGGCCTTGATCCGCTTGTGCATCGCCATGGGGGGACGGACGCTCGTCTTGTTTACGGCTTATAATCAACTGCGCACGACAGCCAGAGTCTTGGCGTCTGCGCTGCGCCCCCACGGCATCAATGTGTATGAGCAAGGCGGCGGCGCGTCGCGCCGGCAGTTGCTGGACAATTTCAAGCAGGCCGAGCGAGCGGTTTTGCTGGGCACGCGCTCGTTCTGGGAGGGCGTGGACGTGCCGGGCGAGGCCCTCAGTTGCCTGGCCATCATCCGCCTGCCGTTTGCCGTGCCCTCCGATCCCATTTTCGCCGCACGCAGCGAGCAGTTCGAGCAGCCTTTTGTGGAGTACAGCGTGCCAGACGCGATCTTGCGCTTCCGGCAGGGCTTTGGCCGCCTGATCCGCACCAGTAACGATCGCGGTGTGGTGGCGGTGCTCGACCGGCGTGTGCTGACCAAGACCTATGGCCCGACCTTTCTAAGCTCGCTGCCTGAATGTGAGGTGCACAAGGGCCCAGTGGAAGAAATCGCGCGCGTCGTGGGCGATTGGATGATGCGCCCTGAAACCTGAAACCTTAAACCTGGAACCTGCCATGGATGACCCTCTCGAATCGCTGCGGCAGCTCGCACAAGATATCAAATCACAGCCCGAGTTTGCCCTGTCCCACAAGCAGATCGAACAGTATCTCGAGCGAATAGCCCTGGCGGCCCACACGCCGGACGGCTACGAGTCGTTGTGCTGGGAGGTCGGTGTGTGGCTGTTGTTGTTGTCGGCCGACAGGCAAAACGTCCTGTTCAATGCCTATGGCTACGACGCGGTGCGCGCCGCGCTGTCCAATGCACTTGAAAGCGGCTGCCTGCCCAAGGGTTTGGGTTGGTACACGGCCGGCTTTACCCCCGGCGACGTCGACGGGGACGTCATGCTCGGCGTGTTGAGCCACCCGTCTGTGCAGCCCGCCCTGAACAAGAGCCTGGCCAGCTACGAACTGAACCTGGACCTGGACTATTTGAACCCATCTGACCATGAACTCGGCCGTGCAACGGTCCTCTTTGTGGCTCATCTGCACCGCCTGGGCCTGGACCGCCAGGTGCAGTTGATGTGGGCGGCTCGCCTGGTCGAACATCTCTCCCCCGAAAACCCGGCCCGTGAGCTGGCCATCCAACTCGTGCTGGAAGGCTTGCTTCAAACTGAACGTTACGTCAACGCGCTGTATTGGCTTCAGGCCCACTTTGAGGACAAGGCTGGCGAGCACTTGCAGGACGCGGTTTTTAGCGTGGTGTCGGCTGTGATCGCTTTAGCCCGCGAGTTGGGCGGGGAGGGCTATACGATTGTGAACGGCCTGGCCTGCGATGATGACTTTTTGCTCTTGCTTTATTCGAGCAAGCGCGCCCAGGTGCTGCTGGCTTTGGCCCTGTTGTGGCTGTTGTTTATGAAGGGCTTTGCCGCTAAACAAGATTTTATCGATACAAGCGCTGACTTGCTCTGGGTGGATTTTCCCAATATCGCTCTATTTATGAAAAGGGTTTCCAAGTGGTCTTTTCAACTGTCCGTCCAGTCACCCCTGGCAGCGGCGGCGGCAGGCGTCGATTATCTGCAGTCGCCGCTTCGCAAGGCGCAGGCTGTGACAGAAGCCAGGCAAGAGTTGGATCGCCCACCTACATACCGCGGTAGAGCGCCGCTTGTGGAATTGTGGCGGGAACAGCGCGACCGGGTGTTCATCCCCACGCTGGCCGCTCTGGAGGATGCCACCGATCACAAGCCGCTGAGGACGATCAAGCGCGACATCGAGGCGCTGTCGCCCGAGAGCTTGATCCGGGACAGCCTTGTCTATCGTTCCATGGCCCGCCGTCGAGGCGATGAGGCCGGTTGGCACAAAACCCTGGGTGCTCACTTTCAAAGGATGATCGACCAACTGGCCCATATCACGGATTTGTGCTGGCAGTCTATCGAAGCGGCTCGCTTTGTCACTCAACTGGAAAGCGAGCTGCGTTGGATTGACCTGGAAGGGGAATACACCCACTTGCTCGAGCAGTGGTCCAGCCTGGCCGACGAGGCCACTTTGTATCTGTCGCCTGTCCTGGACGAATGGGTGGCCGCCCGCTCCGCTGATCATTAATAATTAACAATTAATAATTAATAATTAACAATTAATCATGACTATCGACATGCACCTGGTCCGCGCTGACCCCTCGCTTCAGCACACGCCTCACCTGATGGAGGAAGCTGAGCAGGGCCAACTCGACCTGGCTACCTATACCTTTTTGCTGCTCAAAGACCTGGCGGTCCATCCCGACCCGCTCAGGCGTGCTCTCTCTCTGGTCGACGAGGGGAACATGGCCTTGGCCAGGCGTTTTATCTCGGCCTATACCTTGGACGAGGCTGAAGTGGCCGAATTGGAGGCGCATTGCCAGCAGGTTGAAGTCGCCACCCGCGCGCTGACTTTGAGCATCGACAGGCACATCACCCGCCTGCGGCCTGTGCTTGGCCCGGCCGAGTTGAGCAAGTGCACGGCTCGACGCGAGGCGGCCCGAGCGGCTGTCCAACAGGGACGCCATCATATCGCCCAACGCGAGCTGACCACACTGCAATACATTCTCCTGGATGTAGAGAAATCCTTGTCCAAAGAACAGCGCGCCAGGCTAGCCAGCTCAACTCGACCTGCCACGGTCGGGACGGGCCAGCTTGATCTCGTCTCGCCTCATATTGTAGGGGCAGGCCTTGCGCCTGCCCCCGCCTCCGGCAAGCCCCAGCCTTCTGGGACCAAGCCCCAGCCTGAGCTCGAGCAGCCCGATTTGTTGAGCAGTGCGGTGATGGCTTGGGCCGAGGTGACGGCCAAGTTTAGCTCTCCCATCAAGGCCTGGCTGAGACCCGGTGTCGAAGCCAAGCACACCTTTAGCTATATCGGCGTTCGCCAGTTGCTGCAGGAAGCTCAGCAGATCGACGAGGGCTGGCGGCAGCGCTCTGAAAATGCCCTGCGGCAGTATTTTTACATGGTGGAAGACGAGCGCTCACAATTGCGCGACTTGTTTTGCCAGTCGCTGGCTGCTTACGCCCTGGCTTGCCTCAAGGAGTCGATTAGCTACAAGGATTTCGACACCGCGCGCTTGATCCACGACGACATCAACCGCTTGTTCGAGGCGAATGCCGCCTGGCGATGTTCGGACCAGTTCGCCTACGACACCTATCGCTATGGCATCGAGGCGAGGGCCGCCTTGTCGGCGCAGGACCTGGCACAGCCTTTTGAGGCCTTTGAACAGATCTTGTTCGAGCAAGCTCGCAAGTGTCCCAGCCGCCTTGGCCAGAAGCAGGTCAATAAGGTCCTCAACGACGCTCGCGTCCTGTTCTTTTATTATCGCATACAGCAGTTCAAGCATCGCTATCAAGAGCTTGTCCAGTTCTACACCGAGCATTATGTGGTGGTAGATACCCTGGCCCGCGGCGACGTCGAGCTGAATCGTTTTCTCGAGTTGGCCAAGGCCAGGTACAACGAGGCATTGTATCGCAAGGCCGAAGACGAGCTGACCAACTTGACTTTACCCCTTGATTTAGCCTTCAGGGATACGCTCCAGTTCATCCGCGACCTGGCACCCTATCAGATCGTCCCGGCTTTGAAAAGCATCGGTGCAGGCTTGGAAGATACAGAGTATGAGCCAGGGGCACTTGCGCCGATGTACGAGCTGGTGCTGATCCTGCTTGACATGCAGAGCCCAGAAGAGCTGGTCTTTGCTCGCCAGCGCATCGCCGAGTTGGCCAATCTCATGCGCTCGGCCACCGGCGAAGCCGGCCTCGTCCTCCTCAATCCCCCGGACGGCGAAACGATGCCTGTAGATGTTCTGCAGGCAACCGAGAATTGGGTCGATCACAGCATCGCGGCCGTGTCCAAGACGGACCTGGTATCGGTGCGCCAGCACATCGCGTATGCCCTGGAAGAAATACGCGGCCAACGCCAACTGCTGCAAGACTGCGCGCCGGCCTTGCGCCACTTGTGGCACACCCTGGGCGATCACTGGATCTCGATCCTGGTCGGTCTGCAGCGGGCCATCTCGCGGCAGACGGCGCTCGATTTGACCCTTCAATCCGAGGAAATCATCGCCGGCGAAGAGTCGGCCTTGCTCGTCTACGTTCGTAATCGTGGGCCGGGTGTCGCGCGCCACATCGAGGTCGCCTTGATCGGCCCAGACATGAGCATCAAGCCGGGGATTCAGCGCTACCCCCTGCTGGCTCCAGGTGATGAGAGCAGCTTGAGCTTTAACGTCAAGCCTCGCACGACTGCGGCTCACTTTGAAGTCAGGCTGCTGGTTCGCTACCTCGACGCTGACGATCAGCCCATTCTCTCCAGCGAAAACCGCACCCTCACGGCCAAGCAGTTGGGCGACAAGGGCATCCCCAGGCAAAGCCCTTACGTGTGGGGCCAGCCGCTGGCCAAAGACTCGGAGGTCTTTTTCGGCCGGCAGGACGTGTTCGAGTTCCTGGGAACGCGTTTTTGGGGCCAGGAGCGCAACAAGATCGTGGCTCTCCAGGGCGAGCGGCGCATGGGCAAGACCTCGGTGCTGTACCAGTTGGGCAAGCGCAAGGTGTTTGGCGATTATCGCGTGGTCATGTTCGATTTCCAGGGCCGCTACGCCAATGTCGACAACATGTACGAGTTCTTGTTCAACTTTGCCCGGCGCATCAGGAGTGAAGCCAGGCTGCCGGCCGAATTGCAGGTCGACAAGGCCGATTTCCTGGTCTCGGCCCGCAGCTATTACGACGTGTTCGAGGAATGGTTGGATCGCGCCGAGGCCGAGTTGGAGCAGCGCGACACGCAAGTCGTCATCTTGTTCGACGAATTCGAAAAACTGCTCAGCCGTCGTTTCGACGACAGCATCAACGCCAACCCGCGCCTGGTCGAAGAGTTGCTGCAGTACCTGCGCTCGGTCATGTTGACGCGCCAACGCTTCAACTGGGTGATCACCGGCTCGTGGAGCCTAGTCGCCAGGCAGCGTGAGTATTTTTCCTCCCTGTTTGGCATGGCCATCAGTTGCTGGATTAGCTATCTCACGCGCGAAGATGCCATGGCGTTGATCCAGGCGCCGGTTCAAGACTACCTGACTTACGACCAGGACGCGGTCGAGCGCATCTTGCGCCTGACCGGTGGACACCCGTTCTACATCCAAATGATCTGTGACGCGCTGTTCAATCGCGCCCGCGGCTTGAATGCCCGCCGCATCCTGGCCGCCGATGTGAACTTGGTCACGCACGATACGCTGCAGCAGGTGACCGAGAGCAGTTTTCGCACCAACTGGGTCTCGTTGAGCAGCGCTGTGGCGCGCAAGGTGTTGTCGGCCGTGGCCGAGGCCATGCAAGAGCCGCACGACTATGTGCTCGTCAAAAACGTGCTCAACTACCTGCATCGAAAAAGCCCCGGCCTGGACGAGGATGCTTTCTATGCCGTGTTGGACCAGGACAACGGCGAGCTGATCCGGCGCGAGCTGATCGAAGTGCATCCCAACGACCCGCAGCGTCTGCGTGTCCGGAGTGAACTGCTCTATCATTGGCTGCGCAAGTCGAAATCCCTGGCGACTGTGCTGCGAGAAGAAAGATGACGTTTCCCCCAGGTGCCGTGCACTTTCCCAAGTGCGCGGCACCTAAAGAGAAGAAAGATGACGTTTGCCCCTAACCCATACCAATATTCGAACCCTGTCTACCGCGAAGGCGCCTTTTTCGATCGCCGTTTCGCGTTGGAGCGTTTGCGCTTGGCCTTGGACAGCGCTCGCTCTGTCCAGTTGGTCGGCCAGTTTCGCATCGGCAAAAGCTCCATGCTGCGCCACGTACAGGTGCGCATGGCTGGCTTGGACGATGGACGGACACTGGCGATCTATTACGACATGTCACGTCGCCCGCGGGTACGAAATGGGGATGATTTCTTCGCTCGTGTATGGCAGATGATGAGCCAGGCGCTGGTGGCGCGCGGCCAGCGGGAGGCCGCCCTGGCTTCGGACCTGGACCTGGCCGATTCGTTCGAGTTCGACGCCTACCTCGACAGGTGGGTGATGGAGCGGGGCTATCGTTTTGTTTTCTTGTTGGACGAGTTTGGCCTGGTCGCCAGCGACGAAAACTTTGACCCGAATTTTTTCGACAACCTGCGTAGCACCACCCAGGCTGTGACCTACGTGTTGGCCGCGCCGCGCAGCCTGGCGGATTTCTCACACCTGGGCGTGAGCGCCTCACCCTTGTGGACCGTTCTGCAGATCATTCAGCTCACCTTGTTCGAGAACCGGCAAGCGGTACGCGACTTGGTTTGCCAACCGGCTGAGCGCCTGGGCTTGCCGTGGCCGGACGAGGCCGTGCGCTTTATCTACGAGCGAGGCGGCCAGCACCCGTGCTATATCCAGATGGCGGCCTCGGCCTTGTACGACACCTATATTCTCAAGGGGGGACAACTGGATTACGACTTGGCTGATAAGACATTCAGCGAGACGGCCGCCGAGCACTTTCGCTACCTGTGGTCCAAGGCCTTGGACGATCGCGACCGCCCCGAGCGAAAGGCGATATTGCAGGATGCTCTGCTTGACCTGGTTCACGGGCGGAACATTGACGAGGACGCGGCCGGCGAGCTGGAAAATCGCGGCCTGGTGTGGCGGGACGGATTGGCTGGCCGGTGGGAGCCTTTGTCGAGCTGGTTTGGCGACTGGGTGCGTCGCCGCTCTGGCGACCAGCGCCAGCGTCCGGCGGCGCCGGGTGACGTCACGCCTTCGCGTTCAGGTGGCGCGCTCCAGGAGGGCCAATTGATTGGCGGCCAGTACCAGGTATTAAAGATCGTCGGACTGACCGAACACAGCCAGGTGGCCAGGGCCTGGGATGGCGATCTCAAGCGCATGGTGGCGATCAAGTGCTTGCGTTTGGATCGCGAGTCGGACGACATGATCCAGCGTTTTCGGGAGGCCCTCAAGCGGGAGGGGCAAATCCTGGCAGGCTTGAGCCACCCCTACATCGGGCAGGTCTATGCCGCGCTTTCGGATCCGCCTGGCATCGTGATGGAGTGGGTGGAAGGCTCGTCGCTGCGAGACATCCTGGACGGGGACGAGCGCTTGCCGGTGGCGGACGTGATCAGGATTGGCGTGGGCCTGTCCGACGCGTTGAATTACGCCCACAAGCAAGACGTATTTCATCGCGACGTCAAGCCCAGCAACGTCATCTTGAGGATGGGGGCGGACGCTGTCCTCAAGCCCGTGCTTATCGACTTTGACATCGCGCGTGCCGGCAATCGTGACACCATCTCGCCTGGCCGTGCCCAGGGCTACGTGGGTACGCCGCCCTACAGCGCGCCCGAGCAGTTCCTCAACCCGGAGGGGGTGGGGGCGTTGACGGACATGTTCGCGTTGGGGATCGTGTTGTACGAGCTGTTGACCGGCAAGCTGCCATATGCCATGGGCAACCTGCCGGCCTTTTACGCTGGGGGGCGTTTCCCCAAGCCCGAGCGTTTCGACATACCGGAGCCTGTGTATGCCTTGCTGCTGCTGCTGCTGAATCAGCAGCCGGACAAGCGCTTGACCGCTGGCCAATTCCGGCACGAGCTGGTCTGCCTGGGCTAGCAGGCTGTCGGAGAGACACCCGTAGGGCAGGTTTCCATACCTGCCACAGGTGCGGCGGCTATCCGCAGGACGCCTTTGGCGTA
>JAFGFO010000231.1 GCA_016931085.1 Thermoflexales bacterium
ATCTCAATAATCCGGGGCGTAGGGGCAGACCTATGTGTCTGCCCTGGGCAAACACGCAGGTTTGCCCCTACATTTTGAGAAGATACGATTTGTCAGGTATATGAGGATCACTTTTCTGTTGACACAAAGCCTCGAAAGCCCGTCGGGCTTGGGCCGCTACGGGCCGCTGGCTAAAGAACTGGCGCAACTGGGACACGACGTGAGCATTCTGGCCTTGCATCCCGACTTTGCCGCGCTGAAGCAGCGCCGCTTCGCCAGGGACAAGGTCCAGGTGAGCTACGTCGGGCAAATGCACGTGCGCAAAACGGGCAGCGCCAAGCGCTATTTCAGCCCGGCCCGCCTGCTCGGCGTGGCAGCCCTGGCCACCTGGCAGTTGACCAGGGCTGCCTTGCGGACGCCAAGCGATGTCTACCACCTGGGCAAGCCGCAGCCGATGAACAGCCTGGCAGCCTGCCTGGCCGGCCGGCTCAAGGGCAAGCCCCTTTACCTGGATTGCGACGATTACGAGGCCGCCTCCAACCGCTTCGGCGGAGCCTGGCAGCGGCGCGTGGTGGCCTTTTTCGAGGACCACACACCGGCCTTCACGGCCGGCATCACCGTCAACACGCGCTTTACACACGAGCGGCTCGAGACCTTGGGCTACCCGGGCAACCGCATCGTCTACGTGCCCAACGGCGTGGATCGGCGCCGTTTTTCCGACGCGCGCGACGACGCCGTGGAAAGCTTGCGCCGGCAATTGGGGCTGGAGGGGCGCCAGGTTGTGCTCTACGCAGGCAGCCTGAGCCTGGCCAGCCACGCCGTCGACCTGGCGCTGCAGGCTTTTGCCCTCGCCCGCAAGGCCGAGCCGCGGGCGATCTTGCTGGTGGCCGGCGGAGGTGAGGACTATGACAAGCTCCAGGCGCAGGCGGCGCGCCTGGGACTGAACGAGAATGTTGTACGTTTCGTGGGGCGGGTGCCGCCGGAAGAGCTGCCGCTTTACTATCGACTGGCGGACGTGTCGCTCGATCCGGTCCGCGATGACCCGGCCTCGCGGGCCCGCTCGCCGCTCAAGCTGTTCGAAAGCTGGGCAGCCGGCACACCGTTCGTGTCGGCCGGTGTGGGAGACCGGCCCGAGCTGCTGGGCGAGCCGCCCGCCGGGCTGCTGGCCGCGCCGGGAGACGCGGCTTCCCTGGCCGAAACGATTTTGGCGGTGCTGCGCGACCCGGAGCTGGCACACGAGCTGCGCCGGCGAGGGGGAGAGCGCGTCCAGGCGTTTTACTGGGAGCGATTGGTACAAGACTTTGCCCACGTGTACGAGTGTGAATAGACCCTAAGGGTTTTCCTAAACCCTTAGGGTCTGGGAAAGAGTGCAAAACGTTGGAGCCTTGTACATACGTGGTCATCCTGAACTGGCGGCGGCCCGACGATACGCTGGCGTGTATCCAGTCCGTCCAGGCCAGCCGCTATCCTAACACGCGCCTGCTGGTCGTCGACAACGGCTCTGGCGACGAGTCTGTGTCCAGGATTTCCGCGGCCTATCCCGGCGTGGCACTCCTGGCGCTGCCGGAAAACCTGGGCTTTGCGGGCGGCAACAACGCCGGCATCCGTCACGCGCTGGAAGGCGGGGCCGAGCTGGTCCTGGTGCTGAATAACGACACGGTCGTCGAGCCTGACACGCTTTCAGAGCTGGTCCGGGGGCTGGCGCAGGCCGGCGGCTCGATTGGCGTGCCCAAGATCTGTTATTACGACGAGCCGGGGCGGATCTGGGCAGCCGGCGCGCGCTGGCGGCGCTTCCCGCCGCGGGTGACCATGGTCGGGTTTGGCAAATGGGACGCACCGGAGTATAATCAACCCGGCGAGTTGAGCTATGCGACCGGCTGTGCGCTGTTGATCGGCCGGTCCGTTTTCGAAGCGATAGGCGGCTTTGACCCGGCCTTTGTGAACTACCAGGAAGATTACGATTTTTGCTACCGGGCCCGCCAGGCCGGGCACCGGCTGGCCTACGTGCCCCAGGCCGTGGTGCGGCACAAGGTCTCGCAAAGCCTGGGGCAGCAGTCGCCGGCCCGCTGGCATTACCTGGGGCGAAACGCGGTGTTGTTCTACCGCCCCGGCGAGCGCTTTTCGTGGGGGGCGTTGGGCAGCTTTTTGGCCTGGGTCGTGCTGCGAGAAATAGTGCAGGGCAACCTGTCACGCCTGCCGGCCTATTTAGGCGGGGTGCGCGAAGGGCTGGCCGTTTTGCAGCAAGCACCGAGTGTGGAAGACTTCCGAAGTCTTTAAGACTTCGGAAGTCTGGCTCGCAGGCTTGGCTGCCCCAAAATAGTGAGATGATACTCTTGAAAGGATTTGATAGGGATAATGGGTGATAACGATAAAGTTTTGGTGATTGGATTGGACGGCGTGCCTTTGAGCCTGATACAACCGTGGGCGGAGCAGGGTCATCTGCCCAATTTGCAGCGCCTGATCGCGGGCGGCGCGGTCGGGCATCTCAAGTCGACGATTCCCCCCACGTCTGGACCGTCGTGGTCCTCGTTCCAGACCGGCAAGAATCCCGGCAAGACCAATATTTACGACTTTCTCTATCGCCGGGACGGCAGCTACCATTTCCCCCCCGTCAGCGTCAGGCAGCGCGACGGGCAGACTTTGTGGGGCATAGCCAGCCAGGCCGGTTACCGGGTGGGCGTGCTCAACATGCCCATGTCGTATCCGGTGGAAGCTGTCAACGGCTTTATGGTCAGCGGTTGGATGACGCCCTACGCGGCGCGCGACTATGTGCACCCGCCCGAGCTGCTGGACGAGCTGAAACGAGAGATCGGCTCTTACGACATCTATCCCACCGAGACCTTCTCCGAGGGACGCAAGGAGGCTTTTCTGCGCGCCAGCTACCAGTTGATGGAGATGCGCACGCGAACGGCGCTGTACTTGATGGACAAGCACCCCTGGGAGCTGCTCACGGTGATCTATTTCGACACCGACCGCGTCCTGCACCAGCTCTGGCATTACCTCGATCCCACCCACCCCTGGCGGCACGACACACAGGACAAGAGCCACGTCGTGCGCGACTATTTTCGAAAGTTGGACGCGAGCCTGGGGCAATTGCTGCAGCGCGCCGGCGAGGACACGCTGGTCATTGTCCTGTCCGACCACGGCATGGGTCCGGCCCACAACTTTGTCGTGTTGAACAACTGGCTGCTGGATACGGGCCTGATGCGCCTCAAGCGCGATCCCTTCACCCGGCTCAAGACGGCGCTCTTCGAGGGCGGCTTTACCCTGCGCAATGTTCACAAGATCGTCAACCGCCTGGGCTTGTCCAAGCAGGCCGAATACAAAATGGGCTACTTTGTCGATCACCTGGTCAAGCTGGTCTTTTTGTCCTTCCTGGACGTGGACTGGAGCCGGACGAGCGCCTATTCGTTTGGCCGCCACCTGGGCTCGATTTACCTCAACGTCAAGGGCCGAGAACCGCAGGGCATCGTCGAGCCGGGC
>JAFGFO010000232.1 GCA_016931085.1 Thermoflexales bacterium
CCGTAGCGCACCACGGCATAGTCCAAGATGCTGCCGAAGCTTGCGGCGTTGAAGCGCAGCGAACTCCAGTCACCGCCAGCCGGGCTGCCGGTGCCGGTGCTGCCACCCACACTGTTGTCGTTGATCGAGGTGAACGTGATAGGAGCGAGCTCCGTCCCATCGGCGATGAGGGTGCCATTCACCCACAAGTCATAGGTCCAACTACTGAACTTGACAACCGCGCCCGGCTCGATGGTGAGTGTGACGCCGCTATTGACCGTGACGTCGCAGGTGACGATGTGAGGATTGTCAGCCGCCGCCCAGGTTGTATTAGCCGTGATAGCGCCGCACCAATCCGCAGCGGGCTCCAAAGGCTGGCGGGCTTGGGCGGGGGACGAACCGGCGCTTGCCAGCAGCAGGGCCAACAGCAGTGCAGCTAAGAGCAAAGCCGAGCTGAGTGTTGGGGTGAACAGTTTACGCGTTTTCATCTTTCCCTCCGTGATTGATCAAGCGTTTCTTGGGGTACCGCCACTATGTTACTATTGTACATTAAATCATGGTTCGTGTCCACAACTTTAGTCTTCGGGGTGCGGTTCACGTTTTTGCGCCGAGCCGCGCGTCGCCATTCCGTGGTATAATAACAGGGGGGAATGAACGACCATGAGCAGTCCGTTACGAGCGAGCAGCAGCCAACAAGTGAATGAGGTGATCGGCCAAGCGTTGTCCACGCCCAAACCTTACCCCCTGCCCCCGGACGTGCTGGCCTGGATCGAGAGCGGCCAGCGCTGGGACCCGCTGGAGGAAATCGCCTGGCGGCTGGGCGCCGAGCGGGAGGAGGGGGTCGAAAGGCGGGCCGAGATAACGGTGGGGCGGGAGGAGGAAATCAAAAGCATTCACAAGCTCCTGGAGCGAGGCCGCCACGTGCTGCTGGTCGGCTCGCACGGGGTGGGCAAGAGCCACATGCTCAGGCACATTGCCGGCGAGCTGGCCGGCGGCGGCACGTGCTTGTTCTTTGACGGCTTTGGCGCGCCCAAGAGCGTGCTCAAGGAGGTGTGCCTGGCGCTTCACGAGGCCGGCCACCTGCCGGGCTACCAACACGAAGCAGATCCTGAGCGGGCCGGCGCCATGCTGAACCGCTTGCCACTCGGCAACCTGAGCCAGTTGGCGGCGGCCGGCCTGGACGGGCAGGGCTACACGCTCGTGATCGACAACCTGGACAGCCTGACTGCCGCTGGCGTGCCGATCCTGCAGGCGATCAGCGACAAGGCGATCCTCGTCGCCGCGTGTAAAGCCGAGAAAACGGAACGGGTAGCCGGGGTGATCGATCGCTTCAACCGGGTCGAGCTGGCCCCCATGAACAGCCGGGACATCGCAGCCCTTTTATGGACGCGCCTGGAGCGAGCAGCCGTGGCCGACCCCCAACTGTTGGAACGGCGCATCGTGGCCCAGGCCAACGGCAACCCTGGCGTGGTGGTCGATGCCGCTCACAAGCTGGCCGGCAATGCCAGCCTGGCCGACATCCGCGACGTGCGCGCGACCATCCCCACGACAAGCCAGGTAGATTTAACCTGGATCGTTTTTTTCGCCGTGGCCGGGCTGCTTGCCTTGCGCTACGTCGCCCGCGCCACAGACAGCACGACCGCTTACGTCGTCTTTGGCGTGCTGTCCGCCTTTGGCATGGCAGCCCGCATCCTGCTGCCGCGGCTGGCGCGCTACTAGGAAGGAAAGCCATGATAGAACTGCCTTTGCCTGACAACGTGGGGCAATCCATCTTGCTCGAACACGAAGATGGCTCCAGGCACTATTACGTCGTCACCGACGAAATCGCGCGAGCCAGGCCAGACGCTCCCAACAAGGTTTTGAGCTTTCAGCGGCTCGAAGCCAAAAAGGATGGGCGCGTCCAATTGCGCTTTTGCCACTTTTTCGCGGACGAAAGCGAGTGGGTCTTTGTCCAGCACGCGCTGTATATCTCGCCCGGCGAGTTCGAGGACGTCGTGGCCGAGGCGTCCGGGCGGGGCTGGTTTGACATCACTGGGAAGTAAATGAACACGCTCGCGCTGATTGTCGAAGACGACGCCGACGCCGTAGTTATTTTTTCCGAGGCCCTCCAACAAGCCGGCCTGGCGGTAGAGGTGGCTTTCAATGGCAACCAGGCGCTGCGGCGGCTGGCGGAGAGGGTGCCTGACCTGATTGTGCTGGACTGGCACCTGCCTCACGCTTCTGGCCGGGACGTGCTCGACTTTGTCCAGGCGGACGCGCGATTCGAGGACACGCTGGTGATCCTGGCCAGCGCGGACATATTGGCAGGGGAAAAGATCACCGGCCGGGTGGAGGTGCTGATCAAGCCGGTCGGGTTCAAGCAATTGCGCGACCTGGTGAAACGCTATGCCGAAAATAGCCACAGAGGCACAGAGGACGCAGAGTTATAGCCTTTTAGAGAGTTTTTGCATGCAAAAAACTCGGTTTCTTGAACGTCGCGCTTTTCGTCGTTGGCGCAGAACGGGCGGTCACAAAATCCACATGACAGATCTATGAGACGCCAGTTGTGGATCATCCTGTCTACTTTGCTCGTCAGCCTTGTGTTGCCTAGGGTTCATACCTGTGTCGTTGTTTCTCATCCTCTGTCTTTTGCACCAATCTGCCATTATCAATTGACAATTAACCATTTACAATTAACAATTCAAAAGCCCACTCCTCCCAAGCCGCCGCCGCCGCCGCCGCCGACCGAAGCGCCATCCTCCGGCGATGGGGGGAGCTACCAGCCGCCGTCCACCGGCACACCTACCCCGCCTCCTCCAAGCGCGACCCACACCCGCCGCCCGCCACCCCGGCCCACCGCGACGTTCACCCCAACGCCCACACCCTCTTGCACGCCTAGTCGCACCCCGATGCCCACGCCCACCACCACGCCCACGCCATCCCGCACGCCGCGCGCCCAGCTTTTTGCCCTGCCCACGCCCAGCCGTGCGGCTGGTTCTGAGGCGGGGGCAGTTGTCGCCGCCAGCCCAACCTGCTCCCCCACCCCACGAGCGAGCCGGCGTGCCTTCCCATCCACGTCTCTGGCCGCCCCGGCTGCGGCATTGGTGAGCTTTTTGACGCGGGTGGCCTGGCTGCCGGCGGCCCTGGCCGTTCTCATCCTGGTCTTGAGCTGGGCCAGGCGGGCCGCGCCTGGCTTGCGGGGTCCGCTGATGGGAGTGACTGTCATCGCCCTGGCCCTGGCGGTGTTTTTCGCCGCCGCGCGCCCAAGCCCGGCCGGCGTCCAGAGCTTGAACGTGTCCCTGGTCTGGCAGGCCGGTTTGGCCCTCCTGGCCGCCGTCCTGATCGCCACCACCGGCGGCTGGCTGGCCGGCAAGCTCAACTCACACGTACCCCAACAACCATCCCCAACTTCTGATCCCCCTGCCCGCTGCCCAAGCCCCACTTCCCAACCTGAAACCTGCGACCTGCAACCTGAAACCTCTTCCCTTCCCCCCCTCTTCCTGGCCGAGGGTGCGCGCGTCCTCGTCACAGGTCCCTCGCGCAGCGGGAAATCGACCGTTCTGCACCATCTGTGCCGGGCTGCCATGGCCGATCCCACCTTCGACGAGATCGTGCTGCTCGACGGCAAGGGACCGGAACTGATCGCCTGGGCGGGGGCCACCCCGGTTGTAAGCTATTGCGGCCCGGAGGATATCGCGGCCTGGATTGCCCCCCTGGAGCGCATCGTGCAGGGGTTTCCCGCCCGCTACGCTGGCCTGGTCAAGGCTGGCCTACGCAGGGCTGAGCCTGGCGGGAATCGCAAAATGATCGTGATTGACGAGGTCCAGCGTGCCAGCCGGATTGAGCTTGGCAAAAAGATCATGGCGGCTTTGCTCACCATCGCCGAGCAGAGCGGCGCGCTGGGCGACGTGCTGGTGATCACGACCCAACGCGCCACGCACCACAGCCTGGACAAGTCGATCTCGTACAACGCCAACCTGGTCATTGCCCTGACCAGTCCCGAGCACCCCGGCCGCTTTGAGCTGTACAGCTCGTTGGCGCAGAAAAGGCCCGCTCGCCGTGGCCAGGCCAGGCCGGCCGGCGACGCCGACATCACCGCCTGGGCGGCCGAGCTGACCGGCCGGCGCGCCGGGCGAGATTGAACCAAAACGCCCTCTCGTGCGACTAATATGGTACAGTGTAAGAGTTTCCCAAACAACTGTCCAAGGAAAGACAACCTAAGGGATGCCAATCATCCAGCCTATTAACCATTTAACGGTTCACCTGGCGTTAAACGTACAAATTAATCATGATCAAGGAGAAAACCATGTATACCAAGTCATTACGAACGATACTATCCGTCCTATTCGTAGGGGGAGTGATTCTCGGCGTGTTGCCCGGTGTCAGTGACGCCCGAGTGCCCCCCCCCGAAGAACCCATCGCTCTGCAAATTCAAGACGATGGCGGCACGGCCGAGGTGGCTGTGGAATGGATGACCGACTGGCCCGGCACAGCTAATGATCGCGCCAATTGGTATTACTCTGCCAACAACCTGTACAATGAGCTGCTCAACGCCGGTTGGATTGGGCGCTTTAACTGGGGCAATACCAACGCCTGGGAACGGGATTTCAAGGCCGCCGCGTCTGGCGGCAATGGCGACATTGACACTGTTGACCTGGCCTTGATTGGGACCCACGGCACAGGTGGCTGGGATTCCCGTTACAGCAAGAACTTGAGCGCGGTCTCCTTTACCAGCAACAATGACGACACGGTACTCAGCCCTGGCGAGGCGTATCGCTATTACGGCACGAATGACCTCGAATGGCTGGCGTTTGACTCGTGCAGCGTGCTGCGTGACGATAGCATGTGGTACTGGCACGAAACTTTTAACGGTCTGCACCTGATGCTAGGCTTTGCCAACACGATGTACGTAGTCTATCCCGGCGATGGCGGCGAGTGGGGCAATCAGATGCGGAAAAAGGGTTGGTGGATCTTTGGCCACGACGCCAAGACTGTAACCCAAGCCTGGTTCTCGGCCGTAGAGGACCAACAACCCTCTGGCGTGCGGGCGCGCGTGCTGGCAGAAGCGCTCGACAACTACAACGACTATATGTGGGGTCAGGGTTACGTCAGCCCTGATTATCCCAACAATGGCGCTTATTGGTACTGGGATCACGTGGCGGGAACGCCCCCACCGCTTCAACTGGCCGCCGCGCCCACCAGTATGCCCATCTACCAGGTCGTGCCACGCACGGTGGACGAAGATTATGTTCGCAGGATCGCCTGGTCTTTTGGTTTTAGCACGACTGACAAGGTGCTCGCAGCGCCCGACCACTCGGCTTTCTACATGGCCAAGGGCGTGAGCGACACTCAACAACTGCGCGTAGACGCATTCAGCGGCGGCTACCTGTACCAGGACCTCGGCGAATTGTGGACTAAGCCCGAACTGCCGCGCAAGCTGCCGCCTTCCGGGCCGCGCGCGCAAAGCATCGTGGACAGCTTTATGCAAGGTCGAGGCGAGAGCCTGGCCGGGTTCTACGGCCAACACACCCTGGTCACGCCAACCGTCGAAGCGGAAGGCGTGAGCGTTGGCCTCTCTTCTAGCGCTCGAGTCGCCGCCGCGGCGCCGACCACGGTGACGAATTATATGGTCAGTTACGCCCGCGCCCTGGACATTGGCGACGGGCAACAAGCATCGATCGTCGGGCCGGGAGCGCGCTTCAACGTCTACGTCGGCAATGACAACCAGATCGTCGGGCTAAAGGGCGGCTGGCGTGACGTTCAGATGGCCACACCCCAGCGAGCAAGCGCCCAGGCCACAGCAGCCGTCACTGTGCCCATCAAGACTGCCAATCAAGCCTGGAGCGATTTCGAGGCCGACCCCACCATCGCCCTGGCTAAAGCGCCGCTGGCCAGTTCTTATGACCGCGCCGGCAAGCCCGATCCAACGCTAGCTTATTACGAGCAGTCACTTTCCATCACCCAAACCGAGCTGATACCGGCCTGGGTTTTCGTCGCCGACTTGTACACCGCCACCACCAGCCTCGTCGCGAGCGACGTCAACCTGTACGTGCCGGCGGCGGCCGACCCCCTGGCGACACTCCAGGCCAACATCACCCAGCCTGCCACAGGCATCCAAATCAAGCCGGGCGAAAGCCTGAACCTGAGCGGCGCGGCCGGCGGCGGGGTGCCACCCTACACCTATCACTGGTCTTCGAGCGTGGACGGCGCGTTGGGCGCGGGGGCTGACTTGACCACCCCCGAGCTACATGCCGACGTACACAGCGGCCAGATGCAAGCGAACGCCATCACCTTGCTTGTCGTCGACGCCAATGGACAAACGGCTACGGATACGATCCACGTGACAGTGAGCTCTCAGGTCTATTTGCCGCTGGTCTTGAAATAGCGAGCCCCGTTTTTGACGTAATCCTGGCGTCAGAAAGGAGGTCGTTTATCGAACAGTGAGTGTCTTACCCATTGACGTTCGTGGTTCAAAGGGGATATTTCTGCCGTCCGATGAAGCCAAGCTATCCTTCCCAGCTGTAAGCTATTGCGGCCCGGGGGACATCGCGGCCTGGATTGCCCCCTGGAGTGCATCGTGCAGTCGATCTCGTACAACGCCAACCTGGTCATTGCCCTGGCCAGTCCCGAGCATCCAGGCCGCTTTGAGCTGTACAGCTCGCTCGAGCAGAAAAGGCCCGCTCGCCGTGGCCAGGCCAGGCCGGCCGGCGACGGTGACATTGCCGCCTGGGTAGCTGAGGTGACCTGCCGGCGCGCCGCAGGCGCAACGCACTTTTAAGGTGCAGAGTGGGGAATGCGAACCTGGAGCAGCGTACCCTCTCCGGCTTGGCTTTCAATCTCTAGCGTTCCCCCCACGCTGTCAGCGCGCTCCCGCATAGAGTGCAGGCCCAAGTGACCAGGATACTCCCGCCGGTGATCAAAGCCCACCCCATCATCCTGCACCACCAGGATGACCTCCTGCTCGCACTCACTCAACCGCATGTCCACCCAGCCGGCCTGAGCATGCTTGACGATGTTGTTCAGCGCTTCCTGGGCGATGCGGTACAGCACCTCTTTTGCTTCGAGTGGCAGGTGTGGCTCCTCGCAAAACTTGGCCCGCACGTCGATCTCGAGACGAGCACGTAGGGCAACGGCCTGCCGATTCAAGGCTGTCACCAGCCCCTCCTTTTTCAGGAAATCTGGGCGCAGCTCCAAGATCAAGGCCCGCATTTCAGCCAGCCCAGCCTCGGCCAGCGCCAGCACATAGTCCAGCGGCTCGACCACCTGGGCGGGGTCACGGTCCAGCAGCGTGCGGGCTGTGCGCGCACTCAAGCCAATGCCATATAATACCTGCGAAACCGAGTCGTGCAGCTCGCGTGCCAGTCTTTGCCGTTCCTCCAGCACCGCCAGGCGTTGAGCCTGCTCATACAACTGGGTGTTCTCAATAGCGATAGCGGCCTGGTTGGCAACGACCAATGCCAGCGCAACGTGCTGAGCTGTATAAGCATAAGGCTGATCGTGGTCGAGACTCAACACGCCGACCAGGCGTTCGCGGACCATCAACGGGACCCCCATCCAGGTGCGGATGGCGTCAGCCACTGCCTCCGGATGCGTGCCCATGATTTGCCGGTAATTCTGCGCCAGTGGGCTTTCCCCCTGCACGTCGTCAATCACCAGCGGCTCGCTCTGCAGCATCATGGCCTCATAGGCTTTTTGATCCTTCAGGGAGAAACACAGCCAGGCCAGCAAACCGGGGGAGACCGGCCCTCGATGGGCTGCAACTCGAAGCTCGTTTTCCTCATAGGTCAAGAGGCTGGCGCTGGTATAATCCACCATCTGCTTGATCTGATCCAGGATCAAGTCCAGCGAAGGAGACAGTTCCAGCGTGGACGCCAATTGGCTCGATAGATCCAGCAGAGTGCTCAGCTCCCGGGTGCGCTGCCTCACACGCTGCTCCAGCAACTCGTGGGCGTGAACTTCCTCGGTGATATCACGTGCCACAACCAGGATGTGAGGGCGCCCGCGAAATGTAAAGCCTGCGCCAAGCATTTTAACAGGAAATGCGGTGCCGTCTTTGCGCAAGCCTATGACTTGCCTTTGAAGGAATTCCCCGGCCCTGACAAGCTCAACATACTCGACAAAGCACGGCAGCGAATCAGGGTGGATGAATTGGGGCGGCTGCAGGTGACGAAACGCTTCGGGTGAGTAACCATGCATACGAGCCGCGGCCGGGTTAAAGTCCACCAGGTGGCCTTCCAGGTCGTGGACGAGCAAGCTGTCACTGGTGGATTCAAAGATGCTGCGGTACTGCTCCTCCCGTTCTCGCAGTGCGATCTCGGCCTGCTCGCGCCTGGCAATATCCTGCCGCAGTTGCTCAGTGCGCTGCCGGACGAGCTGCGCCAGGCGTGTCTGGCGGTTGACGGACAAGTAGACCAGGTTGGTTAACAAGCCAACAATCACGAGTCCCACGATCTGGAAGACACGCTGGGGTTCCTCCACGGTGGCATACCAGCTTGTCTGAGGCACACCGGCCAGTTCCCAGTCTCCCTCCGGCAAATCAACGCGCCTGGTGACGGGAGCGCGATCAAAGACCGTGCTGGATCCATAAAAGACTTGCCTCCTACTATCGCGCAGCGCAAACACCAGTTCGCCTGATGGCTCGTTTAACCTGGCTTCTTCCAGCAACGCCGGCAGATCCACCACAACACTAACCAATCCCCAATACGTGCCGTCCCGATAAACAGCCTGCTGGGCGACCAGGCTCATGCCGCCTTGAGTCAGCTCAATGGGGCCACTCAGGACAATGTGCTGCGATTCAACCGCGCGTTGTGCGTCGGCGCGCACATCGGGGCGAGGGTCCTGAAGTGCTTCGTAGCCGAGAATACGCTCGTTGCCGGTCAGCGGGTAGACATAGCGTACCACGCCGCCCGGCGCTATCGCCAGATGGCGAATGCCCTGGCTGCCCGCGTACAATCCGGCGGCAAAAATTCCAAAGCGGGTCGCCATCTCTTGCTCTGTGTAATCAGTCTGGGCGAAGGCAACCAGGCCTTGCAGCCGGACAAAACGCCGGAGGATGGCTGACGACAGGGTACTGCTGCGCAGAGAAAGCTCGACGGCTGCCTCCGAACGCCGCTCGGCCAACAACTGTGCCTGATACCACCGTCCAGCTTGCCACCAAAGCAGCAAAAGCGCTGCCAGGGTCAACAAGGCAACGAGCAGCGCGCCGCCTTCTGGCTCCCGCACATAGCCGCGCATGCGACGCCAAGTCGTCGTGAGCTTTTTTATCATACAGCTTGATCCGCTGCGTTAAGCGACACCAGGCCTATGCGCACAGCGTGGAGCGCGGCCTGGGTGCGGCTGAGCACGCCAAGCTTGCCCAGGATGTTGCTGACGTGCGTCTTGACGGTTTTTTCGCCGATGGAAAGGCTGGCGGCAATCTCCTTGTTGGCCTTGCCATGGGCCAACAGCCGCAGCACCTCGGTCTCGCGCTCGGTCAGCGTCTCAGGGCTGTCAGGCGCGCGCACCTCGTGCATCAGGCGCGCCGCAACCTGCGGCGACAGTTGCACCTGCCCGGCGGCGGCGGCCTTGATAGAGCGGCATAGTTCGTCAGCCTCCAAGTCCTTGAGCAAATAGCCGATCGCACCGGCCTGCATGGCCTTGAAAATAGCCTGGTCTTCCAGCACGCTGGTCAGCGCAATGACCTCAGTGTCGGGCAGCTCGCGCCGGATGGTCAGCGTGGCAGCCACGCCATCCATGACCGGCATCAGCAAATCCATCAGCACCACGTCTGGCTTGAGTTGGCGTGCCAGGATCAAAGCCTCGTCACCGTTCTTGGCCTCGCCTACAATGGTCAACTCCGAGTCCAGCGCCAAGAACATCCTGAGGCCCTTGCGGACCACGCTGTGATCGTCCACGATCAAGATACGAATTCCCATATCCTAGCCTCCCTGCTGTTCGCAAACCCATTATAGCATAAAAGCGGCACGGTTCGCTGTGAAGGGCCATCGGACGGAATAGGGGAAAGTTGGTCGCCCCCCCAGCGTTGACGTCAGCAGATCGTGCTCCATGTGCGCAACCACATCTCCAGGTTGATCCAGGGCCAGACCGGGAGCGTCTTGTCGTTGTTAGATAGCTGCCACGAGGCCAGTTGATTGTGGACAGCCTCAAGGCGCAGGTAATCGCGGCAGCGCGACTGGGGGCCAAGCATATCAGGCTCGGCACGCAGCCAGCGGCGAAGCCACCTCCCTTCTGGCACTTCAAATCCCACTTTGTCCCTGCGCCATACGATCTCGTCAGGCAGCCGGCCTTGCATGGCCTTGCGCAAGATCCATTTTGTCCATCCCTGGTGGATGCGCCAGCCCGCCGCTGCGGCAAACGCGAACTCGACCAGGCGGTGGTCCAGGAAAGGCACACGCGCCTCGACGCTGAACGCCATCGCGTTCCGGTCTTCGTAATGCAGCAGAAAAGGCAAGCTCGATTCTGTCAACACTGTCCTGAGATGCCGGTCGAGCGTAGCATGCTTGGACCAGTCGAACCAATCTGCCCTCGTCTGGTGGCCAAAGTGCAGGGCAAAGTCAGGCTGCAAGCAAGCTCGATCCGCCTGCCGCCGGGCGTGTTGCCGGCGCATGGTGCGCGTCACCGGCGACGGCAAGCTATAAACCAATGAACGGGCCAACAGGGGATAAGCGGGCAGGCAAGTCGCTGCCTGGATCGCGCGTGCTTCCCGGCAAGCCGGCCACAGGCCAGCGCGGTGTATCACGTCGTTCAGGAATATCTCGAAAGGGCGGTAACCGCCCAAAGCCTCGTCGGCGCCTTGACCGTCCAGCAATACCGTGACGCCACATTCGCGCGCTTTGCTCATGACGCACCATTGGGCAAAAACGCTGAGAGAGCCGAAGGGATGTTCTTGATGCCAGACCAACTGCTCCAGGTCAGCCCGCAGCCGCTCAACGGTGGGGAAAGTAAAGTTGCCTTCAACGCCCGTCGCATCCAATACCTTCTGGATATAGGAGCGCTCATTGTAACGGCCTTCTGTGTCATACACAGCACTGAAGGTCTTCAAGCGCTCGCCGAGCTGTCCATCAGCCACATGGCCTTGTGTGAGCAGATGCCTGATGGCCCAGACGATCGAGGATGAATCCAGCCCGCCGCTCAAGCAAGTTCCAACCAGCACATCAGACTGTAAATGCAGGCGTACGGTGTCGATGAGCAAGTCGCGGTATCTTTCGATCTCGTTGTCAGGAGAAGTCCGGGGAGCATCCCCTAACTCTGGAAGGTCCCAATAGCGCTGCTGGATCACGCGATCTGGCGTGGGGCCTACCCGCAGCCACTGTCCGGGGGGTAATGACAAGACCCCTTTGAAGTAGGTCCGCTCCTGGCTGGGGGGTGGGTCACCAGCCACCAGGTAACGATAGATGGTCTCGTCATCGGCCTG
Source organism: Thermoflexales bacterium (assembly GCA_016931085.1). The sequence goes on from JAFGFO010000232.1 coordinate 11,372, forward strand.
GAAAGGGATGCCGTGCTTGCCAACCAAGGCCTTGATTTCCGACGCAAAGGTGAGGGCACCATCCTGGCGCGCGTAATAGAGTGGCTTGATGCCAAAGCGATCACGGGCCAGGAACAAGCAGCGTTCCTGCTTATCCCAGATTGCCAAGGCCCACATCCCATTCAAGCGCGGCAAGCACGCCGTGCCCCAGTGCTGGTAAGCCGCCAAAACCACCTCGGTATCCGTTCGACTTTGAAAACTATAGCCCAGCCCGCTCAACTCGGCGCGCAAGGCGAGGTAATTGTAAATCTCGCCGTTGAAAACAATCCAATAGCGCTCGTGAGGGTCAGACATGGGTTGATGGCCAGCCGCAGACAGGTCGAGAATTGCCAGGCGGCGAAAGCCAAACGCCAAGTCAAAATCCTGGTCGGCAAAATTTTCGATCGGAGGCAAGTTGAGCTGCGACATGGTAGCCTGGCCTCCACCCGGCACGCTGCGGCCGGCTTGGGTGTTGACCAACACATAACCCTCGTCATCGGGGCCACGGTGGCGTAAGAGTGTCGTGGCGCGCCGAAGGTTTGACATATTCAATTTCTTGCCAGGGGTCCAAATACCAAAAATGCCGCACATCGCCAGGATAGTCCCTTCAGCCCAAGTCTTTACTTGAGGCAACTCGAAATGACGGGCTATCGAAATAGCCTATTGAAATCGGTGCTTGGCACGCATACGATGTATCGAAATCAACCGGGTACTGCGAATAGCCAAAATGACAAGTTGAGCAGATCTGTACAAGCTCACCATGCTATTGTACTGCATCGTTCTGCTGGGCTCATCGGGCCAAGTGCGGATTATGGACTCGGACTTTCGACGGAGAAACGCTTTTTCAACCTGCCAAAGTGCGGTATAATAGCCTATCTATCATCTATGAGTTGAGGGGGGACCATGCCGATCACGACACCCGAGTGGGTCAAAGAAGCCGTATTCTACCAAATCTTTCCCGACCGCTTTGCCCAGAGCCAGCGCGTGGACAAGCCGTCGAACCTGGAAGCGTGGGACGCGCCGCCCACCAATTACGGCTTCAAGGGCGGCGACCTGCTGGGCGTGGCCGAGCGGCTGGACTATTTGCAGGAGCTGGGCGTCACGGCGCTCTACTTCACCCCGGTCTTTAGCTCGACGGCCAATCACCGCTACCACACCTTCGACTATTACAGCGTGGATCCGATCCTGGGCGGCAACGCCGCCCTGCGCGAGCTGCTCGACCAGGCCCACGCGCGCGGCATGCGCGTCGTGCTGGACGGCGTGTTCAACCACGCCAGCCGCGGCTTTTATCCGTTCAATCACGCCCTGGAAAACGGCGCGCGCTCGCCTTACCTGGATTGGTTCCATTTCAATCCCAAGTGGCTAAAAGCGGGCCGTCCGATCGAGGCCTATCCGCCCAGGCGCAAAAAGCGAGACAAGCGCAGCGGCTTGGATAGCCTGGGCTACTGTGCCTGGTGGGGGCTGCCGGCCCTGCCCAAGCTGAACACCGGCACACCGGCCGTGCGCCGCTTTATCATGGACGTGGCCAAATTCTGGATCGACTTTGGCATCGACGGCTGGCGGCTGGACGTGCCATCCGAGATCGACGACGATTCGTTCTGGCAAGAATTTCGCCAGGTGGTCAAGACGGCCAACCCGCAGGCCTACCTGGTGGGCGAGCTGTGGGGCGACGCGCGGCGCTGGCTGCAGGGCGACCAGTTCGACGCGGTCATGAATTACCTGTTCACCAAGGCCGTGCTGGGCTGCTTTGTGGGGCAGGGGCTCGATTTTCAAGAGCTGCGCAGGGCCGGCGACTACCGGACTGTCAGGCCCATAGGCGTGGAGCGCTTTGCCCGCCGCATCCATGACTTGCTGGCACTGTACGAGCCGGCCGTGACCCACGCGCAGCTCAATCTGTTGGACAGCCACGACACACCGCGCTTTATCACCACGGCGCGCGGCGACGAGAGCGCGCTGCGCCTGGCCGTCTTGTACATGCTGACTTATCCCGGCGCGCCGTGCATCTATTACGGCGACGAGATCGGGCTTGAGGGCCGGCACGACCCGGACTGCCGGCGGGGCTTTCCCTGGGACGAGGCGCGCTGGAATCACGAGCTGCTGGCTTACTTCCGGCAGTGCATCGCGCTGCGCCATGCGCACCCGGCCTTGCGGCGCGGCTCTTATCGCACGCTGTTGTCCAAGGGAGAGGTGTACGCTTTTGCGCGCCAACTGCCGGGAAGCGAAACCGTCGTCGTCGCGCTCAACCTGGGCCGCCAGGCATGCCGCGTCGACTTGCCGCTCAAGAGCGTGCTCGGCGAAGGGACCGTCTTGAAAAACGCCTGGGGGCAGGCCAGCTACGCCGTTACACGCGGCAAGCTGCGCGAGCTCAAACTGGCTCCGCGCAGCGGGCTGGTGCTGATATAACTTTAAGGTAACTGCTCAGCCCAGGTGACTTGCCCAAACCGGCGCCTTTATTTCACCACCAAGGACACATCCGATCCCGCCGGGGATCGGC
>JAFGFO010000233.1 GCA_016931085.1 Thermoflexales bacterium
CGGCCCAATGAGGCTATTGCCGCACTTGATGTTCTGGTCGAGGTTGGGCAGGGCACGCTCCTGAAAGAGCGCCAGTTGCTTACCCAGTGTCTCGTCGCTTTCGCCTTCCAGCACCTTGAGCAGCAAGCTGAGCTTGGTCACCTCAACCGCCTGCCGGTCAATATCCACGCCAAAGATGTGCGTTGTCAGAATGCGCTTTTTCTCGGCAGTGGTCAATCGCCATTCCTCGCCGTGTTGCCACACCGCTTTAGCGTGCTTTTCGGGGTTGTGCGTCGCATACCACGCCAGGTAGTGATCGAGCAAGCACTGATACGCGCCCAACAAGAACGAGCCAGAGCCACACGCCATATCCAGGACGCGAACGTCTTCCAATTGTTTGGGGCCTTTGTCCTTCACCAGCCTGCCGACGGTGTTCCTGACAATATACTCGACGATGTAGGTCGGAGTGTAATACACGCCGCCGGCCTTGCGCACTTGCGGTTTTTCTTCCACCTTGGCCTGGTGCGCAGGCGTCAGGCGGATCACCTTGCCCAGGAATTGCTCGTACACGTTGCCCAGGATTTCGGTCGGCAATACGCTAAACTCGTAAGGTGAAGCAGGAAAGTAGAGATTGGAAAGGATTGGCTTGAGCGCCTTGTCGTCAATGACCAAGTCCAGCGTAAGCTTGTCGGCGCGCAGGTCAAATAAGCCCGAGTTGTACCTGGTATCAGCCTTGCGGCATAGCTCGATCAGGCCGGGGTAAATGTTGCCTGTTTCAGCCAGTCGCTGCAGCCGTTCATACTCTTCCATTCCCCGATCTTCGGCCATGCGCAAAAAGACGATGCGGTCAATCGTGCGCTGCACCGCATCGTTCAATTCATCCACCGTCAGGCGCGGATTGCGCAGCGCGATATTGTGCGCCAGCACATTACGCCAGGCTTCGACTTCTTTGAGGAACTCGACATCCACTTCACTGGTGCCGCGCCTGCCTTTGCTGCTCTGGGCGAATTGATCGAACGCCCCGGCCAACACAGCCTCGCGTGAAAACACGTCCCATACCTCGCGCCAGCGGTCAGGATATTCTTCATAGGTGTAGAACTGGGTCCGGCCGGTGACGGCTTTATCTTTTTCGGATGGGCGGGAGTGGCAATCGTACACGGCCAGTTCTTCAAAGTCGGTGAGCAGCGAGAGAGGAAGTTTGAGGCTCCACGCATAACGGCGCAACTGATAAGCCGGGCCGACGCCGGTCTTGATCGAAACGCCCGGCTTTTTGGCTTCAGCGAAAAACCTTATGTCCCTGCCCATACGAAAGGCATAATCGGGCGCTTTGCGGCTGCCCTCCACATCGAGCGAGGCTTCCACAACGACCTCGCGATAATTGGGCGCAGCGCGTTGAGCGTTGTGCACATCCCAACCCAGCGCGATGAATAGGGGATCAATGAATTCTTGCCGGGCGTGGGCCTCTTTGTAATCCGGCGCGTGGTACAGTCGAGCGTTGGTGTGAAAGTGTCTGACCAGTTTGGCGATTTCGTCTTTGGCTTGATCAAAGATAAGGTGCATAATTCTCCTGATTAGCCGAAAAAACGGATTGCATCAGCATTGCATCATGATTGCTTTTTGGAGCGTTTTGATGCAATCTGGCTTGGAGCGCGGCCTGGATACCAACGAGCCGACCTGGTTTGACCGATGCTGTAGATTTGCCCTTCGGCCTTCATCTCGCGCAAAAGCGTCTGAATTTGAGCGCGAGAAAGAGCCGGCAGCACTTGCATCAGTTCGTGGAGTTGGCTACCCTCTTTTTGACTATCTTGGATATGCTTCAAGAGCAGCGCCTTGTTGGTTGCCCGATCCAGTCCACGCTTGCGCGTATAAACGCCCTTCTTCTCCAGGAAGCCATAGAACCGGCGTGAGAGGATATAGCGGACACCTCTGCCACGCCCGACCATTTCGATGACTCCCTGGTCAATCAACGTGGGCAAGCGCGGTTTTAGCTCATCGGGCACGAGTTGCTCCCGGTTCACTAGGTCCAGCACGATAAAATCCTGCGTAGTGAAAGACAACAAGCGTTCTTTGCCCACTTGTTCGAGGAAACGCAGAAATCGCTGATCTTGTACCTCGCCAATCAGTGTCACCGACACCTGATAATCGTCGGTGCCGGCAAAATCGGGTCTGGGTTTGCTCTCCTTGATACATTCTTCAAACATCCGATTCACACCTTGGCCGGATCGCTCGACCAGGCCGCATTTGGCAAATGTTTCGGAAATGCGGCGATTGCGCGGCGCCTGCCGCCACAAGATGTTGTCTGGCGTGATACCCGGCGGGAAACTGCCGGGACTGACAACCTCCAACTTGCGAGGAAATTGCCGGACGAAAACTGAGCCGGCTAAGCGATAGTCGCGATGGCTCACGGCATTGAGGATAGTCTCGCGGACTACAGCTTCATTGAACGTTGGAATATCCCACACAAACAGGCCATCCTGGAACTGCTGCACTTCGTTGCGGAGATTGATCGTGTTCCACAAATCGTCTCCAAACAAGAAAAAGCCCTGGCGGTATTCCTTGCGCTGTTGAGCAGGCAACGACGCCTCGCTGGACCGGTATTCAAAAACCAGCTCGGCCTGGGCCAGGTACTTGCCAAGCGCCTGGTGCGTGCCGAACAGAATCAGCGCAGCATAAGTGAGATCGCCGTTTACTGTCAACTCGGCATCAATCAATAACTGCTTCTGAGAAACCGCCTTGAGAGCCTTGTTCCCCGATTTACGATGCCACATTGCCCGGAAGTGTTCGATAGCGGCGGAGTCCAGGTCAGGGAGAGACGCATGAGGACATATCTCTGCGGAAAAGTCTGGGCCGGCCTCGTCAAAAATCTTTTTGAGCAGGTCAGGCGTCATTGGCGCCAAGTCTTGGCCTGCACGCATCCAGTAAGCACCCTTGTATTGGATTGGAACACCCACTGGCCTAGGTGGAACAGTGAACAGCAAGACACGACCGGCGGGGTGCTGGATTTCGGCCGCATCAATCCGGAGGCGCAGTCGCTCGACAAGGCCAGCCTTGGTACGCTCCAGGTCGGTGAAAGCCTGGCTGCCGACAATCTTGCGAGGCGGGCGGTCAGTGACGCCGAGGATTATGGCGCCGCCGCCCTCATTGGCCAGGGCAGCGCAGTATTTCACCAACTCCTCAAAATCGTAACGGGCCTTGGCCTCTTTGAATTCCAGGTGTTCGCTTTCCCCGGCATCCATCCACGTCTGAAGTTGATCAAGAGCACTAGTCATCATAGCAGACTACCCCTACTACAATCTCAATCGCCGCATGTTTCACGAAAGCACAATTCTGGCCGAGTCAATTCGTCAAGCAGAAAATCGTCTCGTGTTGCGCCCACCGCCTGGCCGGCGAGATAATTGCAAATATCCCGAAATGCCTCTTTGGGCGTCTTGAGATTCGGGATAAGAAATGCCTGTATTGAATCAACTGACCTGATGGATCGTCCCATTAGCTTTTCCTACTTTTTGGTATAGAGCTTGCAGCAGTCCTCTTCTCAAGTCCAACCAACGCGCGCCACCTTTATTGTAACCGCTCATTCTACAAAGTGCAAGCCCTTCGAGTCGTCTAACACACTGGTATGGCGAGATATTGAGGCCGCGCATCAGTGGGATGGCTTCAGGCAGTGCGACCAAGCGCCCGGTCCTTGCCAGGTCATGCATCAGTTCGTCAATCAGTATCGTCTTGCCGCCGCCTGGGCCACCCGTGAAAACGATGATAGGTCGAGACAATGAACCTATTGCCAAACCAGGTGCCTTCCGCCGCACGCTTGCAGTGAGATAAATGCGCTCAGTGCTTCAACGATTCATCGCCTTGCCTCTGCCCACCTGGCTAGAGCAGCAGATCCGCACTGATATTCTTGTCTGTGTGTGCACCGAAAGAGTAGCCGGAGGGATCCCAACACCGGTCCTGTGTGTCTTCATGGTAGGTTATAGTTTCTCGCCGGGATAAAATGAGGCGTTTGTGCATTTCATCGAAGTTACTCATTCTGTACATACTGGCCAGCACCTCAACCGCGGATTTGCACACACCGCTATCCGGTATCCTTGAGCGTAGCGAAGAGCAGCTCTATGGCGCAGGCATCGCCGATTGCCCCCAGTACTTTAGCCGCTGACTTGCGCACATCTCTATCCGTATCCTTGAGCGCGGCGATGAGCGGCTCGACGGCAGGCACACCGATCTTGCCCAGCGCCCCATCCGCAGACTCGCCGATCTAGAGGGGAAAATCTACCCCTATACCTTTATTCAGTGTAGAAGCGTAGTCACTATGGCTACTGCCTCCGGACCAACCATCGTCAAAGTGAGGCCCTACAGAATCATCATGTGGTTGGGTTATTTTGCCGCGTTGAGCTAGGATCAGACTTTTAATAGATTTCTCAATGCGGTCCGATCTATACAATGTCACCAATGTTTGTGCAGCGGCTTTGCGTGCTTGCCAATCGCTATCATCCAGTACAGCGATAAGCGGCTCAACGGCGCGGGTATCACCGATTTGGCCCAGCGCCTCCGCCGCATTTCGGCGCACACTCCTCTCGCTACTGTCCTTGAGCGCGGCGATAAGCGGCTCAACGGCGCGGGTATCACCGATTTGGCCCAGCGCTTCCGCCGCATTTCGGCGCACAGACCACTCGCTATCCCTGAGCGCGGCGATGAGCGGCTCCACAGCGCGGGCGCAAAGTGCGGCATCTTCTAGCCGCGCGCCTACTTTGCCCAGCGCCCCCGCCGCCGCCAGGTGCACAGAGTTGTCACTATCTTTGAGCGCAGCGGTAAGCGGCTCAACGGCGCGGGCATCGCCGATTTTGCCCAGCGCCTCCGCCGCATTTCGGCGCACACTCTCGCTACTGTCCTTGAGCGCGGCGATGAGCGGCTCCACGGCGTGGGCATCGCCGATTTTGCCCAGCGCCTCCGCCGCATTTCGGCGCATATCCATGTCGCTATCATCCAGTACAGCGATAAGCGGCTCAACGGCGCGGGCATCGCCGATTTGGCCCAGCGCCTCCGCCGCATTTCGGCGCACACTCTCGCTACTGTCCTTGAGCGCGGCGATGAGCGGCTCCAC
>JAFGFO010000028.1 GCA_016931085.1 Thermoflexales bacterium
CTTGCGCATCGTCACGCTCGACGTGCCCTCGCAAGAGGCCATCACGCGCGACAACGTGACGGTCAAGGTGAACGCGGTCGTCTTTTACCGCGTGGTCGACCCGGCCCGGGCTATCGTCCAGGTGGAAGACTACCGGCGGGCGACCTGGAACATTGCCCAGACCTCGCTACGCAATGTGCTGGGGCAAAGCGAGCTGGACGAGCTGTTGGCCCATCGTGAGAGCCTCAACGAGCGGCTGCAGCAGATCATCGACGAATCGACCGAGCCGTGGGGCATCAAGGTTGGCACGGTCGAGATCAAGGACGTGGAGCTGCCCCAGACCATGCAACGCGCCATGGCCAAGCAGGCCGAGGCCGAGCGCGAGAAGCGCGCCAAGCTGATCCATGCCGAGGGAGAAAAAGCTGCGGCCCAACAACTGGCCGAGGCGGCCGCTACGATGGCGCGCGAGCCGGCTACCATCCAGTTGCGCTACTTGCAGACGCTGACCGAAATCGCGGTGGAAAAGAACTCGACCATCATCTTCCCGGTGCCGATCGAGTTCATCAAGGACCTTGCTAAACTGGTCCCACCCCGGCAGGAATAAATTTCAGCTTTAGGGCAGCTATGGAAACCTGCCCCACACGAGTCATTTTCGGAGAGGTGAACCATGAAAGATTCAGAAGCTGTTCCAGGTGTGTTGGTCTTGATCCTCATTTTGGTGTTTGCCAGCATCGCGGCGGTTCAAGGGCAAGCAGGCGCGCAGTTTGCCCAAGTGAGTCCACTACCCACGCCCCCGCCGCCCACGGCGACCGTTGTCGTGCTGCCGACGAGCCTGCCGACGAGCCTGCCAACGGCCCAGCCCACAGCCGGGCCTACTCTTCCGACGGCCACGCCGCTGCCGCCGCCCCCCCCGACACAAATACTGGGCTATCACACCGTGCGCGCTGGCGAGACCCTGTTTTGCATCGGGCGCGCGTATGCGGTGTCACCGTGGGCGATCGCCAGCCAGAACGGGATCAGCGCCTACCCCGATTACTTGCGAATCGGCCAGGTGCTGGCCATCCCCAATGTCCCCTGGGTGGACACCTATGGGCCGGTCTGCACGCGCCAGTTTGGCGGGGGGGCGCCTCAGCCGACGGCCTGCTGGGCGATGCACACAGTCTATTTTGGCGACACGCTCTATTCGTTGGCCCAGCGTTACGGGACAACCGTGTGGGCGATTGCCGCTACGAACAACATCGCCAATCCCAACCTGATCTACGTGGGGCAGACCTTGTGCATCCCGTAGGCTAGCGTACGCAATAGACTCGTGACTATACGCCGGACGAAGGTCTACGCCGGCTCTCCACCAGGACGCTTGTCATTACCCTGGTGGGTGATGTCGTGCTGGCAGCCAGCAAGGGGCAGCATACGTGCACCTGGAGCCGCGCGATGGGGACGTAAAACGCGAAACGTCATGGCGTGCCGTATTCAGTTTACCCGTATTTTTTCTAGACCATGCGTCTCACATTGATTGGTATGTCAGGGACTGGCAAGTCCACCTGGTCCGTGAAACTGGCCGAGCGCGGATTCAGACGCTTTTGCTGCGACGAGATGATTACGGACAAGCTTTCCCCCGAGTTGGTCGGGCCGGACAGGAACGCGATGAGCGTGGGCGAGTGGATGGGATTCCCCTACGAGCCTCATTATACGGAACGCGAATCCAGGTATCTGATGTGTGAGATGGAGGTTCTGGACGAAATTTGCGCTTACCTCGGCGATGCCAAGACCGATCCCGGAGAGAGCGTCGTCGTAGATACGACAGGGAGTGTCATTTACACCGGGGAAGAGGCTCTTGGGAAGCTGCGCCGTCACACGGTGGTGGTTCACCTGGCAACGCCACCGAAGGCCTGGGGGAAAATGCTACAGGCCTATCTGGCCAATCAAAGGCCCGTGTTGTGGAGAGGCTTGTTTAGCCAGGAAGCGAACGAGAGCGTCGAGGAAGCGTTGGCACGCTGCTATCCCAAGCTTTTATCTGCGCGGGAGCAGTTGTACGAGCGCTGGGCTCATGTCATCGTAGACTATGACACACGCCAGGGGAGTTTTGGGGTGGACGATTTGCTAGAGCTCGTGCACGATCAGAAGAGTGGGAGAGCCCGGCGTTAACTCGACCAGCTCGTGCCGATTTGCCCCGACCGAAGGGCGGCATTGGCTGAGTGGCTAAAACAACACCGGCTCAAAGCTGAAGGGCACGCGCGTGAACAGCAAGAAAAACACGATCACGGCCAGCAGGCCCAGCCACGTGCGGCCCGGCCCCAGTGGGACCGAATCGTCGAGGGGCGGCGGGTGCTGGGGGCGCATCCACATCGTCAACACGCCCCAGATCAACCAGCCGGACCAAAAGTTTTGGGCCAGCCAGGGGATGTTTAAAAACTGCCCGGCCCAGCCCAGCCCGCCCACCAGCAGCAAGAGTTGCGACAAGGCCGTCGCTATGGGCCAGGCTCGCCGTCCGAGCAGGGCGTACAGCACGTGTCCGCCGTCCAACTGGCCGATGGGCAGCAGGTTCAGGAACGTGACCAGCAGCCCCAACCAGGCCGCAAAGGTCATCGAGTTGATCTGGACATCCAGCCCGCCGTAGGGCAGCAGCCGGCCGTGGACCAGGTATTTGATCGCCAGGTAAAAGAGCGAGTTGCCCTCGAAGAAAAAGCCTTCGCCGGCTTGATAGGGCACGACGGGAGAGCTGGCCAAGCCCAGCACGAGCAGCGGCACGGCGACGACCAGGCCGGCCAGTGGGCCGGCGATCCCCAAGTCAAACAGGACCTGGCGGTTCTCAAAAGGCGCGCGCTGCACGATCACCGCTCCCAGCGTGCCCATGCCGATAGGTATGGGCACAAAATAAGGCAGGGAAACGGCCGCCTTGTGCCGGCGCCCGACGACATAGTGTCCCATTTCGTGGGTGCCCAGGATGGCCATGAGAGTGAACGAAAACGGCACACCCCGCAGCAAGCTGGCCGGATCGGCAAAGGGGTCTGCCCCTTCGTGAAGCGCGCCAGCGTACAGGGTAGAAGCGATGGTGAGCAAAAACAGGGCCAGGTTGATCCACGCCCGCTGCGGCTGCGGCTGGTCCGTAGGGTTGGTAGATTCGGGCAAATCGCTCGGATCGTTCATATGACTTCCAAATCAAAGAAAAACGGCGAATCGGAAACTCGTGCTATTTTACCACATTATGGGCTGAATGTCGCACTTGACTATATCCGACAATTCGACTATACTCTCCCCCTGCCTGTCTACGCAGGCCAGTATCGCCGTCCGCGCGCGGCGATCGCGTCATACGGGACGCGTCATGTAGCTTTGCAAGGGCCGGGCCACCGGGTGCGCGGGGAGTGGCGCCGATCCCTTGGCATGAGGTGAAAAGATGGAACAATTTGAGCTCGCCGTTTCTCCGCGAACGATCACCGGCAAGCAGGTCAAAAGCCTGCGCCGCCAGGGTCAGACGCCGGCCATCATCTATGGTCGCCACGTGGAGCCTATGCCGCTCCAGATGGACACGCGCACATTCAAAAAGGTGCTGGCCAAAGCCGGCGCCAGCCACCTGATCCGCTTGACGATCGAAGGGAGAGCTGAGCCTGAGCTGGCGCTCGTGCGCCAGGTGCACCGAGAGCCTATCTCGGGCAACTTTTATCACGTCGACTTTTTGGCCGTTTCTATGTCGGAAAGGATTCGACTGAGCGTGCCGGTGATCATCGACGGCGAATCCACGCCCGTCACGCGCGGCGAAGGCCTCCTGCTGCAAACGATGAACGAGATCGAGATCGAATGTCTGCCGGGCGACCTGATCGATGCCGTGCACGTCGACGTGTCTGGCTTGACCGCGGTGGGCATGGAAATCACCGTCAAAGACATGATCGGCTCACTAGGCAGTGGCGTTCAGGTCCTGGCCGAACTGGACGAGGCCGTCGTGCGCATCAATGCCATGCGTGTAGAAGAAGAGGTCGTGGAAGCCGTGCCGGCCGAGGTGGTGACCGAGGTTGAAGTCATCACCAAGGGCAAGGTTGAAGAGGAAGAAGCGGCAGAGTAGAGATGGAGAGACCCTAAAGGTCTTGTAGACCTTTAGGGTCTGACGACGCTAACGCCGTCTGGCAAGTCTCGACGGGGGAAGAGGGTGCCAATCGCCGGGCAAAGATGAGATAAACCGTGTGGGCCACCATGCGATCGGCCGGCCGCACGCGATTAGAGACCGGCTTGTAAGGACGCAGCAAAAGCTCTTCAACTTCGATCATGCCATACGGGCCGGCTTCTAGCCCTTCAACCGTCTTGACAACCTGGTTCATCGTCGGGAGCACGGTGGCAAAAAACGCCCCGCCGCGCAAGCTTGCGGCAACCTGGGCGAGATAGTCCCACGGCTGCGACACGTCGAGGAAGAAGGCGTCGGCCTCGGTTTCGTCCAATCCCTCGGCGATGTCGCGCACTTTGAACGCGACCAGGTCAGGCGGCAGACAATTCCTTTCCAGATTCTTGACAGCGATCGCCTGCATCTCGGGGCGCACGTCGTAGCTGACTACCCGGCCTAGCGGCGCGGTGGCGAGAGCCAACGCCAAGGTCATGCCGCCGCTGCCGGTGCCGGCCTCTACGATCAGGCGTCCGGGCCTCACACCCAGCTTGAGCAAAAGATAACCCACATCCTTGGGGAACATGATCTGCGAGTTGCGCTTCAGGTACTGCAGCCGCTCGGCCGTGGATGGCTCCAAGACGAGGTAGCGTGCGTCGAGCTGCGTGCGCACCAGCCGGCCCCAAGGCTGGCCAATGCAGTCGTCGTGACGGATCAGGCCGCGGTGGGTGTGAAACGCGCCGCCAGCCTGCAGCCTGACCAGGCGGCGCTTGCCGTCTCGCAGGTCAACGTATAAAGCCAGGTCACCTTCTTGAGCAACAATCATGGGGCTATTATAACACAAAATCATCCCCCCTGCACTCATTTTTGTAGTATAATGGGGAATATCGAGATTCGGAGCAGAACCCATGAGTACCCCCCCCTCATCATGGACTAGGATGCGTGCCGGGCCAGAAACCGGGTTTTCAAGAAAAAACTCGGTTTCTAAAAAAAGGCTGTCGACACTTTTCAGGTGGCCGATCCATATCAGACACGGCGGCCTGGCCGTTGTCCTGGCTGCCTGCGCCCTGGCGCTGTTGCTGGGCTGGCTGGCAGCCCAAGCTGCCCCAACACAAGTCGCCGGCCAGGCAGAAGCGGTTTGCACGTTTCGAGCGATCAGCGTGACGGGCGCCAACTTGCGCCTCCTGGACACACAGCCAGAGACCGCGCTCGATCGGGTGCTGTACTTTGCCCAGGCCGGCGTTGCGCCCGGCGATCTCACCCTCAGCATCGTCTTGACCGGCTTCCCCAGCAACTCGCCATGCTATCTGTGGAGCAGCCCGGCCTTCGACCGTCCCGACTGGCTCTTGCGGACCCTCTTCGAGGCCACGCCCACGACGGCCCTGGACTATACGGTGAGCGCCACGCACACGGCCAGCACAATCAAGCTGGTAGCCTCGGAGAACCTTAGCGGCTCGATGCTCCTCACCGCCGGTGCCTGGCTGACCTTCACCCAGGACATTAGCCCGCCCGTTTCTGCCGTCACTTCTCCCCTCCGCTCGGTTGCCGCCGGTGACTTGATTCCTCTCAACTGGCAAGCGGCCGATGCCGGCAGCGGCGTGTTGTCCGCCACGCTTTACTACACGGACACGCGGGGGAACACTGGACTGAGGGAGTTGGCATCTCCAAGCGGTGCCATGGCCTTCGATCCACAAGCCGGCGGGCTAACAACGCCTATCACCTATTTCTTTAGCACCCAGGCCACCGACCGCCTGCTCAACCAGGAGCGACAAACGGCCGAGATCTGGGTCGTCGTCCAAGGCCGGCGCGTCTACTTGCCCCTGATCATGCGTAACCTCCCGCCGCTGCCGATCCCCACCCCCGGCAGCCTGATCATCGCCGGCGGGGCGGATCACGTCTACAGCACGAGCGTCACGCTCGCTTTGAGCAGCACTGTGACGGGTGGGCTGGATACGGTGGCCTGGGTCCGCCTCAGCAACGAAGGCATCACCTGGGACGAGAGTGATTGGCAGCCCTTTAGCTCCAACCTGGCCTGGCAACTGGCCGACGGTGGCAGCGATCTGCGCACGGTGTACGCCCAGTTCAAGAATCTCCTGGGTGGGGTCTCATCCCCGCCTGTCTCGGACACCATCTACCTGGCCCTGAACGGCGACATGGAATACGGCAATTTTGCGCCGGCCTGGCAGGTGGGGGAAAACCCGTTGCCGGCAAGCCTGGTACAAGCTATTCAGGAGAGAGACGGGGGAGTCACCCCGCCGGCTGGCGGGAGCTACGCGGCCCTGCTGGGCGGGCTCGATTATCCGTGCCAGTTCGGTGTGCCGCAGGGCCACGCCGGCATCACGCAGACCTTTAACTTGCCCCCTCAGCCGGCCAGCCTGCTCACCTTCAGCTACATCATCTGGTCGCAGGACACGTCTATCATCGAGCAGTACGATCGTTTCGAGGTACACGTCAACGACGGCCTGGCGTTTTCGGATGGCAACCAGGTCAACGCGGGCCTGAGCTGCGAGCGGTGGTGGCGCGTGCCCGGGGTGGACAACCCGCGCGTTGGGCAGACCACCGGCTGGGCCAGGGGGAGCATCGACCTCAGCCCGTACGCCGGCCAGGCCGTCGTCGTTTCCTTCCGCAATTATAATCGCTTCGACAATAACTATAACACCTATACCTACCTGGACAGCGTGGCCATCGAGCCAATGCCGGGGGATTGGTAACAGCGAGCTACCTACATCCGTGCAATCCGTGTCATCCGTGTCCCAGCTTGCGTTCCAGGCGCTGCTGGCGGTGCAGCAGCTCGCCACGCACCTGGTCACGCGCGTAACCGGGTGGCCAGGTTTCAATCCGATCGAGAGCGACCTGGGTCCAGCTCAACGCCTTCTTGAGGTCGTGCTCGTGGGCACGCCATTCATAGTGCTTGGCCAACTCGACGTGGGCTGTGAGGTCCTGGCTAGTAGCCGCCAGCCGTTCCCAGGCCTGCCGGGCGTCCTCGTAGCGTCCCTGGTGCTTGCACAAAAAGCCCAGGCGCTGCCAGGCGGCCGCCTGCACAGTGAGCGGGGCGTCTCTATCCAGGACGGCATGCAGCATCATTTCAGCTCGATCTGGCCATCCCAGCTCATCGTACCAGCCCGCCAGGCTGACCAGGTCGCCTGGGTCGGGCGAAGGCTCGGCCAGCGGCTCGGCAAACAAGCCACCCAGCCGTGTGGCCAGCGTCACCATAGACAGGATGTCTTGCGCATTGTGGTACAGCACCCCCCCCAACGCCGAGGCATCGCCGGTGTTGAGATAGTCAAAATAAAGTTGGGGGATCAGGTAGCCGGGCGCGTCGACCTGATCGCGGTGGACGTCCAACACGTGGCTTTCCAGCGAAGACAGCGCGCACGATGGCAAGCGCTCGCGCCAGAGTCGCCGCGCTGGCGGGAGCAGGTCCAGGTGCGGCACAGTCAAGGCGGGCGGCTGGTGGTTGAGCATAAAGCGTGTCCGGAGCAATGGCAGATCAAAGCCACGCCCGTTAAACGTGACCACGGCCTCGCAATCGGCGACGTGTT
This sequence comes from Thermoflexales bacterium, assembly GCA_016931085.1. The sequence continues at coordinate 7,609 of JAFGFO010000028.1, forward strand.
CGCTCAGGGCCGCCAACAGCGCGGCTTCCTCACCCGGCTGGCGAAGAAAAAACTGGGCGAGCTGGAATTCGCCCTCTTGCGATTTGCGATTTGCGATTTTAAACCTACCCACTCCCACCAGGAAAGCCAGCGTCCCCGTCCCGCCGGCCAAGCCCGTCGTCTCGGTGTCGAGGAAGGCTGCTCGGCTGAGATCTCGCTCTCCCCAGGCCGGGTCAGCACAAGCCAGGCGGCCCAACACGTCCGCAGGCAGCTCCAGCGCGTCCGCCAGCGGCCGGCTGCCGTGCCTATAGCTGGCATTGAAATGGTCTTCAACGATCCAGCTCGGGCCGTTGGGGGTTTCGATCTCGCGTCCATCCAAGACATCCGACACATCGCGCAAAGCCTGGCCGCGCATGGCCTGTCGCGTGGGTGGCGGCGGGGGCTTGAGCTGGGCCGCCCCCTTGCGGATACCCAGCCGGCTCAGCTTTTTGCGCAGCTCGTCACTCATGGAGGAAATTTTATCACGAAATGCACGAAACGACGAATTTTACACATTGACATTACAAGTGGATGTGGTATACTTGGCCTTCGGGATTTTACCCTATCACACACGTCCACGATCTACGGAGGCGTGCCAGGCGACTGGCTCTCCGGCGAAAAGACTGGACGGAGGCTAAAAACGCAAAAAGGAGAATGTTAGAATGTCTGTTATACCTATGAAAACGCTCCTGGAAACAGGAGTCCATTTCGGCCACCGCACTCGGCGCTGGAACCCCAAGATGAGATCCTACATCTTTACCGAGCGCAACAACATCCACATCATTGACCTTCAACAGACCATGCGGTGTCTCGAGGATGCTTACGCGGCCGTTCGCGACAAGGTGGCGGAGGGTGGAACGCTTTTGTTCGTTGGCACCAAGCGGCAGGCGCAGGAAACGATTGCCTTGCAGGCCCAGCGCTGCGGCATGCCCTACGTCAACCAACGCTGGTTGGGGGGCACGCTCACCAACTGGCGTACCATCCGCTCCCGGATCGACACGCTGCTGTCTCTCGAGCAACGCCGCGCCCAAGGCGAGTTTGAGCGTCTGAGCAAGAAAGAGGCCTTGATGCTGAATCGCCAAATTGACAAGCTCAACGCGCGGCTGGGCGGAATCAAGACCATGCTGCGGCTGCCGGATATGGTCTTTGTCGTCGACGTTTGTCGCGAAACCACAGCGTTGCGCGAAGCGAACATGCTAGAGGTACCGGTGATCGCCATCGTGGATACCAATGGCGATCCCGACACAGCCGATTACGTGATTCCTGCCAACGACGACGCCATCCGCGCTATCAAGATACTGACGAGCGCGATGGCTGACGCCGTGATGGAGGGCATGGCCATGCGCAAGGAAACCATGCCGCTCGAAGAGATCGAAAGGGCCGGGCTCGGGGCCGACGAGCAATACCTCGGTGCGGCCACCCTGGCCAAGCTGCGCAGCGGCGAGCTCGAGTTTGAAGACGAGGGGCGGGACAAAGTCGAAGAAAAGACATACCAAGCCGAGGACGTGGGCCGGGTCGAGGACGAGATCGAAGACCTGGGCCAGGTCGAGGACGAGATCGAAGACCTGGGCCAGGTCGAGGACGAGGATGTTTACGAGTACGACGCGGAAGTGGAAGACGAAGATGCCTACGCGTACGAGGACGAGGACGAAAAGGAAGCATAATGGAGATTTCAACGGCTCTTATCAAACAACTCAGGGAACTGAGCGGCGCGGGTGTATTGGATTGCCGCAAGACCTTGGAACAAACTGGGGGTGACCTTGACAAGGCGGCCGCCATTTTGCGCGAAAAAGGCCTGAGCAAGGCGGCCAAGAAAGCCGAGCGCGCGGCGCTCGAGGGTCGCGTGGAGCTTTACGCTCACCCCGGCGATCGAGTTGGCGTTATGCTCGAGTTGAACTGCGAGACTGACTTTGTGGCCAAGAATGAAGCGTTCAAAAGCTTGGCGCATGAGCTGGCCTTGCACATCGCCTTTGCCAGTCCCAGTTATCTCCAAGTGCAAGATATTCCGGCCGATGTGATCGAGGCTCAAAAGGCGCGATTCCAGGCTGATGCGCGGGCCTCCGGCAAGCCCGAGGCCGTCCTCGACAAGATCGTGCAGGGCAAGCTCGAAAAGTTTTACGATGAAGTCTGCCTGCTGCGCCAGGCCTTTGTCAAGGACGACAAAGTCAAGGTCGGTGATTTGATCACCAGCCTGATCGTCAAGACCGGCGAGAACATCGTCGTGCGACGCTTTGCCCGCTACGAGTTGGGCCAGGACGTGTAGGGGCGAAGCTGCGTGTTCGCCTCGTGGCAGACACATAGCTCTGCCACGACTGTCAATGGACGGCAAGTATGACGACGGGACCCAAATACAAACGGGCCTTGCTCAAACTGGGTGGCGAATCTCTGGCCGCGCCGGGCGGGATGGGTATCAACCCGCCGGCGGCCGAAGACGTAGCCAAGCGGATCAAGACCATCAAAGAGATGGGCGTGCAGGTCGCGTTGGTGTTGGGGGCAGGCAACTTGTGGCGCGGCAAAGATGGCCTGGCGCACGGCATGGAACGCGCCACGGCCGATCACATGGGGATGCTGGCCACGGTCATGAATGCCCTGGCCTTGCAAGATGCCCTGGAGCGGCTGGGCGTGGTCACGCGCGTGCAAACGGCGATCGAGATGCGCGCCTTTGCCGAACCCTATATCCGCTTGCGCGCTATCCGCCACCTGGACAAGGGACGGGTGGTGATCATGGGAGCCGGCACCGGCAATCCCTATTTCACGACAGATACCGCCGCGGCCCTGCGCGCCGTAGAAATCAAGGCCGACGTGTTGATCAAGGCCACCAAGGTGGATGGGGTGTACGCTGAGGATCCCAAGCTAAACCCGTCCGCTCAACGTTTTGAACGCCTGTCCTATATCGAGGCGCTCAACCTGCGCGTGGGTGTGATGGACAGCACGGCCCTGAGCTTGTGTATGGAAAACCACATGCCGATCATCGTGCTCGATTTGTGGAAAACGGGCGGCCTGGAGCGCGCCATGGAAGGCGAGCCGGTTGGGACCTTTGTGGGAGAGTGACTTATGGTCAAAGACTTGCTGCACGAACTCAAGACTCGCATGGACAAGACCATCGAGACGCTGGACACCGACTTGCGGGCGGTGCGGACTGGGCGCGCCAGCCCGGCCCTGGTCGAGCGCGTGATGGTCGATTATTATAGCGTGCCGACCCGCCTGGAACAGTTGGCCAACATCGCCGCGCCTGAAGCGCAGTTATTGACGATTCGCCCTTACGACCCTTCATCGCTCAAAGACATCGAGCGGGCCATCCTGGCCTCGGACCTGGGCCTGACGCCCAATAACGATGGCAAGCTCATCCGCCTGGTGATCCCACGCCTGACTGAAGAGCGCCGCCACGAGATGCTCAAGCTCGTCCGCAGGCGCGTCGAGGAAGCGCGCGTGTCTATCCGCAATATCCGCCGAGAAGGGATGGAGGATCTGAAAGAGTTCGAAAAGGAAAAAATGATCTCGGAAGACGAGATGTACCGCGGGCGTGACGAGCTGCAGGAACAGACTGACAAGTACATCAGCCGGGCTGAAGAGATCGGCGCGCGCAAGGAGCAGGCGATCTCTGAGGTATAGCGCTGGCCTCTATGTCCACTCAAGCCAGGATTCCCACCCATGTCGCGATGATTATGGACGGCAACGGCCGTTGGAGCCGTGCGCGCGGCCTGCCGCGCCTGGCCGGGCACCGGGCCGGCGTCGAGAACCTGCGCCGCGTGCTGACAGCCTGCGTGGAATTGGGCATCAAAATCCTGACCATTTACGCTTTTTCAACCGAAAACTGGCGCCGCCCCATCGAAGAAGTGCGCGGCCTGTTGAATATCTTGGAAACTGTCATCGATCGCGAATTGGCTGCACTACACAAGAATGGGGTCCAATTGCGCCACCTGGGCAGCCTGGACGGCCTTTCGCCCGAACTGTGTGAAAAGGTGCAGCACGCCATCGAACTCACCCGCCACAACGAACGCTTGATCCTCAACGTAGCTTTTAACTATGGCGGGCGGCAAGAACTCGTGCAGGCTTTTCGCCGCATGGTCGAGGAGGGTGTGTCTCCGGCGCAGATCGACGAGACACTCATCGACCGCTACCTTTACACAGCCGGGCTGCCTGATCCCGACCTGATTATCCGCACCAGCGGTGAAATGCGCGTGAGTAACTTTTTGCTCTGGCAAGGCGCGTATGCTGAATATTACGTCACCCCGACCTATTGGCCGGATTTCGACAAGGAGGAGCTCAGCCAAGCTCTGGAAACTTTTGCACGCCGCGAGCGGCGCTTTGGCAAGACTGGCGAGCAGGTCACAGCCTAAACCATGTTTCGTTATCGTGTGCTCAGCGTTTTCCTGCTTGCCCCACCCACCATTGCCCTGCTCTTTCTGGGGGGAGGGTGGTTTTGGAGCCTGGCGGCGGTGGCCATGGTTGTGGCCAATATCGAGTATGCCCCCATCGTTCGACAAGGCTCGCACGTCAACACCGCGCTAGCGGCCGGATTTGGCCTGTCGGCGTTGCTGGCAGCGCGCTACCAGGCGATCGAGTGGCTATGGCCACTCGCGACGGCGTTCGTTCTTGCCGAGTTGACCTGGGCCTTGATCCGCTTCGAGCGCGGCTCGCAGACAGCCGTGGCGGATTGGGCTTTTACCTTGGCGGGGGGCCTGTACTTGGGCGTGACCGGGGCACATTTCATCTTGCTGCGCGAAATGACGGTCCCGCCGCGCCTGGAAGTCGGCCTGGGACTGACCTTGTTGGCATTGCTGGGATCATGGGCCGTTGACGTTAGCTCATACATGATTGGCCGCTTGTGGGGGCGACACAAGCTGGCGCCGCTGCTCAGTCCCAACAAAAGCTGGGAAGGCTATATCGCCGGCTTGCTCGGCGGCATGCTGTTCGGCGCGGCCTGGCCTGCTTTGTCGGCTGCGCTGCGCCTGGCTTCACTGCCCGGCATGACGGCCTGGCATAGCCTGGCGGTCTGCACCTTGATAGCCATCCTTACCCCCTTAGGTGACCTGGGGGCTTCCATGTTGAAACGGTGGGGTAAGGTCAAAAACAGCAGCAGCTTGATCCCCGGTCACGGGGGTATCCTGGACAGGCTGGACACCTTGTTGTGGGCTGCCGTGATCGTCTACTATTACATCCAATGGGCCATTTGACGCTTGGCCAAGTGCATGCTATAATCGTGGGGCAACACAGATTAAGGCGGTCGAAGACGACCGCGCGCCATCAAGAAATGGCGATGTTGCCTCAACATAGTAAAGTGGAGTTAGACAATCGTCCCCTGGCTGAATTGGTCTCCCAGTTGAGCTTGTCGCCTAAAGCCTAACAAGCAAAATCATTAAACGCGCTATCGGAATAGCCTGTTGAAATTCAAGCTTTACGCTCGTAAAATGGATTGAAATCAACCGGGTGCTGCGAATCGCCTTAATAACTTGTCCGCTAATCCCCGAATCTGCACGAATGATCGATGCAAATTAGCGTAATTCGCGGATAAAAATCATCTCACGGAGGTATCCTGTGGATTTTGTCGAACTTGAACCCAAAAACCTGGCTGAACTGCGGGAATTAGCCCGCTCTATGGAAATCTCTGGCTGCAGCCGGCTCAAGAAGGAAGATTTGATCCTGCGCTTGCTGCGGGCCCAGGCCGAGCAGCAGGGTTATATTTTCGGCGGCGGCGTGCTAGACGTCGTCGAAGAAGGCATCGGTTTCTTGCGCGCCGATCATTACCTGCCTGGCCCGAACGATGTGTACGTCAGCCAGTCCCAGATCCGGCGCTTTGGCTTGCGGACAGGCGATATGGTCGTTGGCCAGGTGCGCCC
>JAFGFO010000234.1 GCA_016931085.1 Thermoflexales bacterium
CCAAATTTGCCACCACATATGGTGGTTGCGATTAGCGATACTCCCGTATATGGGGGTCGTTTGAGATTAGTCTAAACACCAAGTTAATTGTTAACTGTTAACTTAGGATACGCCAAAGAGGCGAAGGAGGCAATGACGAGTGTCACAAAGAAATTGTGATGCGTGTCATAGCCTCGAGGCGCGAAATGCCCTAAACTGAGGGTGCAATCGAGTAAAAGACGGTCGAGACACAAGAGCTGGAGTGGATCAGCAAGTTCCGAGTCAAGAGCGAAAATCAAAACGCAACTCAGGACTCAAAGGAGTAATGACGATGAACACGACAACGGCAAACACAGGCACACGCATTTCGCCGCCGCCGGATTTTCCGGTGAGCTGGAAAAATTCTCAAGACGTGCACTATCACTGGACGCGCGACCGCGAGCATCAGCCCGACCCGACCACGCCCATGTACTCCACCGTCACGGGCCTCATCGCCAAGCGGGGGCACGCCCGAACACTGCCGGTCTATGACGAAGCTGTCCTCGAGCGCTTCGACCAGCCCTTCAACACCTATCACTACACCCGCCTGATTCCTTTCAGCGGCACGCCTGAAGAGATGGAAGCTCGCATCCAAAGCTGGCGTGAAAAAGTGAGCGCGGTGGCCTTCCGGCTGGGCCAGGCATGGGAAAATGAATGGCGGCCCGAGATCGAGGCCCACTGGGCCTTTTGGGCTGCCTTTGATCTGGAAGGCGCAAGCACGGAGGCGCTGGTCGCGCACTTGGAGGAAAGCCTCGCCCGTGGCGCCCGGCTATACGAGCTGCACGACCTGCTCAGCGCGCCAATGTGGTTCACGCTAGACGAGTTCGAGACCCTCTACTGCGACCTCTTCCCCGGCGCGACGCCACTCCAGGCCCACCGCCTGCTGCAAGGCTTTGATAACAAGACGCTGGAAATAGGGCGCGCTATGTGGCGACTGCGCGACCTGGCCAAGGTCTCGCCAACGGTGTGCCAGGTGCTGACCGAGCTGCCGGCCGGCCAGGTCCAGGCCGCGCTGGAAGGGTTCGAACAGGGCCGCCTGTTCCTGGCCGAGCTGCAAGCTTTCCTGGATCGCTATGGCCGCCGGAGCAATTTGTGGGATTGGGGCTACCCGAGCTGGCAAGACGACCCGACGCCGGTCATCAACAACATCAAGAATTACCTCACCCAACCAGAGCGGGATTTGCTGGCCGAGCTGGCCCAGGCCGCCGCCGAGCGCGAGGAGGCTGTGGCCAACGCTCGGCGCGAGCTGGAAGGCTACCCGCGCCCGGTGGTGGAACGCTTTGAAAAGCTCCTGAAAGCGGCCCAGGTGGCGTTGGTGTTGACCGAAAACCACACCTATTACATGGACTTTAACGGCTTTGGCTGGATCCACCGCGTGATCCACCAGTTCGGCAAGCGCCTGGCGGAGAAAGGCCTCCTCCATCAGCCGGACGAGGTCTTTTACCTCAGGCTCGACGAGCTACGTCAGGCAGCCACCTGGCTTGACCAGCTGTGCCCGGCGGGGCAGATCGACCTGGGCGAATTGGCTGCTGGGCGGCGCGCGGAGGCTGAGCGTTGGAGCCAGCATCTCGAACCCTCGGAGCTGGGCACCCGGCCGTCAGAAGCGCTTTACCTGTACTCGCCTATGGCGCGCCGGATGCTGCGCTACGTGGGCGGCTTGGCCGCCGGTTCGCCGCCTCCAAGCCACGAGCCAGGGCTGCTGCGTGGTCAGGCCGGCTCGCCCGGCAAGGTACGCGGTCCTGCCCGCCTGATCCGCTCGCTGGCCGAAGTGCACCGCCTGCGGCCGGGCGACATCCTGGTGACGGCCACCACCGCCCCACCCTGGACACCACTCTTCCTGACCGTGGCGGCGGTTGTCACCGATGCCGGCGGGCTGCTCTCGCACGGCGCGGTCGTCTCGCGTGAGTATCGTATCCCGGCCGTTGTCGGCACGCACGACGCCACCGCGCGCGTCAGCGATGGGCAACTGATCGAGGTCGACGGCGACAACGGCGTGGTTTACCTCTAGCCCCTAAAGGTCAAGGCGATCCTTTGGATCGCGAGACCTTTAGGGGCTCGCCTAGCTACATGGTGTTCTTGCTGCCTTTGGTGTATAATGTCACCGCTTGGGCTGCGATAATGCCAACCCAGGCGAGACTTTGTACAACGAGGAAGAAATGCAAATCGGGATCATCGGTCTGCCTAACAGCACCAAGACGACCATTTTCAACGCGCTGACGCGCAGCCAGGTCGAGACCTCCGCCTATACCACGGGCAAGGTCGAGACTCACACCGCCATCGTCGAGGTGCCCGACCCGCGCGTCGATCGCCTGAGCGCGCTGTTCAAACCCCGCAAGACCACGCGGGCCCAAGTCCAGTACAACGACATCGCCGGCTTGCACATCGGCATGGGGAAAGAAGGCGGGCTGAGCGGGGCACTGCTCAACACGGTGGCGCAGAACGACGCCTTCTTGCACGTGGTGCGTGCCTTCGAAGACGAGGACGTGCCGCACCTGGAAGGGACGATCGACCCGACCCGCGACCTGGCCGCGATAGACTTTGAGCTGGCTTTCTCGGACCTGGTGATCGTGGAACGGAGCGCGGAACGCTTATCCGAACAACTGAGCAGGAAGGCGGCTTATCCCGAGCGGGCGGCCGACGAAGCGCAATTGGCCCTGCTTTCGCGCCTCAAGCAAGCCCTGGAGCAGGAAACGCCCGTCCGCGACCTGGAGCTGAGCCGGGAAGAGGAAAAAGCGCTCCGCGGCTACCAATTTCTCACCAGCAAGCCGGCCCTGGTCGTGGTCAACGTAGGCGACGAGGGCAGCGACAACCCGAGCGATTACTTGAGCTACGAGCATCGACGCTCGGCCGTCATTTGCCTACACGGCAAGCTCGAGATGGAGATCGCCCAACTGGAGGCGGGCGAAGCCGCGCTCTTCCTGGCCGAGTACGGGATTTCAGAGCCGGGCCTGCACCGCATGATCCGCGCCAGCTACAGCCTGGCCGGCCTGCAGTCCTTCTTCACCGTGGGCGAGGACGAAGTGCGAGCCTGGACAGTGCCGGTGGGCGCGACGGCGTTGGAGGCGGCCGGCGCGATCCACACCGATCTGGCACGCGGTTTTATTCGCGCCGAGGTGGTCAGCTACGATAACCTGATCGCCGCCGGCTCGCTGGAGGCCGCCCGCAAGAAGGGCAGCCTGCGCCTGCAGGGGCGAGACTATATCGTGCAGGATGGCGACATCGTCGACGTCCGCTTCAACGTATAGAGGGGACACACATGCCGGCCTACCCTCGACGTGTACCATGTCAATCACGCCCAATTCTGTAAACCCACCTTCCAGGGCATCCCAATGGATCTGGTGGCTCGCGCTGCTGCTCATCCCACTCGCGATCGGGCTGGCCTGGGGCGACTATCTGGCCGACGCTGTATACCTCACATTCCGTCACGCGCGCAACCTGGCCTTGGGGCGCGGCCTGGCTCATGGCGCACTGTCAAGCGATCAATTTCTGCTTCAATCCCCTCTCTATGTGCTGGTGCTGGCGCTGCCGGCCAGGCTGGGCGTCCCGCTGCCGCAAGTCAGCATGTGGCTAAGCGCGATCGGTTGGGGGATAACGGCAATCCTGCTGCATCGCTTCTGCCACTCAGTGCAACGGCCAATAGCCGGCGTGGTGGCGGCCGGGCTGCTCGTTTTTAACCCCATCGTCGCGCAAAGCTTGGGGAGCGAGGCAGCCTGGACAGCCGCTTTGGCGTGGCTGGCCGTGCTGCTGATTTGGAGAAAGCATTGGAAAGCCCAGGTTGGAGCGTTGGCCGCGCTGATGTGGACGCACTTTGACCTGGGCACGCTGGGCATAGCCGCAGCCGGCCTGGCCGTCCAGTGGGTCGCCAGGCGGCGATTCCCGTGGCTGGGTGGCCTGGTCTTGATCCTCGCCGGGGTAGGATGGGTGGCGCTGAACCCCCAGCCCCCAGCCGCCAGCCTGCAAAGCCTGATCTCGCCTTTTCGCGCGCCATTCTCTCATCTGGCGGCCTGGCTCTCCGCCTTGCCCGGCGAAAACGAGCTGTATTGGTTCTTTCTACCTGCCGTGAGCCTGGGTGTATGGAGCATAATCCGCCCACTCATCAAGAGGAGAACCCGCGACTCTCTTTGGGCCGGCCTGGTTGGGGGAGCGCTCGTGCTCGTGTGGGGCGGAGCGGCAGCCTGGGCGCTATGGGTCACACTGGGATTGTTCTTGACCGGCCTGGGCATCGATCAAGCTGCCAGTTGGATCGAAACGCAGGGGTGGCTACGAGTCAAACACGTGGTCCTTTTCCACTCGATCAAGCTGCCTGTGGCGGCCCTGGCGATTTTCATCGCCGCCGCGCCGCTGGGCATGGCCCAGGTGAGCTCGCTTTGGCAGCGCTACCCGCTCAGGCCCATCGCTCGCCAACAGATCGAGCGGCAAGCCGCCGGCTGGCTGCAAGCAAACAGCGAGCCAGGCGCAACCGTCCTCAGCTCCGAGCAAATCGGCTACCTGGCAGATCGCCCTACCCTGCCTTGGGATGGAGCCAGCGATCCGGCTGAACTGATGCAAACTCTGAACGAGCGGCCGGCCGATTACTGCGTCTCTTTTCGGAGCCTGAGTTGGCAGCGCCTGCTGCAAAGCGGCTTGTTTCAAGACGGCTATATACCTGTGCAAAAATTTGAATCGCCTTACGACGCCGCCTCGCCTTTCACAATCTGGCGCTATCGTTTTGACGCTTTTAGACTAGGAGAACGCAAGCCGCTGAATGGTCACCTGCCAGGTCAAGTCGAGTGGGTCGGCTACACGTATTGGCCGGATCGAATCCAGCCTGGGGAGGCCGTTTACGTCACACTGTTTTGGCAGGCGACCCAGCCCGTCACCATAGCACAGCGAACGATCGTGCGCGTGATCTCACCTTGGGATGGGAAGGGCTGGGCGCAGCGCGATACCGTCCTCCCCAGCAGCGTCCCCCTGGAGTGGTGGCAGCCGGGCCAGGTGATTGCCGAACGGCTTGTGTTGACGACGACAGATGACATCTCTATGGGGGCTTACCAGATAGACGTGGCAGCGGTCGCGCCTGATATGAGCAGCATTCTACCTATCTATCAAAATGACAACCCGTCCCCCCTGGAATGGCTTAACCTGGGGTACGTGGTCGTTCCCTGGCCCCAGGCAGCTCAACAAGCGGCATTGGCTTCAGCCAAGCCATCAGGGGCCAAGCTAGGCGGCCAGGTCAGCCTGCTCGGCTTTGAGGCCCCAGACAACCTGTCAGCGGGGGATGAGCTTGAGCTAAAGTTATACTGGCAAGCGCTCCAGCCGCCTCGAGAAAATTATGTCGTCTTTGTTCACCTGTTGGACTCCAATGAGCAATTGGTCGCCGGTCACGACGGCCCCCCGCTGGACGGCAAGTACCCTACCCAGGCGTGGATTCCCGGCGAAATAGTGCCCGACGTTCACCGTGTCGCGATTGGCCCAGAAACCCCGCCCGGCGTCTACCGGCTGCAAGTTGGCATGTACACATGGCCCAGCCTGGAGCGACTGCCGGTGTGGGACAGCCAGGGCGTAGAACAGGCCGACCGTGTTCTAGTCTTACAGCCAGTCACGGTTCAATAGCTGCTCATCAAAGCGCGGACGTATTTCGAGTTGCGGCTGCGTGGAATGGGGAAATGGGCCACTACATCTGGCAATCGCTCGGCATGCTCCGGCGTCGTTTTAATCTCAATCACTACACAATCAACACCGTGCAAGCAGGCAGAGCGGTTCGGGCGCGGCGAAAAGCGTTGATCGTAAGCCTTGAGGGCAAAATCGAGCGTAAGCCGCACAGCGCCGTCCGGCGTGACGTAATACTCGCGCTGATAATGGTTGAGCAAAGTTGGCTGGTTGAGCGTCTGCAGCACGAGTTGCCACTCGGGGCCGGCGTTAGAGCGAATGAGCTTCAAAATTTCCGCCCAATCTCGCGTCATATCCAGGCCACACGGCAGCGCGGACTGTCTTTTCCTGCCCAACAAGCCTTTTTTCTGCTTGAGCTCCAGAGTGGGCTGGATCACGTCCATCTCATCACTATACCAGCGCAAGCGGAGTTTCTCACGCGTGCAAGACCCCGCCAGGTTGTCCTCGAAACTGCCCAGTTGCAAGTTGTCCAGGTACAGGCTGTTGACGCGGCGAGGAGGATAGGCCACAACAAAGCCGGCCGGGTGCAGCCGCACCCACGACCGGGCCTGCGGCAGCCGGTGCGCATCGCATACCAGCTTGAGCTCGTAACGCCAATCAAAAGACATAAAATTCTTATCCACGAAGGGCACGAAGGTTCACTAAGAGTTTTACATCAACTTCGTGTTCCTTCGTGTCCTTAGTGGATTATTTTCGAAGCAGAGCACATTTTACTCCGGCCTGAGCACATCGGGATAACCCTGGCGCGCCGGGACCATGTGGGTGGTTGAAAGCCCCAAAATTCGCGCGGCAAGCCGGAGCTCTAGCTCGTGCATGCCGTCCAACTCGCTATCCAGGCCCTGGATTGTGGCCAGCGGGATGTCGAAACGGGTGTAGCAAATCACCGGCGCCCGGGCGGTGTCGAGCGCGCGCAAGACGAGCGCCGTCCCATCATCCTGTGACAGCAAGCAGGCAGCTCCCCCCGCCAGCCAGCCCCGCTCGGCCGGCACGAAGGTCGCACCACCTATATCGAAACCGAGTATCTCTACGGGCAAATTCAAGATATTTCCCACCTCTACTCGCAGCGTCCCACTCATGGCCTGCGCGGGCGAGCCCAAGTAGGCAAAAACGGGCTGTACCGGCTCAAGCGAGCGGCGGATTTGCTCCTGGCGGGCACGCAGCGCGTCCCACGGCGGCGCCAGCTCCTGATCCAGGCCGCCTGTATTCAGCCTCTGCCGCCATTGTTCGAGTTCAGGCTCTAATTCGACTTGCAGTTGATCCAGGTAACCAGCCTGGCTGACGCGCGCAAGCTCGCGGGCATAGGCCGCCTGGATGGCCGGATCGCCAAAAGCAGCCGCCAGCGACAAGCGTCCTTTACTCAAAGGATTAGCATTAAAAGCGACCGGTTCCAGGCGGGCCGTCAGGGGATCGAAATAGTAGCGCAGATTGACCAGGGAGACAGCTTGAGACGCTCCCCACAAGTCAACCAGGGCCAAAAAACGGCCATAGCGCTCGACATCGAACGCCTCGGACGCCTTCAGCTCGCCGGCCTGGAGCGCGCGCAGCAGGCCAATCGCCTGATCTTTCTGCGAGGACAGCTCGGGCGAGTCGGCAATCGTCGCGTCACGGAAGGTATCGACCTCAAAGTACTGGAAATCGGCCGCCGACAGCTTGCTAATAGGGTCAGCATAGGCGGCTCGTGCATCCCCCTGGAAATGGGCAATCGATTTCCACAACAAATCGGTGTCAAACTCGACGATGACGCCGGCCTGCCGCCCGCGGGCCTTCAACAGCTCGCTGCCAAAGCCCTCTTGAAGCGCATACGTGCCCCGATCGTCGCCATTGAACACCAGGCGGACGAATTGATAGCGGGTGGCCAGGACGTCTTCACGCTCGAGCGAGCGCACAAAGGCCCACTCGTTAAGCCAATTGTTCGCGGCCGGGTCGACCAGATAAAAGCGCTGCATGCCCAAAAGCTGCGCGCCACCTCGAGTGCGAACGTCAAAACCCCACTTGTCATCCTCCCCCAAGCGCTCAGCCAGGCCAGGCAGCAAGCGCATCCTGACCGGGACAAGCGCCTCGTCCATGCGGAGCGTGGCGGTGACGAAATCCTGTGCCGAGGGGATATACACACCGCTTTGCAGGGCACGCTCTCGTTCACTCAACAAATCGTTATAGTTGGCAAAGCGCATATCTACCGTCAAGGTAGGCAGCTCTCCGGCCGGCGCCGGGCGGAGAGACAGAGAAGGCACTCGCCATACATCCGGGCGCCACCTCACCTGGCTCACGATCCAAGCAACGACCAAGACCAGGGCCAAGACACCCACCCATCCCCACGCGTTCGAGCCTGGCGCAGTCCGTCGTCTTCCCACTTTCATCGTCATCCACCCAGAGTGTTATCCTGCTCGATAAAGCTCAGCTCGCATCCCGGCAGTTGAGCACACATGTCGTCCATCAAGCCCGTCAAGGCCTGGTCGTCTGGGCAAGCGATCAGATAGGTGGCCTGAAGCCCGGACGCAGCCCGGTCCAGGCGGCGCAAGTCGGCCGACCCGACGTGCTTGAGCAAAAGCTCGTTGATCTGTGAAAAGGAACTATCCGCCGCAGGTGCCTGCACGTTGAAAAACAGATTGGCCTTGGCCAGGCGCGGGACTGCCAGCGTTTGCGCCAACAGATAAGCCAGGATCACGGCCACGGCCAGGAGAGTCGGCAGGCGCTGGTCGGCGCCCAGCCCCAGCCCAATCGTCAGCGTCACAAAGAGGTACAGCAGCTCTTCCGGCTCTTTGATAGCCGTGCGGAAGCGGACAATCGAGAGCGCACCCACCAGGCCCAACGACAAGGCCAGCGAAGATTTGACCACGGAAATGACGAGAACCGTCGTCATCGACAAGAGCGGCAGTGTCCGCGCAAACTTGGCGCGGTTCGACAGAGACTTGCCATAACGTGTATAGAACCACGCCAACACGCTGGACAGCACAATGCTCAGCAAAAGATTGACCGCCAACGCGGTCAACGACAGTGGAGCAGGTACTGCAAGACCAAGCACATTATCCATTCCAACCTCCTAATATACAATTCTATGGCACGACGCCATCCGACAGCACTCCAAAAGATGCCGGGGTGACAGCCGTATCACCCTCCCCCCCTGGCCACCCTCCTAGACCGGCAAAGGCAATCCCGCGATCATCCTCAAACGCGCTCGTCGCGCCAGGCGCCAACAAGACCAGGTTGTCATTGGCGCCCAGCTCGAACCACGGGTCGGTCTCACCATCCAGATTGCCATTGGCCACGTACACCACCAGCCGCCCATCCCAGCCGTCCAGGTCGTCGCGGGCAAAACGCACATCGTTGGCAGACGTCTCCGTCGCAATGACCCGCACCAGCGTGCCCTGCGGCACCCGCGCAAAAGCCGGCTGCCAGGCAAAAATCAGCGACCCCTCGTCAGTCGCCGTCTTGGTATCATTGTCAGTCACACGCCAGCCCCGCAGGTCCACCCCACCCGGACGCTTGACCTCCAACTCGAACCAGTCCCCCTCGATTTGCCCCTCGTCGTCAACGCCATACGCGCCGAAAACCACGTCCCCCGCACGCGGCTGGCCGGCCGGCACGGCCTCAAAGCGAGGCGCGATCGTCTGCGCAGCACCAGCCGTCACCGTGATGACAGGCGTCTGCGGCAAAGACGGCGGATCCCAGCCGGCAAAACGATAGCCCGCAGCCGGCACCGCGTTGAGCACGAGCGGCAGCCCCTGGAAATACACTCCTTGCCACGGCAGCTCTTCCAGCACGACATCATTCACCGCCACATAACCCTGGCCCTCAGCGGGTGGGGCGAGCCTAAGCGGCTGCAGACCATCCAGGTCGAAACACTCGAGCGCGTGCTGGCGAACATAGTCCGGCCTGCGCCGGGCAAAGTCGCGCAACTGCTGCACGTTCGACTCCCAGTCCGTCAGGCTCGACCAGCGCAGCGACTCGTACGCCATATCCGGCTCCAGCTCGGCCGCCAGGGCGTCGATGTGGGCGATGACAGACGAAGGCGACAGCGTCGTGTTGAGCAAGTCCGCCATCCGCACCAAAAAACGCTCGAGAAAAACCGGGTTCTTCAGCAACTTGCGCAGCAGGAGCACGTCACGCCCGCCCGTCTGGGGGTGATTAAACTCCAACAAGCGCCTCATCATATCCGAGCGGACGGTGCTTCGCCCATCCATTCCAAAACCGTGATCGCTATCCCAAAATACCCAGTGCCAGCGCCCCCCCTGCACGCGTGGGCGAAACTGGTGCACGTTGTGATGCGGCCAGTCAACGTTAGCAGCATAGATCTGGAGGATGTTATAATCAATAAAGGCCGGAATGTCAACCTGGGTCTGCACGTAGGCATAGTTGGCCGGATCCGCCAGGTCATTTCCCTCGACGAACTGGAAGAAATGATCCCAATGAGCACAGTCTCCTTCAATCACAACCCGACTCTCCTCAAGCTCAGGCGTTTCGATAAAATCGGCCGATTCGATGCCATAGTGATCGGCTAACCAGCGGCCATCCAATTGCTCACGAATCTGATAAATCCCCCACGGCTCGCCGTTGATGAACAGCAAGACCGGTTGGGTGGCTGAGGCAAAACCGCCCACCTGAAGGGCTAAGCTGGCAGCCAACCCATTACGTACCAGGGTCCAGTTGGTTTGACCATAAATGTGCCAATCCTGCCCGCCGTTGTGCAAGATCAAACGATCGAACGAGCGCACCTCGCTATTTCTGAATAGCGCGCTGTCTGCAAACACGGAATACTCGAGCCGGCTGGCGCCGTACTCTTTGCGGAAGTAGAGCCGCAGCGATTTCTTATCAAAGTGGCGGCTATACCCACCCTGGATGCGTGCCCCTGCCTGGAGATGGAATCCAGAGCGGCGGTCTTTATCCACGTAGGTCACGTCGACTGGCCTCTCCCACGCCCCCCCTTTTTCTCCTGGATTGGCGTAAATGCCACGTTCTGGATGCCATAGGTCATCGGGTTCCATAATCAGCGACACTATCGGCAAGGTCGCTGATAGTCCCACAAAGTACGACGCGTTGACCACCGGTCCCAACTGCCCATCCGGCAAAATAAGGCGGGCGCGGATAGTGGTGACAGCCGGCGCAGCCGCACTCAGACGAATGGGTTGAGTGTAAACCGTTCCCACAGCATAGGTAGGGACACGACCGTCGACTGTAAAGAGCACCTCGGCGCGAGGGGTAGGCACGCTCATTTCCAGTTGAATATCCCTGTTGTAGTAACCGGCCGGCAGCGAGAAAATCGGCTCCAAGCCAGGGACCAGCTCTGCCGGTTGGCTTCGGGCTGTTACTTCAACAAAGTACAATCCTGCCAATGCCAGCTGCTAACCGACAGCACATAGCTGACCAACGAATGTCAAATAGAACCGACAGCACATTGTTGACATGAAAGGGTGTGACAGCCGA
>JAFGFO010000235.1 GCA_016931085.1 Thermoflexales bacterium
CCAAATTTGCCACCACATATGGTGGTTGCGATTAGCGATACTCCCGTATATGGGGGTCGTTTGAGATTAGTCTAAACACCAAGTTAACAGTTAATTGTTAATTATTAATGATCAAGATGACAGACCAGGTGTTGATCGAAACACAAGAATTGAGGCGGCGCTTTGGCGCGGT
This sequence comes from Thermoflexales bacterium, assembly GCA_016931085.1. The sequence continues at coordinate 173 of JAFGFO010000235.1, forward strand.
GCGCGCGGTGGATGGGCTGGATTTGCGCGTGAGCAGCGGGCAGATCGTTGGCCTGGTGGGGCCGGACGGGGCTGGCAAGACGACGACGATGCGTCTGCTGTGCGGGGCGTTGACGCCCAACGCCGGGCAGATCAGCGTGGCCGGTTTTGACCTGCGCACGCATCTGCCCCAGGCGCGCGAGGTGATTGGCTACGTGCCGCAGCGTTTCAGCCTGTACGGCGACCTGACGCCGCTGGAAAACCTGCGCTTTTTCGCCGAGGTGTATGGCGTGCCAGCCGCCCAACGCGAGGCGCGCGCCCGGGAACTGCTCGATTTCGTAAACCTGACGCCCGCCGCCGGCCGCCTGGCTGCTTTCTTGTCGGGGGGAATGAAACAAAAGCTTAGCCTGGCGTGCGCGCTGGTCCACCGCCCGCGCGTCTTGCTGCTCGACGAGCCGACCGGCGGCGTGGACCCGGTGGCCCGCCAAGAGTTTTGGCACTTGTTGTACCAGTTGCTTTCGGAAGGCTCGTGCGTGTTGATCAGCACGCCCTACATGGACGAGGCGGTGCGCTGCAATCACGTGATCTTTTTGCACGGCGGGCGGGTGTTGGTGCAGGGTGTGCCTCACGCGCTGATGGCCTCGTTGGCCGGGCAGATATTGGAACTGGTCGCTCACCCGCAGGCCGAGTGCCGGCGGATCGCCGCGGCCGACCCGGACGTCGTGGACTTGCAGGCCTTTGGCGAGCGGCTGCACCTGCGCGTGAAGGAGGCCGCCCGCGTCCTGGCGCGCTTGCCGGCGGCGCTGGCGGCGGCGGGGGTCAGCCTCGAACGGCTGGGACCGGTCGAGCCAACGCTCGAAGACGTGTATATGGCGATGAGTGGGAAAGCTGAAACCTTGAACCCTTAAACCTGAAACCCAACATGGATGCAATCATTTGCGACAATCTGACCAAGAAATTCGGCGAGCTGACGGCTGTGGACAAGGTGACCTTCAGCGTGCGGCAGGGCGAGGTGCTGGGCTTTGTCGGCCCCAACGGCTCGGGCAAGACGACGACGATCCGCATGCTGTGCGGCTTGCTGCTGCCCACCGCCGGCAGCGCGCAGGTGATGGGCTTTGACGTGAGGCGCCAGCCGGAACAGGTAAAATCCCGCTTGGGCTACATGTCCCAAAAGTTTGCCTTGTATGAGGAATTGACTGCTCGCGAAAACCTCGAATTTTACGCCGGCGTCTATGGGGTGGGAATCGCAAATCGCAAATCGCGAGTCGCAGATCTTCTGGCCCTGGTGGGCTTGATCGGCCAGGAGCGTGTGCGTGCTGGCGAGCTGGCCGGCGGGTGGCGGCAGCGCCTGGCCTTGGGCTGTGCCCTGATCCATAATCCCCCCTTGCTATTTCTCGACGAGCCAACCAGCGGCGTCGATCCCAACGCGCGCCGCGAGTTCTGGGACCTCATCTATACGCTGACCGAGGCCGGGACGACCGTGTTCGTCAGCACACACTATATGGACGAGGCCGAGCACTGCCACCGGGTGGGCTTTATGCACCAGGGGCGGCTGCTGGCGATGGGCACACCGGCCGCGCTCAAGGCTGAGCAGTTGCGCGGCCAGGCCTGGAATATCACCACGCGCCATTTGCTGGAGGGCCTGGATATCTTGGGCCAGGTAGAAGGAGTCGGGCAGGTGGGCATGGCTGGTGACCGGCTGCACTGCATCAGCGCGCCGGGCACACACAGCGCCGAATCACTCCAGGCCGCACTGGCCGCGCGAGGCGTGAGCGGTCAGCCTTACCCGGTCGAGCCGACGCTGGAAGACGTCTTTATCTCGCTGGCCACGAGCTAGTCTGTTCCGACGATGGTTCCAGGTTTCAGGTTTAAGGTCTCGGGGCTGATTTGCTGATTTGCCGATTTGCTGATTTGCTCGTACAATTATCCTATGGACATCCCACCAGCCATTGCCGCGATTGCCCCCGATGGACAGTTGACGCCCGCCCAGCGGCGGCGCATCATGATCGATATATGCCGGCGGCGCATCCGGCCCGGCAGCGGCAGCGCGCTGGAATTTTTACACCGGAGGACTGCTATGGAGAGCTGGCCTGATCTGCGTCCCGTATTGCACGACCTCCCCTGGGCTGTCGTCGGCGCGGTGGCCACGCGAGCCTACATGCCCGAACGAGCGACGAGGGACATCGATATCCTGGTGCGCCGGCAGGATGGCGAGAAGGTGAAGGAGCGGCTTGAAGCGGCCGGCTACCAGCTCGTGAGTCCCCTGGCCATGCCTGGTTTTTTGTTCCGCTCCCCGGAGGGCATTGAAGTTGACGTCATCTTTGGCCAGTATCCCTGGCTGCGTGATGCCATGGCTCACCTTCGCCATGATCCGGCCGGCTTGCCGGTGCTGGACTTGCCTTACCTGGTTCTCATGAAGCTGGACGCCGCACGCGCCCAAGACACGGCCGATTTGTCGCGCATGCTCGGTCTGGCTTCGGACAAGGAACTCGATCGGGTGCGGGCAGCCGTGGCCCGCTACGCGCCCGACACAGTAGGCGACCTCGAATCGCTCATCTATCTCGGCAAGCTTGAAATCGACAGTGCGCGCTGAACCCGCGATTTGATATTTTCTTATCGCACTCGCCACACGTGCACCATTGGCTTGGCCTCATCACCGAACTGCTCCAGGACGTACAACAGGTCGTGGGCACGGTCGTAGGCCACGTCGCCAATCCGCATGCGGCGCTGGTCGCCTGTTCCCAAGTTAGCTAGGTCGTCTGTCGGAGGATTGAAGTATAGGTGATCGTCGACATCCAGCGTGGCGTAGGGCTGCGGCTCCCACGACTGCATGCTCCCGGCGGCCACCTTGGCCAGGTCAGCCGGGTTGTACAGGATGAACTGGGCGTCAAAGCGCGTGCTCCACCAGCCCCGGTAATCGTTGTGGCCGGTGCAGCCGGTCAGGTCCCCGGCCGGGCAGGGCGTGCCGTTGGCCAGGCGGCAGGTGGTAAAGTCGTTGACAAATTCCACCTCGATGCAGGGCAGATCGGCCCCGTCCGGGTGAACCCAGCCGTACCAGTATTTCGCGCCAGTGCTCTTGGTGCCGGCGAAGAACACGGCCGTCTTGCCGGAGCTCGTAGTGAGCCACGCCCCGCCTTCCCATTCGTCGGGGTGCTGGTAGTCCTTGAGAGCGTGTTCGATGTTCTCGGTGTCGCGCGAGCTGGCGTACAGCAGCAGCGGTGTCTCGGCCAAGTGGGTGCCCGACACAGGCGCGGAGCCATCCGGCAGCCACGGCTTGTAGGCGAACAAGGCCGGCCCCATGCCCGACCAGCCGCCGTCGCGGTAACGCCCGGTGCCCAGGTAGCGGCCTGAGGCATTCGTATCGGCCCAGGCGGCTGGGATTTCGAACATGTAGCCGTTGATGCTGTCGAAGGATTGGTTGCCGATGTACCACTCGCCCTGAAAGTTGGAATTGGACAGGTTTATGTCGAACCAGGCGTGGGTGGGCACCGGCTGGTCGGGTGGCAGGTGCTGTCCCAAGCCCACGTGAAGCTTGGGGCCGGTGGCTGAGGTGTTGAGATAGGCCATGCCGGCGCGTGGTATATCCTCTACGAGCTGTGTAAAATGACCACCCAGCACGTTGGCAAAGCCCTGGAGAAAGGCGGCCGTGTTGAGATCGCCTGGAGTGCTCGAGGCGACTGGCACAGGGATGCTGATTTCGGCCACCTGGTTGCCGTTGGGCAGCTCACCCCACGCCAGCCGGTCGTGTCCCATGATGAACAGGGAGCCAGGGAAACCGTCGCTGGAGCTGGGATCGCCGCTGGGATTGAAGGTCATGGCGTTACCGCCGTATTCAAAAGTGCGCGGGCGATCGGCGTCGTCGGGCAGCCGGAACGCGCCCAGGTAGGTGAAGCCGGCCGGCTGGACCAGCGTGCCGGGGGGCGCTTGTGTGGGGCTTTTCAAGATAACGGGCAGGTAGGTGAAGTGGTCTTGCGTGCCGGTCTGGTAGAGCGTGAAGGTGGCGTTGCTGTCGTCGTAGATCGTTGGGCTGACAGTGCTGGCCACCCGCACTCGCATCGAGGTGGACGGCGTGACGGGCGTCGTCCAGGTGTACAGGCCGGTGTTGGCGGTGGACGATTGGATGACGTGGCTGGTGCCAAAGCTGTCGGTCGAATAGGCCAGGCTGACGTTGGCGATCGTGCCGGTGCTCGTCCAGCGGATCTGCTGCGGACTGCCCACTTGCCAGTTTTCCCCGCCGTTGGGGACGGTGAGATGGAGGGTAGGGGTGGGAGTGGGCGCGCTGCCTTTCCAGCGATTGTAAAAGACGTTGAGCAGCTCGACAAACTCGGCAGTGGCTTTTTGGTGGCCGGCCGTGGTGGGGTGGTCGTCCCAGATCGAGTCGGTGGGGTAGGCCGAGAGATTGTTGTCGACGGTCTTGGTATATACGACCGCGCTGCCGTTCCAATAGTGGTGGTTGCCGTCCGGGCGTGTGGCCCAGTCGTTGGGCTCTTCGTTGGTGCTTGGATCGTCTACCCGGCCGTCGCTGCCGTTGGAGCTGAGCACGTTGTAATAGTCAAAAACGGCCACGTTGGTGTAGGTATAACTGTTGCTGGCCAGCCAGTCTTTCACCAGCCAGGTGTTGAAGGCACGCGCGTTGGCCGCCATACTGGTGGTGGTTTCGGTGATGCGGGGTGGGGCGGTGATGACGACAAAGAGCTTGTCTTGGCGGGTAGCAAAATAAGTCAGGAGATTGTTATAGACCGCCTTGGCGTTGCTCACGCTATAGTCATAGTCATTGGGCGTGCTGGCTGGCGGGTCGTCGGGGTTGCCGTCCAGGTTCGAGTTGGGAAAACACGATTTGAACAGGACGATCTCGTTCTCGCCGGTGGGTGTGACCGGCAGGCGCGACCAGGTGCCAAAGCACTCGTCTGAGGGCGACGATGGGTTGCAGACGTTCTGGCCGCTCTCGCTGTACAAAGTGTTTAAAATCGTGCTGCTGTTGGGGCCGGTGAACCATTCGGGCCAGTTGACGATGTCAGTGCGACTGCCAATAGCTGTGTAGGGGTCCGAAGGCTCGCTTCGTGGCCCCCAGCCATAGTTGGTGGCGCTGACGAAATAGTTATTGTCTCTCAAGGCGATGCCCAGCCCGCCCCAGGGTTGTTCTTCATTCTGATCGGCCAGCCAGTTGCCGCCGGTCGAGTGGTGGATAAAGATGAGCTTGACGGGCGAGGCGGGCGGGTTGGGATTATCAGCGCTTGGGCTGGCGGGTGCGGCCTTGGCGCTGAGTGTGGGTGGAGCAGTCGATCGGCTGCTGGCCGCCAGGCCAGCCAGGGCGAGGACGGTCAAGACTGCGCTGATCACGATTCTTTGGTGCTTCATGGTTTCTCCTCGTGTGTCAATTTGCACTGTGCGCTCTGCGCGCCAGGGCCAGGACAAGCCCGGCGGCCATGAGGCTTGCGCTCAGCGGGCAGGCTCCGCCGGAGGGAGCGGGCCCCGCTGGAGCGGCCGGCGTGTCGCTGGCTTTTGGCTCGGCCGGCGCCGCCGTTGGGGTGGGCTCTGGCGCCAAGGTCGGCGCCGGCGCGGCGCCGCTGGCCATGCTGAGGTCGTCGATCCAGAGCGTGCCCGTGTTTTGGCTGCCCTCGGTGTTGGCCAGGCTGATCCCATAGCCGGTGATGCGGGCCGGGTTCAGCTCGGACAGTCCTTCTGTCCCGGCCCAGCCGGCCTTGGCGAAATCTCCCCAGCCAAACACAAATGGCTGCCAGCCTGTAGTGCACTCCGGCGTTGTTTCCAGGTAAAGCTCAAAGGGCGTCGGCGAGTCGGGATCGCCGGAAAACAGCATCAGCGTGAGCGCCTGCCCTGCCTTGTCGGCGCGCAGCCAGGCTGAAACGCCCGCTCCGCCGCTCCAATCCTGGGGCGTGTCGAAGGAACGCCCAAAACTAACCCCGCCGCCGGGCGCGATGTCGTAGCGGACGCGCAGCGAGGCGGCCCCGCTGTGGGCCACCTGGCTGTCTATCCCGACGTCGATGGTCGCGTTTTCGCCATCGGCGTGATAGCCGTTGTCCGTCTCAAAGTCATCCAGGCTGCCGGCCGGCGCGGGGGCGGCGGCTTGTTCCTCTTGCGGTGTGGGTGTGGCGGCTTGGGCTGCTTCTGGCGTGGGCGGCGGCTGGGTAGACTCCTGGGGCGATGGTGGCGGTGGCGGGCTGCCTGCCTTCCAACGATGGTAAAAGACGTTGAGCAGTGGGACGAATTCGGCGGTGGCCTTTTGATGGCCAGCCGTGGTGGGGTGGCTGTCCCAGCTCGAGTCGGTGGGATAGGCCGAATAATTGTTGTCTACGCCCTGAACGTGCTGCACCGCGTCCTTCCACCAACGGTGGTGGTTGCCGTCTTGGCGCCCAGCGTCGTTTGGCTCCTCAGTGCTGGCCGGCTCGTCCACGCGGCTGGCGCTGCCGTTAGAGCTGAGCACGTTGTAATAATCGAACACGGCCACGTTGGTGTAGGCATAGCTTTCAAGCCAATCGTTCACAAGCCAGTCGTTGAGCGCACGGGCATTGGCGGCGCGCTGGGCTGGCGTCTGCTCGTCGGCCGTGTATTCGCCCTTGGCCATCGGCGGTGCGGTGATGACGACGAACAGCTTGTCCTGGCGGGTGGCGAAATAGCCCAGCAGCGTGGTGTAGACCGCCTTGGCGTTGCTCACGGTGTAGTCATAGTCGTTCGCTTCCGCCGCGGGTAGGTCGCCAGGACTGCCGTAGAGATTCGAGTTGGGAAAGCACGATTTGAACACGACGATCTCGTTCTCCCCACCAGGGTCGGCCGCCAGGCGCGACCAACTGCCAAAGTCGCCCACGTTTTGGTCGCTCTCGGTGTACACCGCTTTCATGATGGCGTCACTGTCCGGGCCGGTGAACCATTCGGGCCAGTTGGGAATGTCCGTCCGGTCGCCGATGCCGTTTGGCCCCCAGCCATAGTTGGTGGCGCTGACGAAATAGTTGTTGTCCCGCAGGGCTATACCCAGGCCGCCGTAGGGCTGATCTTGATTGGGATCGGCCAGCCAGTTGCCGCCGGTCGAGTGGTGGACAAAGACGAGCTTGACGGGCGAGGCGGGTGGGTGGGGATTGTCAGCCTGCGCAGCTTGGGCAGGGATGGGCTCCCCTGCTCGCCAGCCCGGCCCGGCGGCCAGGCTTGACAAAAGAACGAGCATCAACAGCTTGCTTACTGCCCACATCGGCTGCCTGATCATGTTACCTTTGACTTAGCGATGGAAATCCGAACGAGGTCATTATATCCCAAAATAAGGCGCGTGTCAACGACTTGTCATCTACGCAACTTCAGGTACAATCTAGGTGTTTTACGACGAGGCTGAGCGTCACGATATTCTTGCTCAACTTTAATCCTAGTCTTAACCTGAGCTCACACGAGGTGAATGATGATTCGTCTAGTTTTCGCCAGTACCGGCCAGCTTGTACCAGAGGAGGAGGATGGCCAACAAAAGCTTGTATTTCGCTTGCCGCGAGCCAGCGTGGATCGAGGAGGCGAGCTCCACCAGCAGTTGGAAGAGCTGGGTGAACGGATGCTGGTCGATGATGCGGCCGGCATGGTATCCATCTATTACGAGGGGGAGGTAGCTCGCAAAGTCCAGTTGGTGTTGGAGCTGCCCGACGCGGTGTGGGACAATCTGGCCAACTGCGCCGACGACTTGCTCGACGAGGACTTTTTGCCCGACGAGGACGAAGACTTGTTTGACGACGAGGATTGGGAGGATGACGATGACGATGACTGAGGGCGTGTCAGGTGACTGGCACCTCCCACGTGCCAGTCTCCTCTGGCTACAGATACTTGAGCTCGCGCGCGGCGCGCTCCAGATCCTCGCGAAACTCGGGCGCGGCGATGTCGATCAGGGCGCGCGCGCGCTGGCGCACCGTTTTGCCGTATAAATCGGCAATGCCGTGCTCGGTCACCACGTAACGCACGTGATTGCGCGTGGTCACCACGCCGGCG
>JAFGFO010000236.1 GCA_016931085.1 Thermoflexales bacterium
CCCCCCCACAAGGGGGGGGAGGTTGATGCCCGCCTGATGGGGCAGTGCGCGTCTATGGAAAACGCCAAAAAAGTACCACCAACCAAACTTGGTCACACCCAATTTATTTGTATAGATTCGCGTTATTCGTGGATAAATTAGTGTTTGAAGCTGCGTTGGCCGGTAAAGACCATAGTCGCCCCGGCCTCGTTGCAGGCCTGGATGACCTCGTGGTCGTTGAGCGAGCCGCCGGGCTGGACCACGGCCTTGATGCCTTCGCGCAGGCCGACGTCCACGCCGTCGCGGAAGGGGAAAAAGGCGTCCGAGATCATCGCCGCCCCGATCAGCCCGCCGTGGCGCTCGGCCACCTCGGCGTCGATCTGGCGGCGCTTGTCCTCGTCCTTCAACTCGCTGTAGATCAGCCCGTGGCGCTCAAAGGCCAGCCGGTCGGCCAGTTTACGATAGGCCTTGTCGCGGGCGATCTCGGCCACACCCACCCGGTCTTGCTCGCCGGTGCCGATGCCCACCGTGGCCAGGTCCTTGACGTAGATGACCGAGTTGGACGTCACCCCCGCCTCGACCAACCAGCCGAACAACAAGTCCGCGTATTCCGCCTCGGTGGGCGCGCGCTCGACGCGGTAGGTCTGCCCCTGGTGAATGACCTCGGCCAGCGCCAGGTCGGCCTTGGTGCGCGCCTGGGGCGTGAAGGACAATTGGGCGATGATCGCCCCGTCGATCAGGCTCTTGAAGTCGACAAAGCGCTCGGCGGCAAACTCTTGCAGGCGCTTGATGTTGTCGATGCGCATGATGCGCAGGTTCTTGCGCCTGGCCAGCACCCCCACCGCGCCCGCCTCGAACTCGGGCGCGACCACCACCTCGGCGTAGCGTTCCGAGATGGCCTGGGCCGTGTCCACGTCGAGCGGCCTGTTCAGGGCGATGCAGCCGCCAAAGGCCGCCACGTGATCGGCCAAATCGGCCTTTAGATAGGCCTCGAGCAAGGTATCGGCGATGGCCACCCCTGACGGGTTGTTGTGCTTCATAATGGCGGCCGCCGGCCGCTCGGTGAGATAGCGCAGGATATTCAGCGCGTTGTCGGCGTCGGTCAGGTTGGTCTTGCCTGGGTGCTTGCCGAACTGCAGCAGCTCGGCGTCCGACACCAGGTAGCGCCCCGGCGCGATCGTCTGTACCTCGCCCAGGGCCAGGTTGCCGTTAACCAACTTGTACAAGGCAGCCTCCTGGCCAGGATTTTCACCGTAGCGCAGTCCCTTGCGCACGTCGTCGATCACCCAAGAGACCTTGTCGTAGACCAGCGTAGAACGCCGCTCGTTGAACACGAACGTGATCTCCATCCGCTCGGGAAAGTGATCGTCCATGATGGTGTGATACGCTTTTTTCAAATCTTGACTCACTTGGATCCTCCGTTGATTATTGTCTAAAACCAGAGCCGTTTGTTTTGTTTCCCTGCCGCTTGTTCTAGGGGTATGAGCTGTCTCTCAATCTTGGTAGTTTACGCCAGATTGCATTTTTGCGCAAGCGGCGCTGCAAAGACGCAAAGCCCACGCTTTTGCCGTTCCGTGGTAAAATTGAGACACGATGTCAACGCCAGAACGTGACCTGGTTCATCTGTCATATTCCAGTCTGCAGGACTACCAGGACTGCCCGCGCCGCTTCCAGTTGCGCTACATCCTGGAGCAGCCCTGGCCGGCGGTGCAAAGCGAGCCACTCCTGGAGCACGAGCGATACGCTGAGCTGGGCCGCCGCTTTCACCGCCTGGTCGAGCAGCACCTGGCCGGCCTGCCAGTTGCCACGCTCACGGCGTCTATCGCCGAGGAAGAGCTGGCACGTTGGTGGCGGCATTATCTCAACGTGCCGCCAGCCGATGTGTTGGGGCTGCCCCTGCGCCGTGCCGAGCTAGCCCTGTCCGCTCCACTGTCCACTCCGGGCGGCACGTACCGCTTGATGGCGCGTTATGACCTGCTGGCCATCGCGCCAGGCGAGCGGGCGTTCATCGTGGATTGGAAAACCGAGCGCCGGCGGCCAACGCGGCCCCAACTGGCCGGCCGGATGCAGACACGCGTTTATCGCTACGTCCTGGTTGAAGCCGGGCAGACACTCAACGCCGGTCGCCCGCTCGAGCCGGAAAACGTGAGCATGGTTTACTGGTTTGCCGAGTTCCCGGCCGAGCCAGAAGTCTTTTCGTACGACAGCGCCCAGCACGCGGCCGCCGCCGCCGCGCTCTCGACACTGCTGGCTGAAATCGCAACCAGGACAGACGATGTGTTTCCGCTCACGGCAGACGCACGCCACTGCCGATATTGCGTGTACCGCTCGCTGTGCGAGCGCGGCGTGGAGGCCGAGATGAGCGCTGTGGGCGAAGAAGAGAACGAGACAGAAACAATCGAGTTTGACTGGACTAGCATTGAAGAAGTTGCATACTAGCACCCAGGCACCAGGCGCCAGGCGCCAGGACGACACGTGCTCCCTACCCCCTACTCCCGTCCAGGTCCCCGAGTCCCTGCGCCAGGCCGTCGGCGGGCACCCGCTGGTGGCCGAGATCCTGGCGCGGCGCGGTATCCTCACGCCTCTATCGGCCCAGGCATTTCTCGATCCGGAGCGCTACACACCTTCGCCGCCATCCGCCTTGCCTGATTTGCCGGCGGCGGCCCATCACCTGGCCGATGCGCTTGCCGGTGGCCAGTGCATCGGCGTCTGGGGCGACTTTGACGTAGACGGCCAGACGGCCACGGCGCTGCTTGTGTCGACCTTGCAGAGCCTGGGCGCCGAGGTCGTATACTATATCCCCAACCGCCTGAGCGAATCGCACGGCATCCGCCTGCCGGCCCTGGAGCGCTTCCTGGATCAGGGGGTGCGATTGCTGCTCACGTGCGACACGGGCATCGAGGCTCACGAGGCGGTCAGTCATGCTCGCCGGCGAGGTGCCGTCGTGCTGGTGACTGACCATCACGATGTGCCGGAACAACTGCCCCAGGCTGAAGCCGTGGTCAACCCCAAACGATTGCCGGCAGATCATCCACTGCACGATCTGCCTGGCGTTGGCGTGGCGTACATGCTGGCCCAGGCGCTACACACCTTAGCTGGGGACGCTGGTGCGGCGCAGCGCCATCTCGACCTGGTGGCCCTGGGCATCGTCGCCGACGTGGCCGAGCAAAGAGCGGATACGCGCTATTTGCTGCAGCGCGGCCTGGCTCGCCTGCGGCGCTCGGAGCGGGTGGGGGTGCTGGCCATGTTCGAGGCGGCGCGGATAGACCCGACGCACCTGTCGGCCGAGCACATCGGTTTTGGCTTGGGGCCACGCCTCAATGCAGTAGGGCGGCTGGGGGACGCCAGGGAAGCCGTCGAGTTGCTGACGACACACGATTGGAGCCGCGCGCGCATCCTGGCGGCCCAGTTGGAGGGGCTGAACGAGCAGCGCAAGCTCCTCAGCGAGCGAGTCTATGCCGAAGCGCAAGAGCAGATCGCGGGCACGCCCTCCCTGCTGGACAGCAGCGTGTTGGTATTAGCCCAGCCCGGCTGGCACGGCGGCGTCATCGGGCCAGTGGCCGGCCGGCTGGCCGAACAATACGCCCGCCCGGCCATTCTCATCACCCTCCAGGCCGGCGCCGGACGCGGCTCGGCTCGCTCGACGCCCGGCTGTGACATTCACGCGGCGATCAAGCTGGCCGGCCGCTATTTACTCGGCTACGGGGGCCATCCCGGCGCGGCCGGCCTCTCGATTGAGGCCAGGCAGGTGGACGCTTTTCGCCAGGCTCTCTCCCAGGCAGTGGAGAGCGTGTGGGATCGCTCCGTCGCGCCGCCGAGCACACAAATCGATGCATGCATTGGACTGAACGAACTGTCGCTCGAGCTGGCCATCGAGCTGGAAAGGTTAGCCCCCTTTGGCCAGGGCAACCCACCCATCCGCTTGCTGACACGCAATCTGGAGCTGGTCAGCCAGCGCACCTTTGGCCGCAATGGCGAGCACCGCGAGCTGAGCGTGCAAGATGAAGCCGGGATCAGGTGCAAACTGGTCTGGTGGCGCGGCGCGGAGCAAGATATCCCGGCCGGCCACTTTGACCTGGCCTACCTGATCAAGAGCACAAACTACCAGGGGCGACGCACGCTCGAAATCGAATGGGTTGAAGCTCAGTCGCTCGAAGAGCCGGCTGTGGAGTTGGCTGCGCCGTCCAGGCTCGAGCTTGTCGATTGGCGCGGCCAGGCAAATCTGGCGGCCCGCCTCAGCGCGCTGCTGGCTGGGGGTGACGTGCAGGTGTGGGTTGAGGGCGCCGGCCCTGAAACGCCGGGAGGCCGGCGGCGGCACGAGCTGGGGGCAGCCTCGACGCTGGTCGTGTGGAACGCGCCGCCCGGCCCGCGCGAGCTGCATACAGCCTTGGCGCGTGTCTCGCCTCGCCGCGTCATCGTCTGCGCTGTGGAGAGCAAACAGCCAGACAGCGCCAGGCCATTTCTACACCGCCTGGCCGGGCTACTCAAGTACGATTTGACTCATCGGGGAGGGCAAGTGTGCCTGCCGGCGCTCGCGGCGGCAAGCGGGCAGCGTCTGGCGACCGTGCGCAAGGGCATCGAGTGGTTGGCCGCGCGCGGTCAAATCGCGATTGCCGCTTGGGACGGCGACGAGCTGCACATCGTGGCCGCCGGTGGAGCGGAAGATCAGGGAGCAGGGACCAGGGAAGGGGGGATCGGGCCACTGGAATCCGATTTGCGCACTCTGCTGGCCGAAACAGCGGCTTACCGGGCCTATTTCTGCCGGGCGACCCTGTCTCGGCTTCTGGCAGCGTGACGTGGCCGCGTTGCCCTTTGCGTTGTGGTCTACGTTCCGCAGAGCTATTTTCACAGTACCATGTTGCGGCAATTTACACTTGACTTTTTTCAGCAGTTTGGCGCCGAGATCGAGGCAGATAGCGGTAAAGGCGCGCCATTTCTTAATGGCGTCCGGGTCAAGCTGACGCCAGAGCTAGCAGCGCACTTTGGCAAGCCGTACCTTCACCTGGTTTTTTCGGCCGCCGAGGCGTCGGTCTATCACGACCTGATCGTGTACGGCAGCCGCACCTTTGACGGCATCATGGCCTACCTGGAAAGGGTAGGCGAGTTCACCCGGCAGGCGCTGCCGGCGCTCCACGCTGGCGACGGCGAGACGCTGCCGGCCGAGATCAGCCTGAACCGCTGCCGGCTGGCTGACCTGCACGCCTACGCCTCGTCGCGCCCGGTGGTGGCGTTCAACTTCCACATCACCTATCGCTCGGACGACAAGGTCGAGGAATTGTATAGCATGGCGCTCGACGGCGAGGGCCGGGTGATCGAGAATTTCCACTCGCTGCTACAGGCTGCCGGCCCCGAACTGGCAGACTCGGCAAGCGCGCCATTTCCGAATGGCGAACCATTTCCGAATGGCGTGGTCGAGCTGGCAGTCGAGGCGCGCAAGCACGCCTCGTTCCACGCTGACGTGCGCTGCGCCGAGCTGGAGCAAGACATTTTGCCTCGCCTGCACAAGGCCCTCTCCAGGCTGGTAACATACTACGAAGAGCAAATCGCCGAGATTTACGATGGGCGCAACCCGGCCCAGGCTGAAGAGCGGCGGCAGATGATGCGCGATGACCTCAAGCGCAAGATTGCCGAAGAGACAGAAAACCATCGCCTGCGCGTGACGGTGAGATTGTTCAGTTTCGCCGTGATCCTGTCACCCACCTGGCGCACCGAGGCGCGCCTGGACAACACGCGCACGGCCCTGACGGTCGGCATCGAGCGTGATCTGTACACGGGCCAACTGTACCTACCCGGCTGCCACGCCTGCGGCAGCCGGACGACCTCGATCGGGATCTGCGATGGAGGGCACGTGGCCTGCCCGGCCGACTTGTTGACCTGCTTTGTGTGCGGCCAGGATCGCTGCACAGCCTGCGGCGTGCAGCCTTGCATGGGCTGCGGCGAGCCTGTGTGCCGCGCGTGCGCCACAACCTGCCAGGCGTGCGGCGGATGGGCATGTGCCGAGCACAGCCTTCGCTGCCCTGTGTGTCAAGACCTGGTTTGCCAGGCTTGCCAGGGCACGTGCGGCGCGTGCGGCAGCCGTCAATGTGCCATTCACCTGCTGTCGGACCACATCAGCCGCGAGCTGGTGTGCCGCACGTGTGCTGTGACTTGCCCGGCCTGCGAGCAGCCCTCGGCTCACACCGGCACGTGCGCCGTGTGCGGCCAGGTCTTTTGCCAGGCGTGCCTGGAGACGTGCTGTATATGCGCCAAGCCGCTCTGCCCGGCCCATCGGGCCGCGTGCGCAGTCTGCGGCGCGGCGCACTGCGTCTCCCACATCGCCACGTGCACCACCTGCGGGTGCTCTATCTGCGCCGAGCACAGCCTGGCCTGCCCCGATTGTGACGACATCGTGTGCCCGCAGCACACCGCCCACTGCGCCTTGTGCGGCCAGGCCTACAGTTCCAAGGACGTGAACGCACATGGCGTGTGCATCATGTGCGCCAGCCTGGCAAGCGGCCCGCTCGTGGCTGATATGGGCGGCGAGGCCGTGGCCCGCGACAAGCGAGTGAGAGCCATAGCCCGGAATTACGTGTGGCGTAAAGCGTCCAATCGACTCTATACAGTCTACCTGGGGCAACGCACATTGGGGAAGGTATTGATCGTGGCGGACAGCCATGATCAAGTGATTGAGCTGCGCACGATCGGCCTCCTCGGCAGCTTGCTGGGGCGCAAGTTGAGCAGACCCTAAAGGTAGGGGCGCGGTTACCGCGCCCAATTGTCGTTGTTGGTGAGACGCGGGCCGCTTCCAAGCGGCGCGCATGTGTTCTATTCCGACAGAGGCTTGGCAAGGATGATACGCAGCAAAAAGATTAGGATCACACGAGATCGCCTGGAGGCCGCCCGGCGCCACCTGGCCGACTGCCATCTTTGCCCCCACGAGTGCGGCCCGGCACGAGCGACAGGCCAGGGCGTCTGCGGGGTGGGACAGCAAGCCTACATTGCCAGCGAGATGCTGCACGTGGGCGAAGAGGCGTCCATCAGCCCGGCCCACGCGGTATTCTTTTCTGGCTGCACGGCGCACTGCACCTTCTGCTCGGCGGCGCGCTACGCGTCCAACGCCTCCTACGGCACGCCGGCCACGCCCCAAGCCCTGGCCCAGGCCATCCGGCGCCGGCTGGCCCAGGGCGCGCGCACGCTGGAATTCGTCGGCGGCGAGCCGGCGCCGCACATCCCGTTCGTCCTGGAAACACTGTCGCTGCTGGCGCCCGGCGAGCGCCCAGTCGTGGTGTGGAACTCGAACTTTTACCTCACGCGCGCCGCGTTGGAGTTGCTGGACGGCGTGGTGGATATCTGGCTGCCGGACCTCAAGTTCGGCAACGAGGATTGCGCCCGCCGATTGAGCCAGATGCGCGATTACTGGAAAATCGTAACTCGTGCTATACTATGGGCAGCGCCACGCGGCGATATGATCATCCGGCATTTGCTCATGCCCGGCCATCAGTCTTGCTGCACCACGCCCGTGCTGGCCTGGATCGAGGCAAGCCTGCCCCAGGCCAAGCTGTCGGTGTTGGATCAATACATTCCACCGCCCACGTAAAACGTGAGGCGTGAAAACTAGAGGAGGTCACAGTGTCGCGGTTTGTCAAAATTCGCACCCAGTTGCGCGATGTGGAGATGGTCAAGCTTGCCTTGGACGATTTGAACGTGCGCTACGAAGCCAACAAGATCTTTATGCACGGCTGGAGTGGCAAGTCCGTCGAAGCCGAACTGGTGGTCAAGGCCAGGGGGGGGAGCTTTGCGCTGGTGCGCAATGCCGACCAGGTCCTGGAGGCGCAGGGCGATGACGCCATCCTACAGGGGCAGAAAACACTGCTGGGCCAAATCAGCCAGCGTTACGCTTACCACAAGGTGCTGGCCGAAGCGAGCAAGGCCGGTTTTAGCCTGGTGGAAGAAAAACACAGCGCCGACCAGCTCATCCGACTGGTCGTCCGCCGTTGGGCCTGAGAGTGGGAGGGGGTATGGCTCAAAAACACGAGATCGAGATCAGCATTTCGCCCGAAGGGCAGGTAGAGTATACCATCAAGGGCATCAAGGGCCGCCACTGCGCGGACATCGCCGAGCTGCTCAAGATATTGGGCCAGGTCGAGCACGAGGAGAATACCCGCGAGTACTACGAGCAGGCGCAGGAGGCCGGTGTCTACGTTCAACATTGAGACCGACATTTACATCACGCCACAGGGCGAGCTGGTCGTGGCCGATTTGCCGGCCGAGCTGCAAGCGGCCTTGGAGGCGGTCGGGGTGCGCCTGGATCAGCCAGACCTGACAGGTCTATTGCCACACCAAGGCCAGGCGGCTGCGAGTCAGGCCATCCAGGGAAGTATACACTAGCGTTTGGCCGTTGAGGACGACCAGGTCGGCGTGGCCCAAGCCGATATTCCCGGGCAAGTCGACCAGGATGGGGTTAGCGGGGAATTTTTCCCACGCGCCGTCAATCTGGCCGGCTTGGCTGCGCGCCAAGCCCAGGCCAAACTGGCTGTCGCCCGGCTCATTCGGCCCGGGTCCGCGTATGCCTTCGTACAGCATGTAGTAGCGTTCTCCGACCTTGAGCACCTCAACTGAGCTGATCATGCGAAAGTCGAAAAAGGGATTCGTCTGAGACCCTTTTTCTTCGAGAGGGCCGTATTCGGCCGCGCCGCTAAACAGGGGATTGTGCACGCACTTGCGGAGCGTGCGGGCGGGCGCATCGGCCATCCCAACATAACAGCCCAAGGTGCCTGGATTCTGGCCCATGCCTACAAAGATGTACTGGCGATTCCCTTCGACGTAAATCCCTGGTGGCCCCCCCGCCAGGCAGTCGTAAAACTGCGAGACATAAGGGTGCGCCCCAACAAGTTCACCTGGCGGGCAGCCCTGGCGTTCGCCCACGCCGGAGCGCGGCACTTGTTCTGGCGCGCTCCAGCTCAAGCCGTCGGTCGAGCGGCGCAGGAAGACACGCGCGCGGTATTCGTAAGCCAGCAGCAGGGTCTTACCGTCATAAAAAACCCGCGGGTACTGCTGCTGGTCGATGTGGTCCCGTTCCGAGTCGCACGGGCAGGCCTGGCAATCGAACTGGCACACCGGCGGCTGGTCGTGTTGGAAGCTATAGCCCCCGTCGAAGCTGCGATAAATGAGCGTACAGCCGGGGAACTCGACCGGCTGGGCACAGCGGTCGAGCGCGCCGGCCGAGCGAGCGCTGGCGTGCAGGTAGGACCACAGCTCGCCGTTGCTCATCACAATGGTGTCTGACTCGCCCATCGGCAGCCCCGTATCGGCCACTTGCACGACAAACTGGGCCTGCCCTTCCCAGAAATCGGCCAGGGTGGGATGGGAGTCGCGGCCTGGCTGCTGCTGCCGCATCAAAAAATGCGTGGCACTTGGTGTGGGCATGGGGGTGGGAGGCAGCGTAGGCCAAGGCGTCCAGCTCGCACTGGGGATGGGTGTAGGCGTGGTCGTGGGGGTGGGGATAGGGGTGGCGCTCGGCGTGGGGGAGGCCGTCGGGGTAGGGCTAGGGGGGAGGGTGGGCGTGTGAGTGAACGTCGGCTCGGGGGAAGGCAAGGGCGATGGGGGAGTCGCAGTCAATGCGTTGACCGCGGCCAGGCGGGTGGGAAAGAAGGCAGTTGACTCTGGGCTAAGCCAGGCAACGAAGGCGGGCGTCAGCCCCATGCCGTTCCTTAATGGCACATAAGCTGCCGACCCCAGGCACAGCCAGATGCCCAATATCGCCAGGCCAAGCAGTTTATACGTGCGCTTTGAACGTGAAGCCATTGCTCGTCCCAGCCGGCAGCCGAAGTGACAATCGCCGGCTACTCACCGACCCTGGCTGGCAGGTAAGGCGTCGAGGCATCCAAGAGCGTGTTTTCAGCCGTGCGCCGGCCACAATCATCATCAAGGCAGTCGCAATCACCGCAGCCAGGGCTGACACAACATGTCCAGCCAGAAAAGCAGCGTCATCTTATGCCATCCAAGGCGCAGGCCAGGCACCCAGTCCTTACCAGCGCCTGAGCTCGTCCTTGAGTTCCTCGCGGGCGTCAAAGCCCTGGCCGAGGACGATGCCAAAGATGGTCAGGACAAGCGCGACCACGAGCGCGGCCATGTTCGCCCATGGGGAGTTCCACACCTGGTTGAGCACGATCCAGACGACCACACCGATGGCAGCGCCAATCATGGCGCCCCGCACACTGTAGGGTATTTTTTTCACCATTTCCCAAAAAGTGGGGGGCTTGGTAGACTTCCACTGCTGCGAGATGTGACCTTGCAGTTTTCTCTGCTTGATCTGTGGGTCGCGCGACTGGAGCTGCCGGTCGCGCAGCCTGGCCAGCCGTTCACGTTCATCTCTATCGCTCATAGACTTGTGCCTCCTTATCAGTCGAACTGGCGCGTTGGAACAAGCCTATTTTAGCACGTTTCTGCCAACAGGGTAAGGGCATCCTCCGGAAAGGCGGAAAGCGCA
>JAFGFO010000237.1 GCA_016931085.1 Thermoflexales bacterium
CGCGGGGCAGCCTTACCCGCTTGGCGGAGGACTTGTATCTGGGCGCTTGTACTGGGACACCACCGGCGTTCCCGATGGGCAATACGAGCTGCGCGCCACGTTCTACGACCTGGACGGGCATGTCATCGGCCAGGCGACGCGCAGCGTGCTGGTCAACAACTCGGTGATCTGGCACAGCGGCAGCGTCACGGCCGGTGAGACCTGGACGGCCGATCGGGTGCACGTGGTCGAGTCGCCCCTCAGCATCGCTGGGGGCGTCACGCTGACGATACAAGCCGGTGCGGTGGTCAAGTTCGCGCCTGGGACGAGCATCGCTGTGGAGGACGGAGCCATCTTGCACATCCCGGCGACAGCAGACGCGCCCGTTATCCTCACCTCGCTGGCCGATGACACCGTCCCCACAGGGGATGGCGACACCAACCTGGACGGCGATCAAACGCTGCCCGTCCCCGGCGAATAGAACGGCTTGAGCCTTCAAGGGGCGGGGTGCCAAACTGGGTCTACTTGCCAATGGTCGTGCGTAACCAGTAGGTCGTTCGAATCAATCTCCCCCCCACCTGTACAGGTGGGGGGGAGACACCCGCTCTACGACGCGATGGGCAGGTAAAGGTCTAGCACCAGATCCTCGGGCTTGTCCGTCGCACTCAAGTTCTCCTCCAGGCATTGATGGCGCGCGAGCTTGTAGGGGCTGTCTTCACACCAGGCGAGCAAGCGCTTCCAGGCGGCGGGGATGCTCTCCCAGGGATTGCCTCCCGCCTCGCAGCGAGCGACCGCGTACAGCCCGCCCGGGAACTCTTTGACCTTCACCTCGCCGGCCGGCTCGGCGCCCGGCGCCAGCGTGATCCAGAACTCGTAGCCGTAATTCGGACTGGCGGGAGACGGATCGGGGTTGTTGAAGCCAAAGATGCGATGCTTGCCAGGATCGTCCAACAGGCCTTGCGGTTTTGCCCATGCGGCCAGCTTTTCCCAGGCCACGCTTTCCGGGCCTTCGCCAAAGCCATGAAAGCTGGCCACACGCACCGGCTCGAGCGTCACTATGCGCACCTCAAAGTTGTTCATCTTGTATCTCCTGTTTTTCATCAATATTTTTCACGATCACGTATGTCGCTGCTTGTTCCGGAACATCGAGTGTAGCCTCATATTAACACAACCTACCTGACATCTACTGTCAGGAATTTTGCGGGTTTCGTGGTAAAATAGGGTATGCGTGCAGACCGCTTGTTATCGCTGCTGATGCTTTTGCAGGCTCGCGGGCAGATGACGGCCCAGGAGCTGGCCGGGCAGCTCGAAGTCTCGGTGCGGACGATCTACCGCGACATCGAGGCGCTTAGCACGGCCGGCGTGCCGGTCTATGCTGAGCGTGGGCCGGGCGGCGGCTGTTCCCTGATCGACGGCTACCGCACCAGCCTGACGGGCCTGGACGCCAGCGAAGTGCGCGCGCTGTTCATGCTCAGCATCCCGGCCTCCCTGGACGAGCTGGGCGCGGGCCGCGAGCTCAAGTCCGCCCTGCTCAAGCTCGCCGCAGCCCTGCCGGCTGCCCGCCACCAGGACGAGGAGCGGGTACGGCAGCGCATCTACCTGGATTGGAGTGTGGAGGGGCAGACCAAGGAGCCGGTGCCACACCTGCAGACGATGCAGCAAGCCGTGTGGGAGGATCGCGTGCTTCACCTGGCTTACCACCTGCAGATTGGCCCCCATGCCCTGTCGTTCAAGCGGCAGGTCGATCCCTACGGACTGGTAGCCAGGGCGGGTATCTGGCACCTGGTATGCGCCGGCGATGGCCGCATGCGTGTCTATCGCGTTTCTCGCGTGCTGGATGCACGCATCACGGACGAGCGCTTTGAGCGGCCGGCAGATTTTGACCTGGTGGCTTTCTGGAAAGCGTGGCGCGCGGGGCAAGCGGAAAATCGCCTCCCCTACCTCGTCGAGGCGCGTGTTTCACCTCAGCTCGTCCCTCTTCTGCCGCTATATTTGGGCGAAAGCATCCACAAGGTCATCGCACAAGCCGGGTCACCCGATGCGGAGGGGTGGGTGACGCTGACACTCGCTTTCGATAGCCTGGAGCATGCACGCGAGCGCCTCCTGGAAATGGGGGGGGCCATCCAGGTCATGGAGCCGGAAGCGCTGCGCAACAGCGTGATAGACTTCGCCGCCCAGATCACAGCTCTGTACAAAGACATGGAGTAACTGCCCAGCCTGACGTATTTTTAGTTACACAGAGTTTCACAGAGGATACACAGAGACGCACAGAGAAGCTCTAAAAAGCTAAATCTTCTCTGTGAAACTCTTCTAACTCTGTGTATCTCTGTGACCTGAACAGTTACGGATTGACATTCTTGCCACACGCGGGTAGAATGGGCCACAATTTGCAAACTTGGGAGTTGCTATGAAACCCTTGAAAATCGCCATGATCACCCCTGAGTGCGTCCCCTTCGCCAAGACGGGGGGGCTGGCCGACGTGGTCGGCGCCCTGCCCAAGGCGCTGCGCAGCCTGGGGCACGAGCCGATCGTGATCTTGCCCAAGTATTCCAGCATCGACGCGCGCAAGCACAATCTCCAGTTCTTCCTCAGCCCTCTGGGCGTGTGGATGGGGAACACGGAAGAATGGTGCGCCACATTTACCACCAGCCTCGAGGGCGTGCCGGTCTATTTTATCGAGTCCAACCAATACTTTGATCGCTTTGGCTTTTATCACGACGCCGACTTTGAAGACTACCAGGACAACCCGCGCCGCTTTGGCTTTTTCAGCCGGGCCGCGCTTCAACTGTGCCGCGACATGGGCTTTGCCCCCGACATCGTCCACGTCCACGACTGGCAGGCGGCTCTCGCGCCGGCCTATCTCAAAATCTGGCACTGGAACGACCCTGTCCTGGGCGGGGCGGCCAGCGTCCTGACCATTCACAACATCGGCTACCAGGGCGTTTACAACGCGGCGTACTACGATTATCTCGGTTTACAATGGGGCAACTTTACGCCTGACAAATTCGAGGATCACAAGCGCGTCAACTTCCTCAAGGGCGGGATCCAATATTCGGACGTGGTCAACACCGTCAGCCCGAGCTATGCCAACGAAACGCGCACGCCGGAAGGCGGGCACGGCCTGGCGCCGTATCTCAACGACAAGGGGAGCAACTATAGCGGCATCCTCAACGGCGTGGACTATAGCGAGTGGGACCCGGCCGTCGATCGCCTGCTGCCGGCGCGCTACTCAGCCCGCGATCTGGCGGGCAAGACTACTTGCAAGATCGAGCTTCAAAAGCGCTTCATGCTCGACGTCAATCCCGACGTGCCGCTCGTCGGCGTGATCAGCCGCCTGGTGCCTCAGAAAGGCCTGGACCTGCTGGCCCAGGTCATCGAGAGCGCCGTCGATACCATGTTGGTCCAATTCGTGATCCTTGGCTCTGGCGACAAGGGGCTGGAAGCGTACTTTGGGGCCCTACCCGGCCGCTACCCTGGCCGCATCGGCAGTTTCATCGGCTACAACAACGAATTGGCCCACTGGATCGAGGCCGGTTCTGATTTCTTCGTCATGCCCTCCCGCTACGAGCCGTGTGGCCTCAACCAGATTTACTCGCTCAAGTACGGCACGCTGCCCATCGTGCGCGCGACCGGCGGCCTGGACGACACGGTACAACAATACGGCGAGGGCACGGGGTTGGGCACCGGTTTCAAGTTCTGGGATGCCAGCGCCAGCGCGGTGTATTACACCATCGGGTGGGCCGTCAGCACCTACTACGACCGCAAGCATCACATACGGCAAATGATCCAGGCCGCAATGGCACAGGACTTTTCGTGGCACAAGAGCGCCGAGGCCTATCTTCAACTGTACGAGCAGGCCATCGCCAACAAGGCTGCCTTATAGGCTAAAGGCTTCCGAGGTTTTAGAAAGCTCAGAAGTCTGATAGGCGTCCTACAACCTGTCTTGAGCCAGCACCATATTCAGGGTACGGGCCAGCGGCTCAACGCGGCGGGCGATGATCTCATCCAGATCAAGCTCGTCACCGGCCAGCACATCTTGCCATATCTGGTTCAGCATGGCGACCAAGCCATCCTCGATCAAGCCCCACAAAGGAAAGTTGGGAAAAGTGCGACCTGCTTTCACCCCCTCGACCAAGACCTTGAGCACAGGATGATCGGCATAAGGGGATTCGTGCAGCACATCCAATCGAACCGGGAGCAAGCTCCCCAGCGGACAATAAGCGGCCTGGGCTTGCCGGCTAGTCAGGAAACGCACCAACTCAACGGCCAATCTTTGGCGAGGGCTGTGCTCCCATACCACCAGGTGAGAGCCACCCACAAATGGCATTCCCCCTGGTGGCAAGGCGGCACCTACCCTGGCCATCAAGTCTGGAAAGGGTGACGGCGCCATGTTCAACAGCATCAGCCATGGGCCGCTGATGGTCATGGCGGCCTTCTCCTGCAAAAAAAGCGCATCGGATGAGGGAACGCTGTTCAGGCTGCGGGCAGCGGGTAGCATATAACGATGCAAATCAAAGTAAGCCTTCAAGCCAGCGCGAGCTTCTGGCTGGTCGAACAAGATGCGCTTGCCGTCTGGGCTGATCCAGTCGCCCCCAGCCGCCCACACCCAACCGGATACGTTGTGCAGCGTGAGCGAGGTAGACTGAGTAACTACAATCCAGGGGGTAGCAGAAACTCCGCTGGCTCGCAGTTGTCCCAGGGTTTGCTTGAGCGCGGCGGGTGTGAGGAAAGCACTCGCTTCGTCTATGCCCGCCTGTTGGAGCCAATCGCGCCGGTAGTAGATGAGGCGCGTATCGGCCAGCCATGGCACCGCCCACACTTCTTTTTCTCCAAGCACGCTGCCACCTTGCCAGGCAGTCGGCAGAAAAGCCGAGGGCGCACCGAGAGCAGCCAACTCGGTCTTGTGGAAAGGATGCAGCGCCATCATGGTGACCAGGTTGCCGACCCAATTTGTGCCCACTTCCGAGACGTCGGCGCCGGTCTTGTACAAGGCAAGCTTGACCAGGCTGGCCCAACCAGTTGCCCAGCTAAATGCATCAACGTGAACGGGAACGTGGTACTCGGCCTCGAACTGGTCCAACAGCGGCCGCAAGTCACCGACGGGGTCGACACCCCGTGCCATAATGGTGAGCGTGAGTGCGTCCATCACATACCCCCAACACTATCCACAAAGGACACTCAGGAACATGAAAACTGGCTCAAAACCTTAGTGGATCTTCGTGTCCTTCGTGGTAAAGAAATTCTTAAGCCTCGGTTAATGCCAGCCCAAGCTGGTTCAGCACAGCGCGCACGCCATCCGGGGTGGGCGGCACGTCGGGGGCAGCGTGGACTTCCCACTGTTCGGTATGGCTGACAGACTGGCCCGGTTCCAGTTTACACACCGGCCCCAGCGTCTCCAGCTCGATAAACTGGTTACAGCAATAGACCTCGCTGTTGCAGCCCGTATCGGGATGCACATGCTCCACTTGAGGCTGGAAGCGCTTGAGGAAGAAGACGTTCTGCACCAGGTAACCCAACCAGCCGTGGTGGCCTAGAAAACCAACTTTGCATGCCCCATCTTCTGGCTTGGCCGCAATGAACACATAAGGCCCCTGCAAGAGCAAGCGCGGGTCTTGCCATCTCGTATAGGGCCACAACACCAGGTGACGGTTGGACAAGAGCGGTTTCGGGCTGGGGGCCGCGTGCGGCAGCACGGCCAAGCCCCCCACCCGCAGTTGGGTGATGGCCCACGGCGCCAGCTCGACCGGCCACAAGCCGTCGTTTTGCAGGCGATGACAGATGGTGAGGCTGGGGCGCTCCTCGTGCAGATGGATTTCCATGCTCTTGGTGATGCCGGCCGCGACCTCAGTCGGCTGGCGTAGAAGCACGCCATTCCCTTGCAATGACTCGACTTGGAGGCCCTCATTGTCAGGGATATAGGTGCGTACAGGGTCCTCTGGCGCGTGCCACAGGCGATGTCCGCCGCGTATACAATAGTCACCATAGGGTGTAGATGACACGGCGTCGGGTATTTCGGCCAACAAGTTCTCGCGCGAACCGTTTAGCATCAGCCGCACCAGGCGCGGCCCGGCCTCGGCCAGGAACTCGAGCTGCAAGTGGCCATTGCTGATGATTTGAGTGAGTAAGCCATAGTAATCGCCTTTCATATATGTTCTCCTTTGAAATGATTATCCCATGATAACACGCACCTGATGCGTCTGCCCGTCGCCCAGGCTCGGCACAACGTTACTCTGGACAGATTGCCCATCCATCTGGACAGACTTGACGCCTTGACACACGTGGTCGGGGTTTTCTACCTGGATCTCGTACACGGCGCTGCGGAACTCGCGCCTCACTTTGAAGCCATCCCACTCTTGGGGGATACAAGGATTGATAGACAGTCCCTCGTGCACCGGTTTGACGCCCAGGATATACTGGGTGGCGGCCTGGTACATCCACGAGGCCGTGCCAGACAGCCAACTGTTGCGGGCCAGCCCGAACTGGGGGTGCTCGTCGCCCAAGATGTTCTGCGGGTAGACATACGGCTCGCATTCAAATTCGTCGATGCGGCCGTTTCTGGCCGCCGGGTTGATCTGGTCATAGTACTCAAACGCGCGGTTGCCGTTCCCGGTCAACGTCTCGGCGATAATGGCCCACGGGTTGGCGTGCAAAAAGATGCCGCCGTTTTCCTTGGCGCCCGGTGGGTAAGTCGTGATGCCGCCCTTGTCTGGATCATAGCCATCAAAGCCCGGCGCGCTCAACTTGATGCCGTTGCGCGTATTGAGTCTTTTGTAAAGCGCGTCCAGGGCGGATCTGGCACGCTGGGGGGGAGCGAAACCTGAGATGACCGGCCACGACTGGCCGTTGGCGTAAATCTGGCCATGCGCGTTGGTGTGGGAGCCTAGCGGCGTCCCGTCGAAATCGAAATAACGCACGTACCACTCCCCATCCCAGGCGTGCAGGTTGACCCGGCCTTCCATCTCTGTGTAATAAACGCCGTACTTTTCGGCCGAGGCCGCATCGCCCAGGACACCGGCCAGCTCGATCATCTCACGCAGCGCCTTGCCGTAAAGATTGGCCGTGAAGGCCGATTCGGCGCCCTTCCGCAGGTTGACCGTATCGTTCCAGTCGGCAAAGCCAAGCAGCGGCAGGCCGTGCGCGCCCACCGTGTGCCGCGTGAACTCGATCGCCCGCTGCAAATGCTCCAGCACGCTGCCCGACTCGAGCGGCTGCCCGTTTGGATCCTTTTCATAATAGGGGATCAGCTCGTCAAGGAAGGTCCGATCGCCACTTTCTTTGAGATAAGCGCTAACTGCCAGAACGATCCACAGGTGATCGTCGCTGTAATAGTCAGGCCGGTCCCCCTCACCCGCCTCGCCCGTGGTGCCTTCCATCGTGAGCGGATTGAACTGGTGCATGGCCGAGCCGTCGCGCTTCTGCACGCGCAGCAGTTGCCGGATGAGGTCCAGGCCCTCGGCGGGCATGCTGGCCAACACCCCCATCACGTCTTGCGAGCTGTCCCGAAAGCCAATGCCTCGCGAGCTGCCATAACCCAGTTGGTACAGCGAGAGATAGCGCGACCAGTTCTTGGTCGTGTGGCACTGGCGAGGATTGAACACGTTCAGCATGCGGTTCATGGCCACATTGGGGGTTTCTACTTGCAGCTTGGACAGGTAGGCATCCCAGAAGCGGCGCATATCCTCGAGGGCGCGCTCGACGGCCGCCTCGTCCCTGTAAGTGCTGGTGAAATGCTCGACGGCGGGATCCTCCCAAAACCCTATCCCCTCGACGTCGATCTGGCCAAGTTGGGTAATCAACTGCCTGCTCTCGCCTGGCTGGATGACTCCCAGGTGGTGCAGCAAGGCGGCTATGTTATCACTGCGCAGCGCCTCATAGTCGCTCAGCTCGGCCTGCTGCAGGCTGAGCGGGTTGGCCCACGAGCCATATTCATTATCCCCCAGGAATCTCTTGCGATCGGACTCGAAAGAAGAGGCCGGCAGGTTGGAGGTGAAATAGTTGAGCCGGAAGTCACGGAGCATGAAAGGGTACTGGAAAAGCAGCACGCGCCCGGCCTCGTCCTTGACCGCTCTGCTTTGCATCGTCTGGGGCACCCAGTCGGCATTCGTGAATTGCTTGAGCGCGTCCGGGTGAGTATATTCCACCACGGGTATGGCGTCCAGCTCGAGGGGGTGGGAGCCCACGTTGGTCAAGCGGATGTCACGGATCTCGCACTGCACCCTCTGGTCGTGAGGGACAAAGATCGTGACCTGGCTGCGAATGCCGTAACACTCTGAAATGATGCGGGTATAACCCAGCCCCACCCGGCACTCGTAGCTGTCAAATGGCGCCAGGCACGGCACATAGAAAGGCGAGAAAAGCCGGTAGCCCTGTCCCTCCTTGATGCGCAGATAAAGTGTCTCGCCCTTAAAGTCCGAGCTGGGCAATTGGGCCACGTAGCGGGTGATGCGGTTGAGCGCCGGGTCACGCCGGCAGATCAACGCGCCGCCGGTGTGATCCACAAAGCCGCCAAACGCCAGCGTGCCGGTATAGTTGATCCACTTGACCGGCGTTTTAGGATTGGTGATGACGTATTCACGCCGTGCGTCGTCAAAAAAGCCGTATTGCACGAGAACCTCCCCCCAAACAAGCCGTAGGCCGGCATCCCTATGCCAGCCTTGGTGTCGGTTACGGTCTCTATAATACCACAAAGAGCTAATAGTGTAAAACCTGACGCGAGGGATCAGGCACCATGGGCGCACCGTTGTGCGCAGCCCCCCCTACGGCGAGGCCGTTGGCGTGGGGCGCTCCGAGGGCGGCGTGGGCGATGGCGGCGACTGTGTGGCCGTAGGACGCTCCGAAGGCGGCGTGGGTGAAGACGGCGGAGGAGGGGGAGGCGGAGGCGGTGCATCCGTCGGCGTGGCCGTGGGTGTGGGCAAGGGCGTAGACGTGGCTGTAGGCAAGGGCGTACGAGTGGCCGTGGGCAGGGGCGTCAACGTGGCCGTGGGCAGGGGTGTCAACGTGGCCGTGGGCAGGGGCGTCGGTGTAGAGCTGGGAGGCAGCGTCGGCGTCGTGCTTGGCGAGAGCAGAGGCGTGACGCTGGCTGGGGGCAAGGAAGTCGCGCCCGGGGCGGGCGTGCTCGTGGCGGCCGGAGGCGGACTGGATGGAGCACCCGTGGCAGCCGGCGCACCCGTGGCCAGTGGAGGACTGGGTGGAGCCGTCGCGCCAGCCGGCAGGGCACTGCCTGGCGTCGGCGTCGCGCTGGGCAGGGGTCGCTCGGTCACCACTGGCACCGCCAGCATGGCCGTGACAGTCGCCCGCACCTCACTGACGGAGCTCCGTCCGCCGGCCGCGTCGGCCACGATCGCCTCCAGGAGCTGCGAGCCGGCAGGGGCGATATGTGTGCCGCGAGGGTCAGTGCTATAGTCAGCCGTCAAAGGAGAACGCAAATCGACCGGGTACTGGCTGGCTAAGGCCAGTCTGAAATTGCCTCCCACCATGCCGGCTAAAACCGGCAAGATCACAGCCACGATCAGCAGAGACAAGATGAGGCTCTGGTCGGAACGCTCAGGCATGCGCTTCCCCCTCGGCGACCGCGTAGATGTGCACCTGGGAGGTTTTGCCCCTGACCCCAACCTGGCCCAGATCGCGGAGCTCGAAGCCATGGTCGACGCCCAGGGCGTCCAGGGTATCCTGGCTGATCAGCAGATCGTAGGGGGCGAACTGGCGCGTCAGCCCCTCGATGCGCGAGGCAACGTTGACCGGGTCGCCAATCGTGGTGTATTCCAGCCGCTCGGCGGCGCCGACCGTGCCCACGATGACCTCACCCGTGTTGATGCCAATGCCAACGTGAATAGGCGGCTGTCCCCTGGCCGCGCGTTGGATGTTCAGCTCGTTCAAGGCAGACTGCATGGCCAGGGCAGCTTTAACGGCTCTGGCGGCGTGGTCAGCCTGCGGAATAGGAGCGCCAAAGATAGCCAGGGTCGAATCTCCGCCGAACTTGTTGACGACTCCCCCGTGCTCGGCAAGAGGTGGGTAGATCGCCCCAAAGAACTCGTTGAGCATAGCGACCACCTGGCTGGCTTTGTGCTGTTCGGAGAAGGCGGTAAAGTCCTTGATGTCGCAGAACAGGATCGAGACGGTGCGGGACTCTCCCCCTAATGTGATTTGGCCGTTAGAGACGGCCTGGATCAAGGCCGCGCTGACCTCGGGCGACACGGCCCGCCCAAAGATATCTCTGACGGCTTCGCCCAAGCGCAGTTGGACGACCATTTCGTTAAAAGCTTGCGCCAGATCGCCCACTTCGTCGTGGGTGTCTACCACCACCTCTTGATCCAGGTTGCCCCCGGCCACCTGGCGTGACGCACGAGCGAGGGCCATGATCGGCTGGGTGATGTGCCGGGCGACCGCCGTGCCGACTCCCATCACGCCCAGCAGAGCCGCCCCGATCAGCCCGATCAGGCCGACCTGGCTGATCGGGCTGGCGTGCACCAGGTAGCCTTCCGACATGGCGATCGCCAAGACAGCCATGTCAGCCCCTCTGCGCGCCTCGAAGGGGAGAAAAACCTGGCTATAGCGCTGTCCCCTCTCTTCAAACGCGCCGATATGAGCGCTGCTTTGCCTGCTCAACACCTGGGCATAGCGTTGGGGTGTGATGTCCAGTCCAACGCTCGTGGGAAAAGTGCTGGCCGCCACGTGCCCATCGCTGGCGTACACGGTGGCGTGATCTGCGCCCGAAGCCTCGTAGATGGCTTCGGTCAGCTCGTCCAGGTAGGCGCCGATCAGGACGACGCCCACCATCTCCTCCCCGTCCAAAAGCGGGG
Organism: Thermoflexales bacterium; assembly: GCA_016931085.1. The sequence continues at coordinate 10,779 of JAFGFO010000237.1, forward strand.
CGGCGACGTAGAAAGCATCGCCCAACGGCGCACCGAGGACCAGGCCGGCGAACTTGTCACCCAGTTGGTCTTGCTCGCCGGCCAACACCCGCTTGACAAAGGCTTGGCTGGCGTAAAAATCGGTGCCCTTGACGGCGTCATACGCCACGGCCGAGTTGTCGAGCTGGCGGCGCAGAGACAACAACGTCACCCCCTGCCGGTCGAGCACTTCGAGCAAATCAGTTTGGTTGTTGGCCACCCACGGGTAGGCAAGTGCGCGAGCTGCCTCGGCGTCGCCGCGGCGCACAGCTTGGGCCAGGCCCTCGGTGTTGGCCACCAGCCGCAGCGTAGCCAGGTGCTCGCGCTCGACCTTGACCACGTGATTGGCGGCCAGGCGCCCGGCCGCCAACAATTGCTCGACAAAGCGCTGTTGAACCGAGTCGACGACGAGCCGGCTGATCACCACGGCGCTCAAGATGGCCAAGAACCCCGCCAGGAGCGCGTAAGGCAGCGTGATTTTAAAGCGCAGACTGGGGTTCAGCCACGCACCCAAGCGAGCGCCAGCCTCAACCCAAGGCAGCGGGGAGTGTTCAAGCTCATCTGAAACAACTTCTTCCACAGGCTGAGTAGACGCAGCAGAGGTGTACTCGGCGGATGCGTCTCGAGCCCAGTCCTGCTCCTGATCCCTTGGCAAGGGAAGCTGACGATCGAGAGAAACGTGCGCCTGAGGCGCAGACATCTCTTCGTAGCTTTGACGCTCGACAGGCGGGGTGGTCGTTTCAACAGGCGGGTCCAGGCGAGCAGCGGCCTGCTTGTGAGCCAGGGCAGCCGCGCGATAGCTCAAAGCCTGCTTCAGCGCGTGCGCCAGCTTGCCGCGGTCGTCGCCGGTGCTGATCATGTCCTGTTTCTGAAAGTAGCCATCAGCACCCAACTGCATGGCGTTGACGGCCGACTTGACGCTGCCCAGGCGGGTCAATACGACGACGGTGCTTTCATCCTCCTCCTGGCGGATTCGTTGGAGCAGCTCCAGGCCATCCATATCCGGCAGCAGCAGTTCGAGCACGATCAGGTCATAGCGCTGCATGGCCAGCTCTGCCAGCCCAGCCTGAGCGTTGGCGGTGACTGTGACCGTGGCGCCCAGCGAGCCCAGGAGTTTGCCAAGATAGCTTCGCACGGCCTCAGAGTTATCAGCGACCAGCACACGCTTGTCTCGGAATTGCTCCTCAAGCCGCAGCTCTTCGGCCTGCCACAGTTCCAGGCCAGCCAATCGCTGTGCAGCGTAGGCTTGAGCCGAGCCGTTATGTGGAGAGTCATCCTCCTGAGGTCGGGCTTGCGCGGTGTCCTGTATCGATATCCAAGTTTGCTCCATCTGCCCTCAACATGCCCCGCATGCTTTCCACGTCCCCCTGCCCTACTCTGGCCTTGTAGCCGCGCTTTACGCAGCGCGTCTCATTCGAGTATACCGTGTCCTTCCTATACTCGCGTTACAAGGCCGTTACACTAGCATTACCACAGCAAGGGGACAGCCTCCCTCAGACAGAGGGGCAAGCGGCACAGGGGCAAGTTTTGACGGGCTTATCGCACTGGTGGGGGCTGAGGCATGACCGGAACCTTCCGGGGGCCGGTCACCTACTGACGTCTCGCTTCCAGTACGGGCGCATCCCCATCGCGCGCGTCACGGGCATGACGAACAACAGGCCGCTGTTTGGCGCGTTAAAGTCGCCGCCCACAGCGCGCTCGGTGGCCGCGATCAGGCCATCCAGGTCCAGATCGTCATCCACGACGACGAACACGGTCCGGTGAGGGTGTTCCTCGCTTTCCAGCAAATGCACAATCGAGGGAAACAGGGGCAGATCGTCGCGCTGTGCGCGCGCGTTTCGAATCCCTTGCAGCCCAATGCTTTCCAGGATCGTCACGCCTGACACGCCAAGTTCTTCCCAGGCGTCCAGCACGGCATGGCATTTATCAGCATCAGGCATGACAACAAAGATCGCATTAGGCATGCTCGGCCTCCTTTTTAGCCTCCCCGGCCCGGCCAGTCTCGCCAGGCCGGGCGATATACGTCAGCCGCAGCAAAGGCGGCGTGACCAGCGTGGTGGCCAGCACAAGGAGCGTGACAACCGAGAACAAGTCTGTCTCGATAATGCCGGCCTCCACACCCACCGAGGCGATAATCAATCCCACCTCGCCCCGGCTGACCATTCCCACACCCACTCGCAGCGATTCGTGGTTGGTGAATCCGCCCATCCGCGCGCCCAGGCCACACCCGATCACCTTGGCAACGATCGCCACTCCGATTAACACCAGGGCAAACGGCAAGTCCCGTCCGGCCAATTGGTGCAGGTCGGTCTCCAGGCCAATGTTCACGAAAAAGATCGGGACAAAGAAGGCGTAGGTGATCGTGTGCATCGCGCGCGCGATTTTGTCGCGCAGGTGGCTGCGCCCAAATCCAAGCCCGGCGATGAATGCGCCGGTGATGGCCACCAGCCCGCCGGCAAGCTCAGCCGACCATGCAAACGCCAGGGCTGACACCATGACGAACGAGATCAAGCCCTCGCTGATGGGCTGGCGATCTACCCAGGCGGCTATGCGCGGAAGCAACAAGAATGCCACCGCGGTGGCCAAGCCGAGATAAAGCGCCATCTTGAGCGGCACGAGCCAGAGTCCACTGCCGGATGTGCCGCCCGTCATCGCCATAAAAGTCGACAGCAGCAAGACAACCACCACGTCGTCAATCACGGCTGCCCCCAACAAGGCCAGGCCCTCACGTGTGCGCAGCTTGCCCAATTCCAGCAAGGTCTGCGCGCTGATGCTGACGCTGGTCGCCGTCAGAATGATACCGACAAACAAAGCTGAGGAGACCTGGTAGCCAAACAGCCACGCCGCCAACCAGCCAAAAACCAACGGGACGAGCACACCATTGAGGCCAGCCAGCAGTGATACGCGGCCAGAGCGGAGCATTCTTTCCAGGTCGATTTCCAGCCCGGCCATGAACATCAGGCAGATCACGCCCAGTTCCGCCAATTCGAGAATGGTGACGTGCAACAGCTTGGGATCATCCGGGTTGGCGAGGATTCCTTGGCCCAGCAAGTCGAGCAGGCTGGGGCCGAGCAACACACCCACCAGCAGCTCGCCCAACACGGCCGGCTGGCGCAGCCAGTTGGCGATCCGCCCGCCAGCCTTGGCACCCGTGATGATGATGGTTAGCGAGAAAAGCAGTTGAAGAAAAGGCGTCATGTCATGACCTGTTTTTAGATGCCCAAGTGTACCAGTTATCCTTCTAAATTGCAAGACGTTCCCCGGGATTGCGCTATCCCCTCCCCAAAGCTCGTTTGACAAAGCGCCCACGCCATAGTATACTAGGCTCCACACAGGGGCCTGTGGCTCAGTTGGGAGAGCGTTCGGTTCGCATCCGAGAGGTCGCGGGTTCGAATCCCGCCAGGTCCACTCCGTAGAAGTGGTTCGCGAACCGCCTGGTGCAAGTGGGTATGTCAAGGCGGTTGACAAACTTGTAAATTGCGTATAAAATAGGTGCATTATTGGGCCCATAGCGCAGTTGGGAGCGCGTCTCAATGGCATTGAGAAGGCCGAGGGTTCGAATCCCTCTGGGTCCACTTGGCTACGATCAGGGTGGTAGCGCGAAGTGCAGCCCCTTCGTCCCTGTGGCGAAGGGCTGTGTGTTTAAGGTGAGCTAAGCTTATGACAGACAAATATGTGCCTCAAGACATCGAGCCCAAGTGGCAGCAGCGCTGGGAAGAGGACCGGCTCTACCAGCAGACCATCGACCCTGCCAAGAAAAAATTCTACGCACTCACAATGCTTCCCTACCCCTCAGGCGATCTGCACACCGGCCATTGGTTCGCCATGGTCCCCAGCGACGCGCGGGCACGCTATATGCGCATGCGGGGCTACAATGTGCTTTTCCCCATAGGCTTTGATGCCTTTGGACTGCCGGCCGAAAACGCTGCCATCAAGCACGGGGTACACCCCAAGGAATGGACCTACAAGAACATTGAACGCATGCGCACACAACTCAAGAGCATGGGGGCGATGTTCGACTGGGAACGCGAGGCGGTCAGCGCCGACCCCGGCTATTACCGCTGGAGCCAGTGGTTCTTCCTGCAACTGTACAAGGCCGGACTGGCCTACCGCAAGTTCGCCCCGGTCGACTTTTGTCCCATGTGCAACACGACGCTGGCGCGCGAGCAGGTGTGGGGCGAAGATCGCCACTGCGAACGCTGCGAGACGCCGGTGATCAAAAAAGACCTGGAACAGTGGTTTTTCAAGACGACGGCCTACGCCGACGAGCTGCTGAACTTTGAGCGGATCGACTGGCCCGAGCGCGTCCGGCTGCTGCAGACCAATTGGGTGGGCCGAAGCGTTGGGGCCGAGGTCACCTTCAAATCGGAACAGGGCGACGACATCGTCGTCTTTACCACCCGGCCCGACACGCTGTGGGGGGCCACCTTTATGGTGCTGGCGCCCGAGCACCCGCTGGTGGCCAAGCTCAGCACCGGCGAGTGCCGCGCCGAGGTGGAGGCTTATGCCGAGCAGTCCCGCCGCCAAAGCGACATCGACCGCGAATCGGTCACGCGCGAAAAAAGCGGCGTGTCCATCGGCGCCTACGCGATCAACCCGGTCAACGACGAGCGCATCCCGATCTGGATCGCCGATTACGTGCTGATGAGCTACGGCAGCGGCGCCATCATGGCTGTGCCCGCTCACGACGAGCGCGATTTTGAATTCGCGCTCAAGTTCGGCCTGCCCATCATCCCCGTCATCGACCGGCCGGACGGCAAGGCTAAAAGCCTCGTCGTCGCCGGCTCGATGAGCAGCGGCTTTGAGGCAGCCCTGGTCGAGGCTGGCATCTCGGCCGGCCGGGATGCCGCCGCGAATTTGCTCGTCACGCTTGAGGGGCAGGCGCAAATCGAGCGCTACGTCGAGATCGCCCGCCAGCACCTGCAAGTGGGTTTTTGGAACGAGGTGGTGGGCACGGCTTGGGTCTTTATCTTTGCCGATGCCGACGGGACCGAGCTGGTGCCCTTCGATTCGACCGAGGCTGACAGCGTGATCCTGTCACACTGCCAGCAACTGGAGCCGGGCGTGCGCCAGGCGCGCACGCTGATGGAGATGCTGTGGGGCGCCGAGTTCTACCGCGATGTGCTGTTCCACACCGAGTATGGGACGATGATCAACTCGCAGTCGTTCAGTGGCACGGCCGGCGACGTGGCCAAAAAGAACGTCACCGCCTGGCTGGAAGATCAGGGCCGGGGCAAAAGCGCGGTCAACTATCGCCTGCGCGACTGGCTGATCAGCCGCCAGCGCTACTGGGGTGCGCCGATCCCGATGATCGATTGCCCCAAGTGCGGTGTGGTGCCTGTGCCTGAGAGCGAGCTGCCGGTGCTGCTGCCCGACGATGTGCAGTGGCGGCCGACCGGCGAAAGCCCACTCAAGTTCCACGAAGCGTTCCGCAACGCAACCTGCCCCCAGTGCGGGGGAGAGGCCGAGCGCGAAACCGATACGATGGACACTTTTATGTGCTCGTCGTGGTACCAGTACCGCTACCTAAGTCCAGGCTACGACGAAGGGCCGTGGGATCCACAGGAAGGCGCTTACTGGCTGCCGGTCGACTGCTACACGGGCGGCATCGAGCACGCTACGATGCACCTGATTTACACGCGCTTTTTCACCAAGGCGTTACGCGATATGGGCATCGTGGCTTTCGATGAACCAATGCTGCAACTGCGCAACCAGGGCATGATCCTGGGCGAGGACAATGAAAAAATGTCCAAGAGCCGCGGCAACGCGGTCGCGCCCGACGAGCAGGTGGCCCGCTTTGGCGCCGACGCCATGCGCGCTTTCTTGATGTTCGGCTACCGCTGGGATCAAGGCGGGCCGTGGTCAAACGGCGGGCTGGAAGGCGCTTACCGCTGGCTGCACCGGGTCTGGACGCTGGTGCTGGAAGAAGCGGATGGAGATAGAGATAGAGAAAGAGAAAGAGCGGAGCGCGAGCTGCGGCGGGCAACGCACAAGACGATCAAGCGCGTCAGCGATGACTATGAAAGGTTCGAGTTCAACACGATCATCTCGAGCCTGATGGAGTTTTGCAACACGCTGGTCGAGGCCAAGCGCACGATCGCTTACGGCACGCCGGCATGGGACGAGGCCATCGACATGCTGCTGCGGCTGCTGTCGCCAGCTTGCCCGCACATCACCGAAGAACTGTGGGCACGGCGCGAGCGGCCGTACAGCATCCACCAGCAGCCGTGGCCAATCTACGACGCTGAGGCGGCCGCCGATGAGGTCGTGACCTTGGTCGTGCAGGTCAACGGCAAGCTGCGCGACCGGCTGCAAGCGCCGGTCGACGTGGCCGAAGAGGAAGCGACCCGCCTGGCATTGGCCTCGGAGGGCGCGCAGCGCCACGTCCAGGGCAAGCAGGTGGTCAAGACAGTGTACGTACCTGGCAGATTGGTGAATATCATCGTAAAGTAAAACGCCCCTTGGCAAGCTCGGGATGATGTGAAACGTAAGGGGGACTCGATGAATTCGGGTCCCCTTTTTGCATGCAACCTTTCGGCAGTATTTGCGTATATTAAGGTAGGGACAAAGCTATGTGTCTGTCCCAGAGCAAATGTTATGGTCAAGTAGGAGCAACATGTCTAAAGAAAACAAAGGCGTACCGTGCGTGTTGTGGCCCTTTTGGGCCGTGTGGCGGCTGGTGGTGGGCATCGTCGAGGTCACCGGGCGGCTGTTGGCCATCACGCTCGGCGTGGTACTGATGATCGCGGGCGTGATCCTGAGCGCCACCGTCATCGGCGCCGTGGTCGGCATTCCGCTGCTCATGTTCGGGCTTTTGCTGGTCGTGCGCGGCTTGTGGTGAACAGATAGAGAAATCAGAGATAGAGAGGTCAGATAGAGAATGAGCGAGTATAGACAATTGCCCTCCCCTCGTCCGTATCGAAGGCCAAGCTTGTTCTGGCCCATCCTGCTGATCGGCGCGGGCGTGATCTTTTTGTTGTCCAACCTGGGACTGCTGCCGGCTGACCCGTGGCCGCTGCTGTGGAACATGTGGCCGCTGATCCTGATCATCATCGGCTTGGATATCCTGCTGGGCCGGCGCAGCGTGGTGGGCGGCGTGCTCAGCGCCATCCTGGCACTGCTGCTCGTGGGCGGCGTGGTGACCATGCTGTTCGTGGCGCAGAACTATCCTCAGTGGGGCGCCTGGGGAAACGCCAATCTCCGCCAGGACTATGTGAGCCACCCCCTGGGAGGGGTGGAGCAGGCCAAGGTGGTGATCGACTTTCCATCAAGCACTTCTCGCCTGTTTGCGCTGGACGATTCATCCAACCTGATCGAAGCTAACCTGCGCTACTATGGCAGCCTGAACAAGAGCGTGTCTGTTAGCGGCGACAGCGCTCGCGTGCGCCTGGACAGCCGTTGGGACAACTGGTGGGGCGGGGGCTGGTGGCGTGGAGGCTCCAACTGGATCATCGGGCTACATCCGGCCGTCGAGTACGACCTGGAGCTGGATAGCGGCTCGAGCGACTGCGAGTTCGAGTTATCCCAGCTTCGCCTGCGCTCGTTTCGCCTGGATGCCGGCTCGGGGCGCATCCGGCTGACGTTGCCGGAAAGGGGACAATACCGCCTCAAGCTCAACGCTGGCAGCGGCGATATCGACATCGATGTCCCTGCAGGTGTAGACGTGCGCCTCGAGTACGAAGCTGGCTCAGGTGAGCTGGACACACCAGGCTTACGTGAAGTCAGCCGCCGCGGCCGTGACGCGATCTACGAAAGTGACGAGTTTTCCCAGGCGGGCGATTCCGTCACGATCGAGCTCGACGGCGGCAGCGGGGACGTGCGCATCCGCTAAGCTGCAACCTGGAACCTGAAACCTGCCGACCGGAAACCCACTACGGGACGTGGTAGCTACGCAGCGACAGCACCCCGTAGCGCTTGAGGGCCGCGTCGAGAACCATGTTGACCAGTTGCGGGTGGCTGATGCCGACTGCCTGGGCCTCGATGCACAAGTCGCTGATTTCCGGGTTCATGCCAGGCAGCGGGTTGATTTCCAGGATGTAGGGCTGGTCGTCCTCGTGCTTGTTCAAGCGAAAGTCCACACGGGCCACGTCGAGACAATCTGTCACGCGGAACACCGCCGCCGCCAGCCAATTGAGTTGGGCGAGCTGCTCTTCGTTCAGCGGCGCCGGGCAGAGATAGCTCAATTGTTCCGGGATTTGCGACTTGAGCCGGCTGCTGTAGATACCACCCTCCTCTTTCTCAAAGGGCGCCAGGTCCACCTCCAACGGCGGCAAAAAGTGCAAGCCAAAGGTCACCCTCGGGTCATCTTCGTCGTTAGGAATGCGGCGCGCCACCGGTCCGACCAGGTTCCCCACCATACCGACGGTCACTTCCCGCCCCTCGATGAAGCGCTCGACCAGCGCCGGCTGCTTGTACTTGTGGTGAATGATGTGCACTTGCTGGCGCATTTCTTCCTCAGTATGGCAAATCGAGTGGGCGGTGACCCCCATGCCGGTGCCCTCGCGGCTGGGCTTGACGAACAGGGGAAAGACGAGGTCGTCGTCTAAAGGCTCATCCACCCGCTCGATCGTCTGCCAGGCTGGCGTGGGTAAATCGTGCCAGGACAGGATACGCTTGGCCATCGACTTGTCGAGCGACAGCGACAGCGCCATCACCTTGCTGCCGGTGTACGGGATGCGCAACATTTCCAACAAGGCCGGCACTTGGGCCTCGCGCGAGTCGCCCCAATGTCCCTCGCTCATGTTGAAGCAGATATCGGGGCGATCAGCACGCAGCTTGTCGATCAGCGTGATGTCGCTCTCGTAAAACACGGCCTCGTGTCCACCCATGCGGATCGCATTCAGCAGCGCCTCTATCGTTTCTTCAGAATCCAGGTCGGACCATACGTCCTCCGCTTCGCCAGGGAAATGGGGGGCGTTCTTTTTTAGATTGGCCAACACTGCAACTTTGACTCCAGTTGCCATCACATCTCTCCTTCGAATGAATTTCGGTGACTATTAGCCACAACTTTTAGCAAAGGACACCAAGAATGCCTCCTCTCGCTCATACCAGGTGCTCGCCCGGCATGGAGCCAGCCGGCAGGCGCTGAACGTACACGACCAGGTCATCGCCCGGCGCGTAAAAGTCGGGGATGGTCGCTGCTCGCTCGTAGCCATGTGTTTCATAAAAGCGGCGCGTCGGCAAATAGTCAGCCCGGCCCGAGGTCTCGGCGATGATCAAGCGCCCGCCCATAGCCTGTACCGCCTGGGCCACTCGCTGCAGCAGCGCTCCGCCGGCACCGCGCCCCTGGGCGCTCTTGTCGACAGCTATCCAATACAGGTCAAAGGTGTTGCCGTGTGTCAGCGCGCGCGGGCCATAGCAGGCAAAGCCTAGCACGCGCCCGTCCGAACGGCACGAGAGAAAAGTGTAGCCGCTGGCCAGCGCTCCCCGGCTGAGATACTCGCGCACCAGCTCGTCGCCTATCATCACTTCCTCGTCGTCAAATGCCCCAACACCGCGGATGATAGCCCGAATCGCATCGACTTCCTCCGGGCGGGTCGGGGCAATGTCAAGTTGAGATGTAAAATTCGAAGAAGAACACATAAGCGCTTGGCGCCTCCGAGCCTCAGAAACCGGGTTTTCAAGAAAAACTCGGTTTCCAAGATTTCTAGTGCGCGTGCCAGGACCGCCACCATGCCCACGTGGCGATCTGGCTCGCCATGCGGGGGTAATCATAACCGGCCACGCGGGCGGCGTTGGCAAAGCCGCCGTCCGTTGCCAGGCACGGGTTGGGGTTGACCTCGAGCACGTAGGGCATGCCGTCCTTTTCGCGCATATCTACGCGGGCATAGTCACGGCAGCCCATGGCCTGGTAGGCTGCCAAGGCCGTCCGGCGGATGCGTCTGGCCAATGGACTGGGAATCGGGGCCGGGCACAACACCGGCATGCTCCAATACTCCCGCGAGTCCTCGTTCCACTTGGCGTCAAAGTTGACCACGCGCAGGTCGTGCTCCGGCCAGGCTGAAAAGTCAATCTCGGCGATAGGCAAGACATGCGTCGTGCCATTTCCCCACACGCCCACGTTAAACTCGCGCCCGTCCAGGAACATTTCCACCAGCGCCGGCTGCCGATAAGTGTCCAGGATATACGCCACCTGCCGCCGCAAGGCTGGCTCGTCCCATACGACCGAATCGCGCGTGATCCCCAAGCTGCAATCCTCGGCCACCGGCTTGACGATGGCCGGCAGTGGGACACGCACAGGCTCCTGCGGGTGATGAAATAGCTGGTAGGAAGCGGTGGGGACGCCCAGCTTGGACAGGCGCGCCTTGGTGCAGCTCTTGTCCAGGCACTCGTCTAAGGTGTTGGCCGTCGCGCCGGAATAGCTAAAGCCCAAGCGATCCAGCCAACGTGGCACTGTCGATTCGTCGCTCGACCTGCCGCCCAATGTCTCGCACAGGTTAAAGATCAGCGTCGTCCGCGGATCTAGCCCCTCGACTACCTTCGGTATATCCTGTTCACATCGCACGGGGGCCATCGTCACCCCGCACTCCAGCACACCCAGCCCATCTGCGATAGAATGTGCGGTCTCTGTCGTTTCCAAGTCAGTCACGATATCGCGGGCCTCACCACGTTGGGGTGTTTCCACCACGCTGTACATGACCAGGATAGACGCAAGATCTGGAGGAGGCTCTTCTTCCTCCTGATAAAGCGAAGACATTGTGCTCGAGTCCATCGAATCTCCTTTTTCTCTTTACTAGGTCTTACACGCTACAGACTATTGCGATTGTATTCAAATACAATTGCATAGTATATAGCATAATGACAAAAATGCAAGTGTCCATCCTAAAGTAGCAGCGGCTTGACAAAAACAGCCATTGCCAGTATAGTCCAGGGTACTTGGAGGGGTCGCATAGTCCGGCCGAGTGCGTGCGACTCGAAATCGCATGAGCAGCAATGCTCCGTGGGTTCAAATCCCACCCCCTCCGCCTGACTGCCCAAAGATAGAGACGCAGCATGCTGCGTCTCTACAATTGTCGGTTTGAAAAGATGGATTTGCTCGAAGGACTCAATCCCCAACAACGCCAGGCCGTCGAAGCGCCCGATGGACCGGTGTTGGTATTGGCCGGGCCAGGCTCTGGCAAGACGCGTGTGCTGACCCAACGCGTGGCCTACTTGGTCGGCGTGCACAACATCGCGCCCTACCACATCCTGGCCGTCACATTTACCAACAAGGCCGCCCGCGAGATGCGCTCGCGCCTGGAAAAAGTCCTGGGGGGCGCGCGGGTGGCCGACCTGATGCTGGGCACGTTTCACGCGACGTGCGCGCGTTGGCTGCGCCGCGACGCGCCGCACATCGGGCTAGAGCGCGGCTTTGTCATTTACGACAGTGCGGACCAGGAGGCGTTGGTCAAGCAGGCGCTCAAGGCATTGGACATAGACGACAAAAAATACAAGCCGTCTGGCCAGTTGAACAAGATCAGCTCCGCCAAGAACGAGCTGATCGGCCCCGAAATCTACCAGGCCCGCAGCTACGCTGACGAGATCACCCGGCGTGTGTACGAGCGCTACCAGGCCTTGCTGGTCGAAAACAACGCGGTCGACTTTGACGATTTGCTCATGCTGGCCGTGCGCCTGCTGGACGAGAACCCGGAGCTTTTGCGC
>JAFGFO010000029.1 GCA_016931085.1 Thermoflexales bacterium
GAACTGGGCAGCCGCCATGGCAGCCTCCCAATTGCTGCCTTCCTGCAATTCGCCGTCACCCGTAAGGACAAAGACCCGCCAGGCGGCATTGTCTAGCGTGGCCGCCAATGCCGCGCCGACAGCGATGGGCAGCCCGTGTCCCAAAGCTCCAGTGTTGGCCTCCACCCCTGGGACGTGGTTGCTGGGATGGCCGTTCAGCCGCGAGAGGGGGCGCATAAAGGTGTGCAGCTCGTCCTCTGGGAAAAAGCCGGCCAAGGCCAGGGTGGTGTACAACAGTCCAGAGCAATGTCCCTTGCTCATAAAGAACCGATCGCGATCGGGCGTGTGGGGGTGTTGTGGATCGACCTTCAGCACCCCGCCAAAGTAAAGGGTCGTCAGGATATCGGCGGCGGAGAGATCCCCGCCAATATGACCGCTGCCGGCTTCGTGGATCATGATCAGGTTGCGCCGGCGAATTTCGTTGGCTTTCCTACATAATACCTGAGGGTCAATAGACATGCCTGGGTCTACCCTTTTAGCCATCTTTACTCTGTTTCTCCTGAGTCAGTATATGGCCTCACCGCCCGCAAAGAGTATTGAACTGGAGCGCTGCTGCCACTATGTATTATATGGCTTTGGAGGTGGATTAGGGGACACAAAAGGTGGAGAAAAATCGCCTGGTGCAAGAGCCTGCGGCGGAAAGGGTGATGTTGGTGCAAGAAGCCTGAGAACTGGACGCTCATTCGATTGGCCTGCGCTCATAGCTTGCTCTCGTTAGCTATTTTCGGATAGCGCCATAGCCCATGTTGACGCTAAAGTGGTAATGACCAGAACCCAAGATAATGATAACCGTCTCCCCTTCCTGCTGAATCTCACGGACACCTTCTACTTGGTTCAAAACCTGTCCCTGCTCGGTGATATCCTCAACCGATTGAGCCGGCAAATGGACATTACCCTCTGTGTTGGGCGGGATGGTCACAGCCACTTGAAAAGCATCATCACCAAGCGTCCACTTTGACTCGATCCTGCCATACATCGAGTCGAGACTGGCGCTGGCGTAGCTTAGCCCCCCACCCGGTTGGGGTTGGATAAGGATGCGCTTGTAGCCGGGTGTGTCAGGATCAAGTTCAATTCCGGCAACCACCCGGTATAACCAGTCACCGATGGCGCCATAAGCATAGTGGTTGAATGAGTTCATGACGGGATCCTGAAAGCCGTTTTCCTCGGTCCAGCCGTCCCAGCGCTCCCAGACGGTGGTCGCCCCATGCGTCACCGCGTAGAGCCAGGCAGGCCAGCTTATCTGAAACAGGAGCGCATAGGCGGTGTCGAGTTGCTCGTTGTGGCTGAGGACGTGCGGCAGATAAGGCGCGCCGACAAAGCCGGTGGAGAGATGCAGTTCGCGCCGCTCGATGTCGGCCACCAGCTCGGCGGCGGCGAGCGCGCCTGCCCGCAGAAACTCACGCCGATTCAACTTTTTGTTAGCCATTTTCCTTTCTCCTTAATAAGTTTTAGATGGTTTTCCACATTCATAGTTACCGGCTTTTCTTGTCGCTCAATAGAAACTTTTAATCATCGTTATTCTTTTCCTCCTAAAAGTCGCCTATAACCTCACTGCCTGCGGCGTATCGAACCGGGAAAGCACTTCCACGTTCATTATACAATTCTGGAGGTGGACTAGAGAACACAGGTGGTGGACAAAACACACCTGGTGCAAAAGCGCCCAAGCTAACCTACGGCGCTGACTTGGCACCAGCCGTGGTGGGACGCCATGTTGCAATTTTGCCAATATCCAGTAATATAAGAATATTGGAGTGCATGACGATGAGCGATGTAACACCAGATATCACCGTGCGGGCAGAACAAGCCCATCGCACGGCAAAGCGTCCGACGATGGCCTACCTGGCTTCAGAGGTGGCGGTCGGCACGACGCCGATGGCGATATGGTCGGGCGTGGTGGCCGGGGCCCAAGAGCACGACTTGAACCTGATTGGCTTTGCGGGCGGAAACATTGGGCCTCAGCCAGCAATGCCACAAGGCAATCTGGCCCCTGCCAATATCATCTACAAGCTGGTCACGCCCGAGATCTGTTCGGGGGTAGTAGCCTGGGGCCTCACGTTGAGCAGTTCTGATCGAGAACTGGAGGCCATCCACGCCCGCTATCGTCCGCTGCCGATTGTGACAGTGAGCCGAGCGGTGGCCGGCCATCCGGTGGTGGTAGCAGACAATAACCAGGGGATGCGAGAGCTTGTCGCGCACCTGGTCGAGACGCACGGCTGCCGCCGTCTCGCGTTCATTCGCGGGCCAGCTCATCCCATCGCCGAGGAACGCTACCGCGCCTACCTGGAGGCGTTGGCGCACTATGGGATCCCGTTCGACCCGGCGCTCGTCACGCCGGCTTGGGACTGGCAGAGTGAGAGCGGCGAGCGCGCCGTGGCGCTGTTCCTGGACGAGCGCGGGCTGCGCCCCCGCCAGGACGTGGACGCGATTGTGGCCAGCAGCGACCTCACGGCCTTGGCCGCCCTGGAAGCCCTGCACAACCGCGGCATTCGCGTTCCCGATGATCTGGCGCTCGTGGGCTTCAACAATTCTCCTGAAGCCCAATGCGCCATTCCACCGATCACCTCGGCCGCCGCTCCCTTGTACGAGCAGGGCCGGCGGTCTGTGGGTGCCCTCAAGAATGTGATGGAACAGGCATCTGTGCCGGAAAGAATCCTGATCCCGGCCCGTCTCGTCGTGCACCAAGGCCGTGCTCGATTACCACGTGGGACGCATGCGGCTGAGTGGCCAGCACGAGCAGGTGATCTTGGTGCGGAAAGGCGGCCGGGTAGAGCTGCTGGATACGCTCGAGCTGGGC
>JAFGFO010000238.1 GCA_016931085.1 Thermoflexales bacterium
AAAAATGTACCTGCCTGAATAGTTACGACAAGGATATTGTAACCCCTGCACCCGATTTGGGCAAGCCTAAACTGTGCCCTACTTCTTGCGCTTGCTACTCGCGCCAGCGCGGATCCATCCCGCGCCCAACACGCCGACAACCAGTGCCACTCCCAGCGAGACCAGGTTGAATCCGGCCACGTTGGCCAACGAGCGCAGCCTGACGGCGGTCGGGCCGGTCCTGTAGGCTACCGTCCAGGTCGAGAATTTGTGCACGTTGGCGCGGGTAATGGTGGCCGCAGTGACGGTATGATCAGCTTGCTCGCCACAGTCCCAGCCCTCGTCCGTCCACCAGCACAGCTTGTCGAGATCGTCGGCCGGCACAGACCCCAGCGAGACGGTGAGCGTGACGGTAAAGACCTCGCCAGGCTGGCAAGCGGACTGCGTGATATACCAGTAGCGCCCGGTCTTGAAATTGTCCGTGGCAGCCTGCGGGTGATTCTCGTCGAACTGCTGCACCCCAATCTCGCTCAGGCAGTCGCCCGGGCCGCGATGTTCGACCGTGATCGTGATGGGGAGTGGTTCAAACGTGATGGGGCCAAGGCCAGTGACAGGCTTCGTGGGGATCACGTACTCGTCTGCTCCAAGATCAAAACCACTTCCCTGTGGCCGGGCATCCCCATCGATATCCGTCAATACTCCCGCGTTCACGCCCCGGTCGATGGCAGCCGACGTGGCGTTGATATGGTAATCGGCGTTATCCAGGAAAGCCGGGTCGCCCATATACTGGTTCTGCACCTCCACCATGGCCGAAGGCGATTGAGAGACGGTGATGGGGGTGGCATACCAGAGAATGCCATTGACCGTGACGGTGTTGCCGGCGGTGACGCTGATGCCCACACCCTGCTGCGCCAGGATGGTGTTGGTGAAAGCAACGCTGATGGGCTCGGCACCCGTGGTCACATAGATGCCGCTGCCGTCGCCGTCACCGCCGGTGGTGTTGCGGGCCACGGTCGTGTGCCAGAACTGGGCCGAGCCGTCAATGTACAGCCCGCTGCCTAAGGCTTCGGCAAAATTATCGGCGACGATATTGTTGATCAGCCTGGAGCCGGGCGCTCCCACCGATAGTCCCCCACCGATCTCATGGGCAGTGTTACCCCTGATCGTGTTGCCGCTGACCACAATGGCGCCGCCCCATAGGGCCGCCCCGCCGCCGCCCTTGATGGCCGTGTTCGACATGATGCTGTTGTTGCTCAACGCAGCGGGACTGGAAAGCGTTAGAATCCCACCGCCATACCTGGCTGTATTGCTAAAGATGGTGTTCCCGGATAGTGTGCTATCGCTGTTCTGCAAGAACACGCCGCCGCCCAAGGTAAACTCCTCACCGGCGATGTTGAAATAGATCCAGGTGTTGCTGATCGTGGCCGTGGCGCTGACGACGTACAGCCCTCCACCGGCGTCCCAGCCCCACTCGACGCCGCCCAACCCGGCCGCGTCGCCGCCGGTGAGGCGCAGCCCCTCGATCGTCGGGCTGACCGAAGGGCCAGTGACGTAGAACACGCGTCCCTCGCCCATCGCGTCCAGCGTGGTGGGGTTCGCCTCCGGGTCGGGCGTAACCCAGTTTATCGTCGTGTAACCGCCGCGCACAGTGAGGCTCTTGTCCAGGTAGACCTGCTGGCGCAGCCCGGCCCGCTCGCCAACCCCCAGGCAGGTTCCGGCCACCTTGACCACATCGCCCTCACTGGCGGCGTCCACCGCCGTTTGAACCGAAGCGTATTCCGTCGCAGCATCACCGATACGCACGTGGCAATTCTGAGCATAGATGGTGGCCTGGGCCGTGCTGCTGCGCGCCTCGTTGGCCCGCGCCACGGCCGTGTTCACCATCGCTTGCCCCAAGGGTACAGTGCCAGACACCTCGACCGTGAGTGTGATCGTCGCGCTCGCGCCGCTGCTCAGCGTGCCGACGGCACACACGACCGCGCCTCCCCAGCCGGGGTTGGTGATGGCGCAGTTTCCCGCTGGAGCGCCAGCAATCCGCTGCCAGTTGTCCAGCGTGTCGGTGAGCACCACCCCAGTCGCGTCCGCACTCCCCAGCCCGATATTGGTCACGCCGAGGGTATAGCTCATCACCTGGCCTCGGTTCACGAACGCGGCGGACGGCTGCTTGCTGACACTCAACGCCGGCGCCGGGTACTCATCCGTGCCGAGGTCCCAGCCCAGGCCCATTGGCCGTAACTGCCCATCTCTATCCACCATCACGCCACTATCTACCCCGGCGTCACGGGCGGCCGAGGCCGCGCCGATGTGATAGTCCCCACCGGCCAGGAAGGCCGGGTCGCCCGTGATCTGGTTTTGCACCGACACTGTGGCCGAAGGCGATTGAGAAACGGTGACAGGCGTAGCATGCCAGAGGACACCGTTGACGGTGGCCGTGCTGCTGCCAGTGACACGAACGCCCACAGTTTGGCTGGCCACGATGGTGTTGGTCATGACCACGGTCGAGGTCCCTGGCCCCTGCCAGTCATACCAACCCAGGGTCACGCCGCTGCCGTCCCCGCCGCCGTTGCGGGCCAGGGTGGTTTGCAGCATATAGACGGTTTTATCCGGCGTGATAAACATCCCCGCGCCCTCCAGGCTGGCCTGGTTGCCGGCGATGACGGTGTTGATCAGGGTGACAGAAGTGTCCCAGGGATTGCTCCGCTCGTAGAAGGCGATCCCGCCGCCGTACTGCGCCGTATTCGACAGGATCGACGTCGCGCTCAGGACGGACCCTGTCTCCAGTGCCAACCCACCGCCGAACGAACGGGCGCTGTTGCCGACGAAGGTGTCGCGGGTAAAGTTGGCGCCGGCGGCCCCACCGGCCGCGAACCCGCCGCCGACCTCGGCGCTGTTCGAATCAAAGACATTGTCGGCCAGGATCGCCCACCCGGCATGCACCAACAACCCACCGCCACCCTCCAACGTACGGTTGCCCGCGAAGGTGTTGCCGATGAACGTATGGCCCTCGGTGAAGCTGGTGTACATCCCGCCCCCACCCTTGGCAGCGGTGTTGTTCAAGATGCGATTGTGCGACAGCGTGAAATTCTCCCCCCCGCCAAAGATATACACGCCGCCGCCGCTGCTCTCCTCCCTGGCAAACGGGTCGTGCCCCCCCATTTGCCCGTAGGCGTTCCCGCCGGTGATGCGCAAGCCATCGATCAGGGTGGTGTCGGCGACGGGGGGTTGATAGATGTAGAACACGCGCCCCAGCCCGCGCGCATCGAGCGTGGTAGGGTGGGCCTCGGGGTCGGGCGTCGTCCAACCCGTGGTCGTGTAGCCGCCCTGGATGCTGATGCTCTTCCATTCCAGGTGCACCTGCTGGCGCGCGCCTTCGCGCCCGTGTACGCCCATACACGTCCCGGCCACCTTGACCAGCGCGCCGGGATCGGCGGCGTCCACCGCCGCCTGAACGGACGTGTATTCCGTGGCGTTATCCCCAATGTGCACGTGGCAGTCCTGGGCAAAGACAGTCGCCTGGGTGCTGTTAGCGGCCTCGTTGGCCCGCGCGGTGAGGGTGTTGGTCATGGCCTGCCCCAGGGGCGCCGTGGCCGACACTTGCGCGGTGAGCGAGATGGTGAGGGACTCGCCGCTATTCAGCGCGCCGGGGGTGCATACAACCGCGCCGCCCCAACCCACATCCTCTATCGCGCAGTTCCCCAAGGGCGAGTCGACCAGGGTCGCCCGCTGCAAGGCGTCCAGCGTGTCGGTGAGCACGATCCCGCTCGTGTCCCGCGAGCCGCTGCTGGTCACCACGATGGTATAAGTCACCAACTCCTCCACGTTTGCCCCCACCAGGGAGGGGCCTTTGACCAGGCTCAGCGCCGCTTCCGAGTATTCATCCGCGCCCAGGTCGTAGCCGAAACCCATCGGCCGCACCTGGCCATCCATATCCTTTGGCGTCCCTGTAACGATACCAGCGTCACGGGCGGCAGACGCCGCGCCGAGGTGATAGTCTCCACCGCCGGCGTCCAGAAAATCCGGGTCGCCCGTGATCTGGTTCTGCACCGACACGAGTGTCCCAGAAACGGTGATGGGTGTGCTGTGCCAGAGGATGCTGTCGATAGCGACCGCGCTGCCGTCGGTGATGCGCAGTCCCGTGCCCTGGCTCGCCACGATCGTGTTGCGCATGTCCACCGTCGAGCTTCCCGACGTCGACCAGGGGTTCCAGTTGCCGATGGTCACCCCGCTGCCGTCCCCGCCGCTGTTGCTGGCCAGGGTGGTGTGCCACAGGTGGAGGGGAGCGCCTGAAATATAGATTCCAGTCCCCTCGATGCTGGCCTGGTTGTCGGCGACGAGCGTGTTGACCCAAGCACTGTCCCGCCAATTCCCACGTCCGAATATCGCCAGCCCGCCGCCGCGTTGGGCCGTATTGGAGACGACGGCGTTCGTGTCGAACTTGGCCGTGCTGTCAAAGACATACACGCCGCCGCCGGCCGATCCGGCGCTGTTGGCGCGGAAGGTGTTGCCTTGTAGGACGGCATCGGCGCCATATTCCACGTCCAGCCCTCCGCCGAGGGAGGCTCTGTTGGCGGCAAAGACGTTGTCGATCAGCGTAATGACAATATTGCGGGCGGCCATCCCGCCGCCGGCACGCTCGGCCGTATTCGAGACGATGGTGTTCCCGCGGAGGGCAAAGCCGGCGCCTTGATCGAGATAAACCCCGCCGCCATCGTAGGCGGTGTTGCTGTAGATGGTGTTGTTCGCGATGATGGTCTCCGGGGCAATTTGCATCTCTATCTCAGCATAGATCCCGCCGCCAACCTCGCCGCGGCCCTGGTTCGACGCATTGCCGCCGGTGATGTGCAGCCCGGCGATGGTGGGAATACCATCCACACTGATATAGAGCACGCGCCCCTGCCCTTGCGCGTCCAGGGTAGTGATATTGGTCTCGGGGTCGGGTGTGGTCCAGTTGGTGGTGGTGTAGCCGCCCTGGATAGTGACCGCCTTGTCGAGATAGACCACCTGGGTGAGGCCATCACGGGCGCTCACGCTGGTGTAGGCGCCGGCGGCGACCTTGATCACGTCGCCCTCGTTGGCAGCGTCCACGGCGGCCTGCACGGACGAATACGGGCAGTCGCTGGAGCAGACGTGCAGCTCATCGGCTGGAGCGGCGTTGGCTGCTGTGAGCTGGCCGGCCAGCAGCGTGCCGTTAAAAAGAAAAAGCATGGCTGCCGCCATGCCCACACACACAATAAACGACCCTGCGAGTTTGATTCTCACGGCCATTCCTCTTCATTCGTTTGCCTGGAGTGACGATACTCTTGACGAGCCCCTCTCACTCTTGAG
>JAFGFO010000239.1 GCA_016931085.1 Thermoflexales bacterium
AAGACGCCGTTCTGCACCCAGCGCACGAACAATTCCGGCGACGGCGCATGGCCGCCAAACCCGCCCACGTCGTGCCCCGTGTTCGGCGCGCCGGATAACGACAAGCCCAACCCCATCGGAATGTTGTATGTGAGCGTTTCCCAATTTGAAACGTTATCGCCCGACCAGGTTTGGGCGTAGCGCTGAATGCCGGGACAACCCGAGCGTGAAATCAAATAAGGGCGCTCATCGGGCCGGCACTCTTTTTGCGCTTCATACGAGGCGCGCGTCATGAGCAGCGTTTGCAGGGGCCGCGCGTGCGAAATCCGAAACGGCTCCCCAAAGCCGGCGCAGCGCGCGTCGTCGTCCCAGAGCTCAAACTCGTTATTGTCGTTCCAGGTTGAAACGATGCCAACCTCCAAAAGCTGCTCGCGCACGTTTCGCTTCCACCACTCACGCGTCCGCGGGTTGGTAAAATCGAGATACGAGGCCGGCCCGCCCCAGAAGGCGACAATCTCCGGCGCATCACGGTCGGCTTGTTGGATGAATCCGCCAAAGGCAGCCACCTCGGCGTAACGGGGGTGCGTCAACAACAAGGCGGGTTTGATATTGGACGTTAGCTTGATGCCGGCGCGCCCAAAATTTTCCACCATCGCTTTCGGATCGGGAATTCGATTTCGATCCCAGGTGAACACATTGCGCTTTCCGTTTTCATCGAGCGTGTAACCGGAGGATAGGTGGAATAAATCGCATGGAATGTGGTGTTCGTCACACAATTCGATGAAACGCTGGAGTTGCGCGTGCGCATCGGGCGCTTCGGTGTACGACATCGTCGAGCCAAGATAGCCGAGCGACCAGCGCGGCGGCAAGATCGGACGGCCGGTGAGCGCGGAGAATTTTTCGACGACCTGCTCGAGGCTGGGACCGTAGATCAAGTAATAGTCGATATCGCCGTCGTCGGCCTGGTAGTAGCGATAAGGCCTATGATAAGCGTCCAGCTCGCCGCCCATCTCAAACACGCTCGTCGCCAGGTTGTCGTAGAACAGCCCATAGGCTGTTTGCGTGTCGGGGACGAAGGTGATGTAAAACGGAAAATGCTTGTACAACGGATCGGTTTTTTCGGCGTCGTAGCCGAACGCATCGAGATTGAGCATCCGCATCCGCCGGCCAACCTTGTCCAGCTCGCCGCCGCGCTCGCCAAAGCCGAAATAATGCTCGTCCGCGTGATGTTCCAAATAATGCCACACGCCGGCGCCGGCGCGGTCGTAGACGTAGGCTCGCCCGGCGAGATCGGAGGCGATGGAATGGCCGCCAGCGTCAAACCAGTTGATCGCAAAACTGCCAAGCGAAATCTCTAGCCGCAATTGCCGGGTCCGCACCTGAATCGAGCCATCTTGGATCGTGTGCTCGAACGCCGGCAATGGAAACGGCGAAAGGTCGTCGCGCCAACGGCCTTCGCACGGGACATCGCCCTCCTTGCCAACCACCAGCCACGTGCGTGGAAAACGGGGCTGGCCGTTGGGGAACATCTGCACGCGGACCAGATCGTCGGCCAGCACGCTGAGCTGGAAGCGCTCGCCGCGCTCCCCAGAAAATGCAAGCGTTGACGATGTGAGTGAACTGTCTTCCAAACGGACATTAGCGGGATTGGTTATACGCATAGAGGGTGCTCCTAAGAAAATAAGTTGCAGGTTAAAGGCTGAAGGTACACGTCGTATAACCTTCAACCTTCTGAGTCATCATCCTTTCAAGCCTGTAGTCGCAATGCCTTGAACCAGGTACCGTTGGAACGCAACGAAGATGACAAAGACCGGCACCAACGACAAGGCCGACATGGCAAAGATCTCGCCCCAGGGAGTGCTGGCGGAAGGATCAGCGAACGACCGCAACGCCAGCGAGATGGTATAAAGTTTCGGTGCGTTCAAATACACCAGGGGAAGCAAAAAGTCTTCCCACGACCAATAGAACGAAAAGATCGCCGACGTAATCATCGCGGGTTTGATCAGGGGCAAGATAATTCGGAAAAAGATACCGACGCGACCGCACCCGTCAATTTCCGCCGCTTCGTCCAATTCTCTGGGGATACCCCGAATGAACTGCATGATCAGAAAAATAAAGAAGGCTTGCCCGCAGAACTTGGGGAGCAGCAAAGGATAGAACGTGTTAATCAGTTTGAGCTTGCTGAACATGATGTACTGCGGAATGATCTGAACCTGGATCGGCAGCATCAGCGTCATCAACATGCACGTAAACCAAAAACCTCGGCCCAAGAATCGGATGCGGCTGAATCCGTAGGCGACGACGGCGGAAGAGAGTACGGCGCCAATCGTTCCCACGCCAGCATAGATGAACGAATTGAGATAGAATGTGGAAAAGGTAATCCCGCCAAAACCTGCCCAGCCGTCGATGTAATTCTCGAACGTAAACCCTTTGGGAATCAACGACCCGATATTCGTCCAAATCTCCGAGGGGCCTTTGAACGAACTAGCAAATAGCCACAACACCGGATAGATCATCACAAAACCAAAGCCAATGACCGCCGTGTGGTAGATCACCGTACGGAGGGGATCTCTTTGTTTCCTTTTCTGGGCCATATCTATTCTCCTTCCTTCGATTCGTAAAACACCCATGCCGAGGATGACTTGAAAACCAGGGCCGTAAAGAATGCCACGACCAACAACAGGAGCCAGGCCATCGCCGAAGCATAGCCCATTTGGAAATCACTAAACGCTCTGGTGTAGAGATAAAGCGCGTAGAACAGCGTCGAGTCCAAGGGGCCCCCACTGGTCACGATGAACGCTTGCGTAAAGACCATAAAGCCGCTGATGGTCTGCATGACCAGGTTAAACAAAATGACTGGCGAAAGCATCGGCAGTGTGATTTCGATAAACTTGCCCCATGCTCCGGCGCCGTCGATCTCGGCGGCTTCGTACAATTCAGTCGGAATTTGCCGCAATCCCGCCAAGAAGATCAACATGGGAGAGCCAAACTGCCAGACGGCTAAAATGATCAGTGTCCAGATCGCGGTTTCCGGATTGCCGAGCCAGGTCACCGGCTGAATGCCAAATAGCGCGGTCAGGGCGTTGACGATGCCCTCGCGACCGAAAATCTGTCGCCACATCACCGCTACAGCCACGCTCCCACCCACTACCGATGGCGCGTAGTAAATGGCCCGGTAGACGCTAACCCCTTTGCGCCAGGTATTCAAGAGCATTGCCACCGCCATCGCGCAAAGCAGCCGCAAGGGCACTGCGATCGTGACAAAGAAAAAAGTCGCTCGGACCGCCTTCCAGAACCTGGGGTCAGCGAAGAACATTCTTCGAAAATTCGCCCAGCCCGCCCAGGTCGGCGCGGTCAAGATATCATAATCGGTGAAGGCCAAATATAAGGAGGCCAAAATAGGAACAAGCGTGAAGGCAAAAAAACCGATCAGCCACGGCGCGATGAACAAATATCCGACTAGACTGTCCTGCCGCGCGCCGCTCTTTCTCAGCCGGCGCGCCCCCCACTTGGGGGCAATCTGTCTTTTTTCGGTGCCACTAACAGCGATGGGCTTGGTGTCAATCATGAATTGCCTCGCTTGAAGGTTGCCATTTTTCTCGACCAGGTGGAGGACGTAACGACGGGCTGACACCCAGCCGGTCGCTACGCCCTCCCAACATTCCTTTGCCGTACGTCAGAATGCTACATCACTTTTTATTCTTAGCCAAAATGGTAGTGGCTTGTTCCCGCAAGGTGGCCACCCCCTCTTCCGGCGTGATCTTGCCGTACGCCACTGGGTCCACGACCTGTGGATACCAGACATTTTTGACAATGTCCGTATGTCCAGGCGGATCGGCAGGGGGCACGGGTTGAACATCCTTGCCCACACGATCGATGTAGTTGAACATCTCGAGTTGCGATTTACCCAACTGGGGTTTCAACGCATCGCGCACTTTGGACGAAACCGGGACGCCGCGCTCTGCCATCAGGATTTCATTGCATTCGACGGAATTGGTGAACCAGTCAATGAACGCCGTGGCTTCTTTGGGGTGCTTGGAATGCGATGTAACACTGAGGAACTGGCCTGGCTTGAGATAGTTAGCGGACTTGCCGCCCACCACTCTTGGCAACGGGACCATGACAAAGTTGCGCGTGTCACCAGCCGCCTTCCAAACTGCGATGATCTGGTTACTCCATACATAGGACATCGCGGCTTTCCCGGTTATCATGGGCTGGACTTCAATCCCTTTCGTGAGCGTATCATATTCGCTCAGTTCAACGTCGCGGGAAGGGATCGCGCCGGCTTTGATTAACCGCAAGAGCATCGCGAAATAGTCTGCCAGGACCTTGTCGTCCGCATATCCTAACGCGGCGCCGTCGGGAGCATACCGCCAGGTACCCGCGGATAGATAGAGTGCGCCCCAATGTTGCTCATCCCACAAGCTGGCGCCATCGCCCAAGATGTTCAGTTTGTCGTGCAAAGCCATAGCGATTTTTTCATAGTCAGCCAACGTCCAGTTGCCTGCTGGCAGGTCAACGCCGGCCGCTTTGAAAGCATCGACGTCCAAAGCAATCGCCATCGAGTTTGCGCCGATATTGACGCCCATCAGGTTGCCGTTGACGCGGCCTCCATCCAGATACGATGGCGATACATCGGCAAAGTTGAGGACACCGCTCTTGGCATAGTCGTCGAGTGGGGCAAGCAATCCACGATTAGTCCAATCGCTAATGTAGGCATAGTCTTGCTGCATGATATCCGGCAAATTGCCGCCGGCAGCCATCGTGGTCAATTTGGTCCAGTAGTCATTCCAACCGGAAAATTCATAGGTGATCTTGACGTTGGGGTGTTGCTTCTCGTACAATTCGATCGCCTTGATGGTGCGGTCATGCCGATCCTGCGAGCCCCACCAGGCCATCCGCAACTCGACCGGCTCGGCGGCCTTGGTTGGCTCGGCGGCTTGTGTCGATGGAACTGCAGTGGGCGGCACGGGCGTCGAGGCTGGCGCGCCGCAGGCGGCAACCAGCGATAATAAGATCACTGCGGTTATGAGCAGCGCTAGCGCTTTCAAACTTGGTGCGTTCATGATTCTTTTCTCCTTTGGTTAGTTTTGGATTTGGATTGCACACATAGATAAATTCAAGCCATCAAATTTTTCTCTCGTCACCTCCTTTCCGAGCCGGAGCGTAGGCCCATAACTGGTGGGACGCAGGCTCTCGCGTTTCATTTGATCGTAAAACCTCATCTCAAGAATCAGTTGGTTTACCGCACAAATCCCGCTTTCTCGCTATCGTGCATCGCTTATCGATTATATATTATCGATAATCGAATTGTAATACAGTTTGCTTGCTTTGTCAAGCGCTGCAACATTCTGACATTCGGTAGGTGGGGAGTTTCCGTCCATCCACTTGATGTCATTATAGCGGATGGCGCGTGTTTTGTCTGTAGGAAAGTGGAGACAATTTTGTAGGAAAACAGAGACAATTTGTACGAGCGGGTTGTATTGACCTTCTTATGGCAGCATGGCTTTGGCCAAGAGAAAGGCGAGGATGGGCACTCCGCTGTGAGTGACCGTTCTCGCTTGTGTATCGGAATGGAACAAGCTCTATACAACAAAAGTTTCCCATTTCTTTTCTGGGACACAGATGAACACAGGTTTTACGGATTTTGGGTCTTGGGGAATTGCCGTGGTGTAGGGGCAGACCTATGTGTCCGCCCTGGGCGAACACGTAGGTTCGCCCCTACCCTGTCGGGTCACCACGCGAAATCCCAAAGAGCCCGGATTTTTATATCGGGCTATTCCGATAGCCCATTACCTGTGTTCATCCGTGCGCGAAGCGTCTGTGTTCATATTAAAGAGGACACGGCGAGTCGAACTTTTGTGTACAAGTCGATTTGTTAGGGAAGAAAAAAGCCAAGTGGTTCACCAAGCAGCGCTTATTGGATCGCGCGGCGGATATCCGACCACCGGACTCTAGTCCGGCAAGAATAACAGATAGATATGTGCCTGACGATTCTGATGATTGTCTTCATTTTCCTACAAATTTGTCTCCACTTTCCTACAGACAAAACACAAGCTATATGCTATCATAGTTATAGGGCCTGTCGGAGACACATTCTGGACGAGAGGCTTTAGCCGGTTTGAGCTAGAATCTCGCGTCTTGACATCGTCCAAAGAGAGAAACTATGAGAAGCAAACTGGGTGAACAAGTCACAAATGGCGCTGAGCTCGTGCCCGGTCGGATCGAGCGCAAGCGGACAAAATCGATGCGGCGGGGCGAGACGTGTGATGATCTTGTGGAAGGTACTTTCATGAGTGTTTACCGCACCACGCCGGAAGGTTGCTTTCTCGCCGTCAGCCCGGCCCTCGTACAAATGCTCGGCTATCCAGATCGAAAAACCTTGTTGGCCACCAACGTGGCTGAATTGTACCCAGACCCGCAAATTCGCAAGCAGTGGCAGGCCCTGATGGAGCGCGAAGGGATTGTGCGTGATGTTGAAACGCAAGTCCGCCGGCACGATGGGGCCATGATCTGGGTCAGGGACACGGCTCTAGCCGTGCGGGATGCCGCTGGCCGGGTGCTGTACTACGCGGGCAGCCTGGAGGACATCACCGGGCGCAAGCAACTGGAACGTCAAATCCAAGACTCCCTGGAGCGCTACGCACAACAGGTGCACATCATCACCGAGGTGGCCCAGGAGATTGCCAGCGCGCCGGCCCTGGACGAATTGTACCGCCGCGTGGTGAGCCTGGTCAAAGAACGTTTTGGCTATTCCCACGTCCAGATCTTTGTTGATCCCGGGTCGCGGACGATGGTTCTTGCCGAAGGCTACGGCGACGTTGGAGAAAAGATGAAGGCCGCCGGGTACAATCAGCCATACGGCCAGGGCATCGTGGGTACGACGGCTTCCACCGGGCGGCCTCTGCTGGCTTCCGATGTGAGCCAGGACCCCCGTTGGGTGAGCTGCCTCTACTTGCCTGACACTCAAGGGGAACTGGCGGTGCCCATCAAGCTGCGGGACAAAATGCTGGGCGTGCTGGATGTACAGAGTGACGTAGCCGGCGCCCTCACTCGAGAGGACCAGGTCATGCTGCTGGGGCTGGCGGGCCAAATCGCCATCGCGATCCAAAACACGAACCTGCTCGAGCAGAGCCATGCCATGTTGGCCAAAGCCCAGGAGTCAGAGCACATGCTGTGCGCCATCATCGACGCAACGCCCGATTGGATCTTTATCAAGGACCAGGCGCATCGGTACCGCTTGGTCAACCAGGGTTATGCGAACTCGCTCTCTCTAAACCCCCAGGACTTTATCGGTAAAACCGATCTCGAGATTGGCTTTAGCGAAGAGCAGGTCAAGGGTGATCCGGCGAGAGGTCTGCGCGGCTTCTGGACCCACGATCAGATGATTATGGAAAGCGGCCAGCCCCATGCCTATCGCGGCGACCCGGTGGTGGTTGATGGTCAGATTCACTATTTTCACTCGATCAAAACGCCCATGCGCGACACGGAGGGCAGGATCTGGGGGGTGCTGGCCTTTTGCCGGGACGTGACCGAGCGCGAGCAATTGATGGCCAGACTGGAGCATCGCGCCGTGCAGCTCCAGACCGCCGCCGAAGTATCCCGGGCTGCCAGCGAGGTCCTTGCCGAAGAAAAACTGCTGACCACGTCGGTTGATCTGATTCGCGACGGCTTTGACCTGTACTACGCCGGGGTCTTTTTGGTCGACGAGGCTGGCGAATACGCCTGGCTGCGCGCTGGCACAGGTGAGGCAGGCCGGAAAATGCTGGCCGGCCAGCACAAACTGGCAGTCGAGGACACCTCGATGATTGGCTGGTGCGTGGCACACCGGCAAGCGCGCATTGCGCTCGATGTGGAGCGGGAGGCGGTGCGCTTCAAGAACCCCTGGCTGCCCAAGACTCGCTCAGAGATGGCGCTGCCGCTCATCACGCGCGGCGAGGTCATCGGCGCGCTGACGGTGCAGAGCGAGCGCCTGGACGCCTTCAGCCAGGACGATATTACCGTTATGCTGACCATGGCTGGCCAACTCGCCAATGCCATCGCCAACGCCCGCCTGTACATGGCTGCCCAGGAAGCCCGCTCTGCGGCCGAGGACGCTTGGCATGCAGCCGAGCGGGCCAACCGGGCCAAGAGCGAGTTTCTGTCCAGCATGAGCCACGAATTGCGCACGCCACTCAATGGCATTCTGGGCTACGCCCAAATCCTCAAGCGCGGCAAAGACCTCACCCCACTGCAAAAAGATGGCCTCAACGTTATCCAACAGAGCGGCGAACATCTGCTCACCCTCATCAACGACATTCTCGACCTCTCCAAGATCGAGGCCGGCAAATTGGAACTGGCCCCACGCGACTTTAAATTCCTGGATTTCCTCAACGGGGTGGCGGGCATCATACGCGTGCGAGCGCAGGACAAGGGGCTGGGCTTTGCCTTGCACGATGTGCCACCGCTGCCGGAGACAGCCCACGCCGACGACAAACGGCTGCGCCAGGTGCTCATCAACCTGCTCAGCAACGCGGTCAAGTTTACGGATGAGGGCAGCGTGACCATGCGGGTGCAAGGCCTGGCACGCGAGGTGGCAGCGCAGGGAAGCGCCTACCGCGTGCGCTTTGAGGTGGTGGATACCGGCGTGGGCATCGCGCCAGAGGATTTGGACAAGATCTTTCGCCCCTTCGAGCAAGCAGGGAACGCACGCAAGATGAGCGAGGGCACGGGGCTGGGCTTGTCCATCACGCGGCGGCTGGTGGAATTGCTGGGCGGCGAGTTGCACGTTCAAAGCACGCTCGGCCAGGGAAGTACCTTCTGGTTCCAGGTGCTGCTGCCAGAAGCACAAGGCGCAATCACTGCAGAGCGGGCAGCGTCCTGGCGCGAAATCGTCGGTTACGCGGGCGCGCCGCGTAAAGTGCTGGTGGTGGACGACAAGGCCCACAATCGCTCGGTGATGTTGCACATCCTGGCTCCACTAGGTTTTGAGGTAGTGGAGACCGATAACGGCGCGGACGCCATCCGGTTGGCGCAAGAGCTGCGGCCCGACCTCATCGTCATGGACATGATCATGCCAGGGATGACCGGCTTTGAGGCCGTGCAGCGCATCCGGCAGATCCCGGAACTGGCGCGAACGCCCATCTTGGGCGCGTCGGCCAGTGTCTTTGAGCAAGACCAGCACAAGGTGCAGTTGGCGGGCTGCGATGCCTTCCTGGAAAAGCCTGTCGCGTTGCCCAAGCTGCTGGCGGCGGTGAAAGAGTACCTGGGCATAACGTGGGTGTATAGTGAGGAAGTCGAGCTAGCTGCCGAGCCCGAGTCCGCCCGTGAGCCGGCCGAAATCATTCCCCCGCCGCCAGACATCCTGCAAGCCTTGCTCAATCTGGCCGGGCGAGGCGACCTGCTAGAACTCGAAGAACAAGCTGGCGAATTGGCCCGCACCCATCCCGAGTACACCTCCTTTGCCGAAAAATTGCGGCAAATGGCGGCCGACTTTCACGACGAACAAGCGATTGCATTTATCAGCAAGTATTCAAACGCTCCACGCAACGTGCGCGAGGTGTGATATGGGCTACCTGGACACGATCAGCTCACAAGATTACACCATTCTAGTCGTCGACGACAACGTCACCAATCTCAAGGTGGTCGTCAATTATCTCAAGGATTTTGCATTCAAGGTGCTGATTGCCAGCAACGGGCCAAGAGCGATCAGCTTGGCAACCGAGTATCGCCCGCGGCCGGATCTCATCTTGTTGGACGTCATGATGCCAGACATGGATGGCTTTGAAGTTTGCCAACGGCTCAAGCAGGACAAAGCGACGGCCGAGATCCCGATCATTTTCCTGACAGCGCTGGCCAGCGAAGACGACAAGGTCAAAGGCTTTGAGGCCGGGGCGGTCGATTACGTCACCAAGCCGGTGCAGCAGCGCGAGTTGTTGGCGCGCGTGACAACGCACTTGCGCATCCAGGCTCAAGCCCGGCAGTTGCAAGAGCGCGCCGAGCAGTTGCGAGCGGCCAACGCCGAGGTCGCGGCACTGAACGCGCGTTTGCAAGCCGAAAACCTGCGCATGGAGGCCGAACTCGAGGTGACGCGCCGCTTACAGCAGATGCTCTTGCCCGGCCAGGAAGAACTGGCGCAGGTCGAGGGCCTGGACATTGCCGGCTTTATGCAGCCGGCCGACGAGGTGGGCGGCGATTACTATGACGTGCTGCACCAAAACGGCCGGGTCAAGATCGGCATCGGCGACGTGACCGGCCACGGGCTGGAAAGCGGGGTGGTGATGCTGATGGTGCAGACCGCCGTCCGCACGCTATTGACGAGTGGCCTGTACGACCCGGTGCGCTTTATGGACGTGCTCAACCGGGTGCTGTGCGCCAACTTGCAGCGCATGGGAGTGGACAAGGGCCTGTCTCTGGCCCTGCTAGATTATGAGCGCGAAAAGCAGCACGTGCGCGTCAGCGGGCAGCACGAGCAGATAATCGTGCTGCGCC